>NZ_CP107921.1:3625000-3837500 GCF_036014215.1 Streptomyces sp. NBC_00440
TCAAGGGCGACGCCCGGATGGCGGAGGTGCTGCGGCGGGCCCTGCGCTCGCATGTGACGCTGCCGGCCGAGCCCGCGATGGTCGTACGGGGCTCGCGCCGCTGGCGGATCCCGGCGTACGAACTGGAGGAGATCGTCAGCGAGTTGCTGGCCCGCGACATCCGCTACGGCGCCGCCCGCGACGCGCTCCCACAGCGCATCGCGCACGCCGTCCTGGTCCGGATGGAGCAGGCGGGCGAGGCGCCCGACGACCGGGTGCAGGACGCGGTGGCCCGCAACCCCGCGGTGAAGGCCGTGGTCAAGGCGGCCTGGCCACAGGTCGATCCGGACAAGCTGGTGCTGCGGCTGCTCTGCGACGCGGAGTTCCTCGCCGCGCACGCGGAGGGCGTCCTGACCGACGACGAGCAGCGGACGATCCGCTGGGCGAAGCCGGCCCGGTCGGTGAAGTCCGCCAAGTGGTCCCTGGCGGACGCGGTACTGATCGACGAGGCGGGCGATCTGATCGCCCGTACGCACTCGCTCGGCCATGTCGTCCTCGACGAGGCGCAGGACCTCTCCCCGATGCAGTACCGCGCGGTCGGCCGCCGCTGCACGACCGGTTCGGCGACGATCCTCGGCGACCTGGCGCAGGGCACCACACCCTGGGCGACGTCGGGCTGGGACGAAGCGCTGCACCATCTGGGCAAGGGCGACGCACATGTGGAGGAGCTGACGGCCGGTTTCCGCGTACCGCGCGAGGTCATCGCGTACGCGTCCCGGCTGCTGCCGCACATGTCGCCGGGGCTGGCGCCCGTCTCGTCCGTACGGGAGAACCCGGGCTCGCTGGAGGTGCGGACGACGGAGGATCTGGACGCGGCTGCCGTCACCGCCTGCCGGGACTCGCTGCGCCACGAGGGCTCGACGGGCCTGATCGCGGCCGACGCCCGCATCCCCGCCCTGTCGGCGGCGCTGACGGCTGCGGGCCTCGCACATCTGGAGCCGGGGCAGGAGACCAGCGCCGACTCCCGGCTGACCCTGGTGCCGGCCTCGCTCGCCAAGGGCCTGGAGTACGACTACGTGGTCCTGGACGAACCGGCGGCGGTGGTGGCAGGCGAGCCCGACCTGCGAACTGGCCTGCGCCGCCTGTACGTTGCGCTCACCAGGGCGGTGTCGGGCCTGATCGTGACGCACACACTGCCGCTGCCGGAGCAGCTGGGCTGAGACCCGCCGAGGGGGCTTTTCCCAAGCCCCCTCGGGCGCCCTCCCCCGGACCCCGAACGGGCTCAGCCGTCCAGCGCCGCCCGCCACACCCGCACCGCGTCGGCGTCGACCGGCAGCTCCCAGCCGCCGGGCCGGGCCGCGCCGCCGATGTGTACGGCGTCGATCCCCGCCTCCAACAACCGCGGAAGGTGTTCGAGCCTCAGCCCGCCACCCACCAGAATCTGCGCCTCGTACCCCGGCCGGCCGCTGCGCGCCGCCTCGGCGAGCAGGGTCGGCATACCGTCGGAGACCCCGATGGCCGAGCCCGCCGTGAGGAAGGTGTCGAGCCCCGGCAGGTCGGCGAGCTCCTTGCGGAGCGCGTCGCGGTCGGCCGCGCGGTCGATCGCCCGGTGGAACGTCCACGGGCAGCCCTCGATCTCGGCGACGATCCGCTCGACCGCCACCAGGTCGGGGTTGCCGTCGGCGTCCAGGAAACCGAGCACGAACTGGTCGGCGCCCTCGGCCCGCAGATCCCGAGCCGCCGCCACGAGCGCTCCGATGTCACCGGCGGCGAACCCGTCGGTGAGGCGCAGCATCACGCGCAGCGGGATGTCGACGGCTGCGCGGATCGCCGCGAACGTCTCACGGGACGGTGTCAGCCCGTCGGCGGCCATGTCGGCGACCAGTTCAAGGCGGTCGGCACCACCGGCCTGGGCGGCGACCGCGTCCTCCGCGGAGAGCGCGATCACCTCCAGAACTGCACGGTTGCTCATCAATTCCCCATCTTCGAGGGCTACGGGCTTCTTCAAGGGCTACGGGCTTCGCGGGCTACAGGTCTAGTCCAGTTGACACCCTACGGCCCGGCCCCGCGCCTCCGCACCCGTATCCGGCTCCACAGAGCGCCCAAGGAGGCGTACGAGAAGGCGGCCCAAGGCGCTACGTGGGGCGGGGACCGGCACCGGCACAATGGCCCCCATGCCCCAGGACGCGCCCCACGCTCTCGCCACCCGCTGGCACCAGGCCCTCACCGCCGCCCGCGAAGGCGCCACCGCGCCCGACCCGGGGCCGTACGCCGAGAACCTGCTCGCACGCTGGGCCGAGCCCCACCGCCGGTACCACACGACCGCCCATCTCACCGCCGTGCTGGATCACATCGACACCCTCGCCGACCACGCGGCCGACCCGGCGGCCGTGCGGCTCGCCGCCTGGTTCCACGACGCGGTGTACCGGCCGGACCGCTCGGAGAACGAGGAGCGCAGCGCCCAGCTGGCCGAGCGGGCGCTCACCGAGGCGGGGGTGCCGGAGGCCCGCACGGCGGAGGTGGCCCGTCTGGTCCGGCTGACCGTCGGCCACGATCCGCAGCCCGGCGACACCAACGGGGAGGTGCTGTGCGACGCCGACCTGGCGATCCTTGCCGCGCCCCCCGCCGCGTACGGGCAGTACGCGGCCGCTGTTCGGGAGGAGTACGCGTTCGTGCCGGACCAGGCCTTCCGCGAGGGCCGCTCGGCGGTCCTGCGTGAACTGCTCGGCCTGCCGAGGCTGTTCCACACGGATCACGGACAGGCGCAGTGGGAGCCGAGGGCACGCCAGAACCTGGCGACGGAACTGGAACTGCTGACGCTCTGAGGGGCGCTCCAAGGGGACGCACGCCTACGCGGCAGACGACCCCGGCACACAGCCCCGGTATACCAGCCGTACGCGACAGGCCCCCCGGCCCCCTGCCGGACAACCGCCACGACCGCCGTACACACCAATCCGGCCGCGGTCGGCGACAGCCGGACACCCACCGGCCGCACGGAGCCGTACGTGGTCCCACATGGCCCTGCATATGGCCCTACTTGGCCTGCTTGACCGTACGTGGCCATACGCATCCGGCCACCCGGGGCGACCGGTCACCGGCAGACGTCGCCCCGGCTGCGCGCGTTGGCCAGCGCGTTGCGGGCGATCAACTGCTCACGTGCAGTGACCGCCCGGAGTGCATCCTCGGGGCACACCCACTCGACGCCGCCCGCCGGCGGCCGCAATCGTACGAACCCGGCGTCGCGCCCGATGACCTCGCCGACCTGCCCATGCCTGATGTCCATGACGTACGCGCCGTTCACCGGCCCGTCGTCCGCCTCCTGGGCATCTGTGCTCACCGTCATGCCTGTCCTCCTCCCCCAACTCCCCCGTGACATGCACAGCGTGACCATTCACCACCCACCCGCACCACCTGGGCACACCAGACCTGCACCACACAGCCACATCATCCGGCCACACCGGAGCCCTTCCCCCGCCACCACGGCCCCACCCGCACCCGTCCTCTCACTCCCCTCCCTCGCACCACCGCTCACCAGGGTTTCGAACCAGAGTTTCGGCGCCCCGGCCCTGGGCTCCCGCGCGGGCCTCCGCACGGTCCCCGGCACGGGCCCGGACGCGGGAATGTCATCTACTGCACCATCGTTGGCACCTGGTATGCCCGCTACCACCGAACGTGCCCGTATGCCGCTCGCCGTCCACATCCTGGGGCTCGCGGTTTTCGCGCTGGGTACCAGTGAGTTCATGCTGTCCGGGCTGCTGCCCGACATAGCCGACGACATGAACGTGTCCATCCCGCAGGCAGGCCTGCTGATCTCGGCCTTCGCGATCGGCATGGTGGTCGGTGCTCCGCTGCTCGCCGTCGCCACCCTGCGACTGCCCCGCCGCACCACCCTGATCTCCCTCATCACCGTTTTCGGCCTGGGCCAGGTCGCGGGCGCGCTCGCCCCGAACTACGCACTGCTCTTCACCTCGCGCGTGATCAGCGCCTTCGCCTGCGCGGGCTTCTGGGCCGTCGGCGCCGCGGTGGCCATCGCGATGGTTCCGGTGAACGCCCGCGCCCGCGCCATGGCGGTGATGATCGGCGGCCTGTCCATCGCCAACGTCCTCGGGGTCCCCGCGGGCGCGTTCCTCGGCGAGCACCTGGGCTGGCGCTCGGCGTTCTGGGCGGTCGGCGCGGCCTCCGCCATCGCCCTCGTCGGGGTGGCCACCCTGATCCCCCGGATCCCGCTGCCCGCCGAACGGCCCCGGCTCCGTACCGAACTGAGCATCTACCGCGACCGTCAGGTCTGGCTCTCCATCGTCATCACGGCGCTCGCCGCGGGCGGTGTCTTCTGCGCGTTCAGCTATCTGGCACCGCTGCTCACCGATGTGGCGGGGCTGGCCGACAGCTGGGTTCCGACGGTGCTGGCGCTCTTCGGCGTGGGCGCGCTGGTCGGTACGACGGTGGGCGGCCGGGTCGCGGACGCCCATCTCTTCGGTGTCCTGCTGACCGGCATCGCGGCTTCGACGGTCTTCCTGGTGGCCCTGGCCCTGCTGGCCCACAACCCGGCCGCGGCGGTGGTCCTCTCGTTCCTGCTGGGGACTTCGGCCTTCTACACGGCCCCGGCGCTCAACGCCCGGATGTTCAACGTGGCGGGCGCGGCCCCCACCCTGGCGGGCGCCACCACCACGGCCTCCTTCAACCTGGGCAACGCGGGCGGCCCCTGGCTGGGCGGCGCGGTGATCAGCGGAGGCTTCGGTTTCGCGGCGACGGCGTGGGCGGGCGCAGCCATGACAGTGGTGGCGATCATCGCGGTGACGGCCTCACTGCGGCTGCACAGGTCCCAGTCGCGGGTGGTGGCCCGCTCCTCGG
Organism: Streptomyces sp. NBC_00440; assembly: GCF_036014215.1. Classification (NCBI taxonomy): domain Bacteria; kingdom Bacillati; phylum Actinomycetota; class Actinomycetes; order Kitasatosporales; family Streptomycetaceae; genus Streptomyces; species Streptomyces sp. NBC_00440. Next base: position 3,629,831 of record NZ_CP107921.1, read on the forward strand.
ACCTCGCCCCGGCGGCGGAGGCGGGAGCAGTGGCTGCGGAGAACGTCTGACCCAGAGTCTTCCGTCCGGAGCAGGGGCCAGGGTTACTGCGGTGTTCACTCGTCCGTTGGAACGCTGAGCGAAACGGTGCGAGGTGACACCGCTGTCGATCTACGCTCGCCCCGGCCGGGCCACCGAAGAAGGGAGTCGCGATGACCGCCGCGATGGCCGAGAACGACCGGATGCCGCACCGTCGTCCCTGGGACGACCTGCTGCGGGCCTGGCGGGAGCTGGGCGTGCCCGAGGGGTGGCGCGCCGAGATCGACGGAGGGCGGATCCTCGTCGTACCGCCGCCACACGCACATCAACACGACATCGCAGCCAAGGTGCAGCGGTCGCTGTATCGGACCCTGTCCGAAGACCTGGAGATCTACCAGACGCTGGGCATCCACATCGCCCGGCTGGACAAGCTGTACGTGCCCGACCTGGTCGTCATGCCGGCCGCACTGATCGCCGCCGCCGATCCCGACACCAGCGACCCCGTGGACGCCGCCGAAGCGCTGCTGGTTGTCGAGATCACGTCCAGGAGCAATGCCAAGGACGACCGGACCAAGAAGCTCTGGGCCTACGCGCACGCACCCGTGCCCGCCTATCTCCTGATCGACCGGTTCGATGAGCACGGCCCGACAACCACGCTTTTCAGCGCGCCCCTGAACGGTGCGTACAAGCACAGCGAGCGCATCCCGTTCGGCGACCAGGTGAAGCTTCCGGACCCCTTCGGCGGAGTCCTGGACACAGGCGCCTTCCCTCTCTGAACGGCCCGGCGCCCCGGCTCTGACCAGCACAGCGCTCCGCCCCTCCTACGCCGGGCGCCCCTTCGGGCGGCGCAGTCCGGCCGCCGTGAGTCTGCGTACCAGTTCCTTCGAGCCGATCTCGACCGCTCCCGCCGCCACCGCGTCCGCGTACCGGTGTGACGGCAGGTCGTAGTGGTCCCGTTCGAAGGCACGGGCCGGGCAGCCGATCGCCGCGGCGAACGTGTGCAGTTCCTCGAACGAGATGTCGCTGACCAGGTGCGACCACATTCTGCCGTGGCCCGGCCAGGTCGGCGGGTCGATGTACAGCGTCACGAGAGCGCGCCCACCGGGGCCACGATCACGGCCTCCTTGGCGCAGACCCAGTGCGGGTCGGGGCCCAGTTCCGGCTCGACCTCCAGTGCGTGCGGGTCCTGGCAGACGGGGCAGAGCGGCCAGCGGCCGTACCGTTCGAGGAGCGCGTCCTGGACGTCCTGGGCCACCAGACCGGCGACGAACTCGGCGCCCTGCGGCCACTGCTCCACCCACCAGCGGCGATGCGTCACCGCGTCCTCCACCAGCGAGACCACATCGGCCTCGGCCACATCGCGGGACGCGAGGTCGGCGAGCACCAGCGCCCGCGCTTCGTGCAGGGACTGTTCGAGGGGAGTCACGGGATCCATGCCTCCATTGTCCCCGGTCGGCGAGAGAACCGGCCGGCCGGTTACGGGTGAAGACCGACCGGAGAGCCCGGACGGACGGAGGTTCGGAGGGAGGTTCGGAGGGAGGTCCACGCGGGGTTGACGCCCCTTGCGTCCGAAAATATCTTTCACATGTGACCAACAACGTGAAGGAAATTTTCACCGGCGCTTCCACCCCTTCCGCCCCTCCTGCCCCCGCCGCCCTGGCCGCCAAGGTCCGCACCCTGGCGCCCTCCATGACGCGCTCGATGCAGCTGGTCGCCGAGGCCGTCGCGGGCGATCCGGCAGGCTGCGCGGCCCTCACGGTCACCGGTCTCGCCGAACTCACCGGCACCAGCGAGGCCACCGTGGTCCGTACGGCCCGCATACTCGGCTACCCCGGTTACCGGGACCTCCGCCTGGCACTCGCCGGACTCGCCGCCCAGCAGCAGTCCGGCCGGGCCCCCGCCGTCACCGCCGACATCGCCGTCGACGACCCGATCGCGGACGTCGTCGCCAAGCTCGCCTACGACGAGCAGCAGACCCTCGCCGACACCGCGGCCGCCCTGGACACCGTCCAGCTCGGCGCCGCGGTCTCCGCGCTCTCGACCGCCCGCCGCATCGACATCTACGGCGTCGGCGCCTCCTCGCTCGTCGGCCAGGACCTCGCCCAGAAGCTGCTGCGCATCGGCCTGATAGCGCACGCGCACAGCGACCCGCACCTCGCCGTCACCAACGCCGTTCAGCTCCGCTCCGGCGACGTGGCCATCGCGATCACCCACTCCGGCGCGACCGGTGACGTCATAGAGCCGCTGCACACCGCCTTCGAGCACGGGGCGACGACGATCGCGATCACCGGCCGCCCGGACGGCCGCGTCTCGCAGTACGCCGACCACATCCTCACCACGTCCACCGCCCGCGAGAGCGAACTGCGGCCCGCCGCGATGTCCTCCCGTACCAGCCAGCTGCTGGTCGTGGACTGCCTGTTCATCGGGGTCATGCAGCGGACGTACGACCGGGCGGCCCCCGCGCTCTCCGCCTCGTACGAAGCACTCGCCCACCGCCACACCCCGCGCACCAACAGCAGCCGCTGAGCCCCCACCCGAGAATCACCGCAGAGCCACCCCGCATCACCGCACCGCATGACCGCAGAAGCGCTGAACCGGAAAGAGCCGCACACCATGACCTCCACCGCCTCCAACAACTACGGAGCGCTGCGCGCCCAGCTGGACACCCTCACCACCGAGGCGTTCCGGCCCGAGCTCGCCGAGATCGACCAGCTGCCCACCGAGGAGATCGCCCGGCTGATGAACGGTGAGGACACCACCGTGCCGGCCGCCGTCGCCGCGCAGCTCCCGCAGATCGCCGCCGCCATCGACGCCACCGCCGAGCGGATGGCACGCGGTGGCCGGCTCGTCTACGCGGGCGCCGGGACCGCCGGCCGGATGGGCGTGCTGGACGCCAGCGAGTGCCCGCCGACCTTCAACACCGACCCCTCCGAAGTGCTGGGCCTGATCGCGGGCGGCCCGTCCGCGATGGTCAAGGCGGTCGAGGGCGCCGAGGACTCCAAGGAGCTCGCGGCGGCCGACCTGGACGCGCTGCACCTCACCGCCGACGACACCGTGGTCGGCATCTCGGCGTCGGGCCGCACCCCGTACGCGATCGGCGCGGTCGAGCACGCCCGTGCGCGCGGCGCCCTCACCGTCGGGATCTCCTGCAACGCGCAGAGCGCGCTGGGGGACGCCGCCGAGCACGGCATCGAGGTCGTCGTCGGACCCGAGCTGCTCACCGGATCGACCCGGCTCAAGGCGGGCACCGCACAGAAGCTCGTCCTCAACATGCTCTCGACCATCACCATGATCCGGCTCGGCAAGACGTACGGGAATCTCATGGTCGACGTCCGGGCGTCGAACGAGAAGCTCAGGGCCCGCTCGCGCCGTATCGTCGCGCTCGCGACAGGCGCCGACGACGCCGAGATCGAGCAGGCGCTGGCCGCTGCCGACGGCGAGGTGAAGACCGCCATCCTCATCGTCCTGGGCGCCGTGGACGCCCCCACCGCGGCGCACCTTCTCGAAGAGACCGGGGGACATCTGCGCGCCGCTCTCCAGTCAACGGCCCGCACCAGTTGACTCTGGAACTCCCGCTCCACCGGAGCGCCACCTGAACCCAGAGGCACCACGCACCATGAACACTCCCAGCACTCCCAGCACGCCAGAAGACAGAAACCGCGGCGGCAAGAACGGCGACAAGAACCGCGCCACCGCCGCCGCGATCCTCCCCCTCGTGGGCGGCGCGCGGAACGTCACCTCCGCCGTCCACTGCATGACCCGGCTGCGGCTCGGCCTGGCCGACCGCTCGCTCGTGCAGGAAGAGGCGCTGAAGGCGCTGCCCGCCGTCATGGGCGTGGTCGACGACGACACGTACCAGATCGTGCTGGGCCCCGGCGCGGTCGCCCGTGTCACGCCGGAGTTCGAGACGCTGGTGGCGGAGGGCCGGGCGGCGGCGCCGGAGGCAGCACCCTCCGCCCCGGCCGCCGCCCTCTCCGCCGAGGCCACCAGCGCCCCCGCCGGCGGAGCAGCCACCGCCGATGAGCTGGCCGCTCAGGGCGCGGCCATCAAGGCGGCGCGGAAGGCGAAGAACGCGACCCCGTTCAAGCTCTTCCTGCGGAAGATCGCGAACATCTTCGTACCGCTGATCCCCGCCCTCATCGGCTGCGGCATCATCGCCGGTATCAACGGCCTGCTGGTCAACGCGGGCTGGCTGCCCGGCGTCACCCCGGCGCTCGCCGCCATCGCGTCCGGCTTCATGGCGCTCATCGCCGTCTTCGTCGGCTACAACACGGCGAAGGAGTTCGGCGGGACGCCCATCCTGGGCGGCGCGGTCGCGGCGATCATCGTCTTCCCGGGCGTGACGAACGTGACCGCCTTCGGCGAGAAGCTCTCCCCCGGCCAGGGCGGCGTCCTCGGCGCACTGGGTGCGGCGGCACTGGCGGTGTACGTCGAGAAGTGGTGCAGGCGCTGGATGCCGCAGTCCCTGGACGTACTCCTCACCCCGACCATCACGGTGCTGGCCTCGGGCCTGGTCACGCTCTTCGGCCTGATGTATCTGGCCGGTCAGGTGTCCACCGCCATCGGCACCTTCGCGACCTGGCTGCTGGCGCACGGCGGCGCGGGCGCGGGCTTCATCCTCGGCGGACTGTTCCTGCCGCTGGTGATGCTGGGGCTGCACCAGGCGCTGATCCCGATCCACACGACGCTGATCCAGCAGCAGGGCTACACCGTGCTGCTCCCCATCCTGGCCATGGCGGGCGCGGGTCAGGTCGGTGCGGCCATCGCGGTCTATCTGCGCCTCCCGAAGAACAAGTCGATCCGCAAGACGATCAAGTCGGCGCTCCCGGCGGGGTTCCTGGGCGTGGGCGAGCCGCTGATCTACGGCGTCTCGCTCCCGCTGGGCCGCCCGTTCATCACGGCGTGTGTCGGCGGCGCATTCGGCGGCGGCTTCGTCGGCCTCTTCAACCAGCTGGGCACCACGGTCGGTTCCACGGCGATCGGCCCCTCGGGCTGGGCGCTGTTCCCGCTGCTCAAGGGCGACCACACACTGACCACGTCGATCGCGATCTACGCGGGCGGCCTGCTGGCGGGCTATGTCGCGGGCTTCGTGGCGACGTACTTCTTCGGCTTCAGCAGGACGATGCTGGCAGAGCTCAACGCCGAGGCGGAGGAAGCGGCAACCACACCGGCAACGGCCCCGGCCGCCACCCCGGCAGGCCCCGGACCGACGGCCCCGGAGCCGGAGAACGCACCGAGCACGGCCTGACGGCCGTCGGGCCCGACGGTCAGCGGCCCTGACGGCCGGCGCCCGCACGGCAGGCAGCTGACCGGCCCGATACCGGTCATGTACTGAGCGGCCCGGCTCCCGAGCCGGGCCGCTCAGCGCTACGGTGCCGGGTCAGCGGATCGCGGTGACCCGGTGCTCCTTCAGCGCGGCGCAGTTGGAGTGCTCGACCGACACGGACACGTTGTCGATGGTGCCGCCCCAGCTCACGCAGTAGCCCTTGCCGTAGGCGTAGGCAGGTCCGGCGTAGGAGGTGTAGTTGCCCGAGTCCCCGGCCCATGCGTCGTTGTCGGGGATGGAGATGTAGGTGGACATGTACGTGGCCTTGCCCGGGGTGGAGCGGATGGTCACGACACAGTTCTTGCCGTTCGAGGAGTTGTACGTGAGGTAGACGGTGCCCCGCGAGCCGATCGGCGCCGAGTTCACGGTCTTGTAGGCGCTGCCGCAGGCGCCCTGGGGTGTGACGTTGGGTGCGGCGGAGGCGGTCGTGCCGAGCGCGGTCGTGGCGCCCACCGCCAGTGCGGTCAGCGCCCCGGCAGCCGCGATATTACGCGCGATTCTCATATTTCCCCCTTGCGTCCCCGAGAGCGGTTTGCTCCCACTTGATGTGACCCGCGAACGGCACGGATGGTTGTGCCGCCGGGGCCGCCGGGGCGGGGACACCGCCTCAGCCGGCTGACCGGCCCGGCCACCTGGTGAAGCGCCGCAACCCCCTCCGGGTGGGCGCGAGAGGCTTGTCCTCGGGGGCGACCGGCCCCTGAGCCGGACCCTGGGGAGGTCCCTGGGCCGTTCCCTGGGACGGTCCCTGAGCGGCGGTCAGGGCCGGTGCCGAGGCGGGAGCGGCCGGCCCGTGCGGGTACTGGCTGCCCCGTTCGAGCCGGCTCCGGACGGCCTGGGCCATGGCGTGGTGAGACGCTTCCTGCAAATGGCCCTCCGCGGCCAACCGCTCCCACATGTGCAGCAGTTCCTGCCCCCGGGTCCCCACCTGCCCCTCGCCCGACATCCGCTGCCATGCCGCGGTGGCACGGGCCACCTCGGGCGCGGCCCGGCTCAGGTCGGTGCGGCAGCGGATGCGCGCCACGGTCAGCGCGAGGACGGTGGAGATCATGTAATCGCCGCGCAGATAGGCGATGTACGCCTCGATCGCCCGTGCCTCCATCGACAGTTCGTCCTCCGCGCCCCTGCGCAGCGTCAGATGCTCCCGCAGCGCGCTGGCCATGACGAACGCGGCATGCAGCTCCTCGCGCCGCGCGTGCTGGATGATCCGCTCGACGCGGGCGAGCGGAGGAAACGCCTCCTCCTCCGCGGCGGTCCGCTCGGGTCCGGGCGGAAGGTCCTCCTCCTCGGCGATGGTCCGGCTGGAGCCGTCGGGGTACACCCGGAGCCGCGCCACCTGTTGCACGCTGCGGTCGATGACGGTCGCCGCCACCGGGGCTCCCAGGGTGCGGGCGAACATGGTGATGGCATCGAGAATCGCCTCGTTGGGCGGTCGCACGCCGCCGCCCATCTCCAGCAGATGGCCGTTGACCACCGTCGACCCGTCCTCGGCCACGTACGCGTCGAGACGGATCAGCGGCGGTGCGCTGAGCGCGGGCAGGTTCCCCTCATCACGGGGCATCAGCGAGTGGGACATCTGCTCAGACTCCGGGTCGGACGACGCCGAGGATGGGCATGGAGGCGGCCGGCGCAGTCGTGATCGTGCGTCCGGGCCGTGGGGCGTGGACGACCTGTCCGCCTCCGATGTACATGCCCACGTGCGTGGCGTCGTAGTAGATGATGAGGTCGCCGGGCCGCGCGGAAGCCAGGCTGACCCGGGTCAGTCCCTGCCACTGCGCCTGCGAGGTACGGGGGATGGGGTGCCCGGCCGCCGCCCACGCCGCGGAGGTGAGTCCCGAGCAGTCGTACGACGAGGGGCCCACGGCGCCCCACACGTACGGCTTGCCGATCTGGGCCATGGCGAAGCCGACGGCCTTCCCGGCCGCGCCGCTCACCTTCGTCCCGTCGCCCGAGCCGCCACCCGAACCGGAGCCCGGCCACTTGGACTTGGACGCATCCGCCCGCTGCTTCTCCAACTGGGCCAGCTTGCGGGTGTCCTTCTCCTCCAGCCCCGACTCGATCCGCTCGGCCTCGGCGATCTTCTTCTCGATCTCCTTCTTCGCCCCGGCCTTGTCCGCGCGGGTGCGCTTCAGATCGCGCAACTCCTTCGCGGCCGCATCGGTGCGCCTGCCGAGCTCCGCGCGGGCGGACTTCTGGGCCTCGGAGGCGTTGGCGATGCCCTGCATGGCCTGGCGGGTCTGGGAGGCCTCGTTCAGCGCCTGGTCGGCATGGTCACCGAGCAGCAACTGAACGCCCGTGGAGGCGAGAAAGCCCCCGCGATACTGCGTCCGGGCCGCCGCACCCAGCAGGTCGTGCAGGTCGTCCACCCGGCCCTCGGCGCGGGCGAGTTCCGTTTGCAGCGACGCCAGGCGCTTCGTCTGTTTGGTCGCCTTGTCGTTGGCGGCGTCGTACGCCTCGGTGGCCACCTCCGCCTGGCGGTAGAGGCCGTCCAGTTCGGTACGGATTCGCTCGATCGACGAGTCGTTCCGCGGCCCGGGGGCGTTCGGAGCCGCGTAACTCGGCCCGGGTATCAGGGCGATCGCGCAGACAAGGGCTGCTACGGTGGCCCGGCCTCGCAGCCGTCCGCCGGTCGACACATTCATCGGTGCCACTTTCAGAGGTCACATGCGGGAGCTCGGACGGACGACCTGCCCTCGCGGTCGCCACCACGAGGCATCACGACACATCACGAGGGCATACAGGCATCTTCAACCTATGAACACACTACCCTCACTCGAACGGCCGATCCCAGCATCCCCGCGCGTGTCAATGTCCTCGTAGGCAACTCGCCCATCTCTCGCAGGAATCCCTGACAGGGGCTCGGGACCGGCCACCCCTCCCGCCTGCGCGATCACGGAGACTTTCCCGACAGACTTCGCCGGGCGGCGCGACCACGGGGTTGTCCGGTTCGCTCCACGCCTCGATGGGCAGCCCCAGCAGCCCGGGGGACCCCCGTCACCACCATCACCGCCGCGCGCATTCCGGACAGGCACGCTCGCCGACGCGCTCAACGACCTGCCCGCGTACGCCGGTATGGCCTCGGAGGCCCTGATCCGCGAGCACTGCTTCGTGCCGGCGGTCAGCGCCGTGGACATCAAGGGCGTCGCCACCCACGACGAGCTGTACACCCCGGTGGACGGCCTGGCCCCGGAGGAAACGGGCTGGACGAGTTCAAGCTGGCGTCCCAGAACGAGGCGCACTCCCTCGTGACCGAAGAACTCGGTTCCCGGATCATCGACCGCCTGCCACAGCGGTAGCGGCAGCGGCATGTCGAGCCCCGCAGCAGGACCGCCGCTGCGGGGCTCTCTCCCTATCAAGGCAACCGCCCCGCCCGGTTCAACTCCGCAACCCGGGCCCGCAACACCTCCCCCGGCAGGGCCGGATCCACCGCGTCCGGCGGACAGTCCCACTCCCGCCCGCCGCCCGGCGGCCGCAGCTGCACGCTGCCGCCCTCGCGCGCCATGACCTGCCCGACCCGCCCGCTACGGGAGTCGATGACGTACTCGGCCGCCCCGCTCATGACCGCGCCTGCTGGAGTACGGCGGCCAGGCGCAGCGCCGTATCCAGGTTGCACCGGCCCAGCTCCACCAGCGGCAACGGTTCGGCGTTCGCGCACGACACCGGGTCCACCCGCAGCGACGGCAGGCTGACGCCCACCTCCTTGAACCCCGCCCGCAGGTCCTCCACGGCCTGCTCGGCCGCCCGTACCCGCTCCTGCTGTGTCAGCGCCATGACCACTACCTCTCACACTGAGTGTTCCGCTCTCCTCACTCAGCGTGTCCAACTCGGGCTAGCCTGAACAGTACTCAAGGCCCAACAAGCCAACCCGTGGAACGGGAGTTGTCATGCCAGGCCCCAAGAATCTCGACCCGTCCTCCTCCCCCCGTGCCCTCCTCGGCGCCGAACTCCGCTTCGCCCGCGAGCAGGCGGGCCTCAGCCAGGAGGAACTGGGCGCCCCGCTCTTCGTCAGCGGCTCGTTCATCGGCCAGCTGGAGGCGGGCACCCGGCGGATGCACTTGGGGTACGCCCGGCAGATAGACGAGATCCTGGGCACGGGGGGCTTCTTCGTACGGAACTGCATGGCTGCCGCGAAGTCCAAGTACCCGGACCACTTCGCTGCGGCGGCCGAGGCGGAGGCCGACGCGACAACGATCAAGGAGTACGCGCCGCAGCTGATTCCTGGGCTGCTCCAGACGGAGGCGTACGCGCGGGCGGTGTTCTGGGCTTACCAGCCGACGGCCACGGAGGACGTGATCGACGCCCTGGTCGCAGCGCGACTGGAACGGGCACACCTGCTGACGGATCCAACAACCCCCCTGTTGTGGGTCGTACTTGACGAAGCGGTGCTGCGTCGGAAGGTGGGTGGGGCGGCGGCGGCAAGTGCGCTGCGGCACGTGGCGGCCCTGGTGCGGAAGCACCGGGTCATCGTGCAGGTGCTGCCGTTCTCGGCGGGCGGGCACGCGGCCATGGGCGGGGCGGTCAAGCTCATGGCGTTCGAGGACGCACCGCCGCTGGCGTACCTTCAGGGCCCTGGGGCAGGGCAGCTGGAAGACGACCCGTCCACGGTCAGACGTCACTCAATGGCCTACGAGCTTCTCGTGGCCAGCGCATTGTCACCGCAAGAATCCCTGGCCCTGATCGAATCAGTGGCGCAGGATTACGAGCATGACGAGGACCATTGATTGCGACCTGTCCACGGCCACCTGGCAGAAGTCCAGTTATAGCGACGGCAGCGGCGGCGACTGTCTGGAAGTAGCCCAGGACTTCCCAGGCATCGTCCCCGTCCGCGACTCCAAGAACCCGGGCGGCCCGGCGCTCGTGTTCCGGGCCCCCATCTGGGCCGCGTTCGTAACGGACCTCAGGAACCCCTGAGCCCACTGCCCCCGGAGGGAACGTCATGGCAGCAGAACCGTTCTCGGTGGACATCGTCGTGCGTGGGTACGAGACCGATGCGCAGGGCCACCTCAATCAGAGCGTCTACCTCCAGTACGCGGAGCACGCCCGGTGGTCACTGCTGCGACACGGCGGCATCCAGCAGAGCGACCTGCTGGACAAGGGTGTCGGCCCCGTAACGCTGGAGACGACCATCCGCTACCGGCGTGAGCTCCGCGCGGGCGACGGCGTGGAGGTGACCTGCGCCTTCGTGTTCGGCGAGCGGAAGACGTTCCGGATCGAGCAGATCATCCGTAAGACGGACGGGACCGTGGCCGCCGAAGTGACCGCTACGGCAGGACTAATGGACCTCACAGCGCGCAAGCTCGTGGAGAATCCGCGCGAGTACTTCCGGTCCCTCGCCACAGACCCGTCTGCCTTCGGCCTCTGACCCCACCGACAAATGACACCGGGGCACTGGCTGCTCGCCGCTGCCGCTGCCCCGGTGCGGGGCCTCGCGGCAGTCGGCCGTGGCGCAGATGCATGCCGGCTGTTCACGAAGAGGCAACCTTGCGGGCGGCGGCACACCGCAGAGTGATGAAATGCTGGGGTCCAAGAATGCGGAGTGCGGCAGCGTAGGCTTTCTCCGCTAGCGCGGGAGCCTCTTCGGTATCACCTCGTAGCGCCAGACATAGGGCCAAGTCCGCGTTGACCATGATGGTCCACGGGTGCTCCACTCCCAAGTGCGCCGCCCGAATACCGACCGCTCTCCTGAGCTCGGAAATCGCTGTTTCCTGATCACCGTATCCCCAAGCAGTGAGTGCAAGATTATACCGGGCCGAGGCTGTCTGGGGGTGGTCAGGACCGAAGTGGGAAATGTGAGCACCAAGGGCTTCCTGCGCTCGCTCCCACACCAGATTCCAATCAAGTTCCTGGGCATCCAAATGTGCAGTGTCATCTGCTGTTGAGGTCGCTACGACTGTTCGCCATGGACTTTCCGGAGACCGTGACTCTTTGGCCTTTCGCATTGCCGTCGCGGTGATCAGAGGAGCCGTGACGGCGATCACGTCACTGCGCTCACCGTGAAGGCTTGGCACGAGATCCATCAGCTGCTGAGCAACACGGAGTGACACCCCGTAGTTTCCCATCAGGTAATGGCTGTCCACCTCCGTAAGCAACACCTCCGCAGTGTCGGCATGCGCCGGCCCAAGGATGCGATGCCTGATCTCGCCGGACCGATGGAGAAGCCGAATGGCTTCCGCATTCCGCCCGCCCTTGGCGTAACACAACGCCAACTGAAGGCAGGCGTCGGCTTGAAGCAGCGGCGATTCCTCTGCCAGTGCCGTCGCCGCATCCAGCGCCTTCTTGAGCACGGGCTCCGCTCCGGCGAAGTCCCCACTCATGTGAATGGTCTTCCCCAGTGCAATTGAGTCAGCGACCGCCACGATGCCTTCGGCTGCCCCCTCTCTTGAGGCGGCTTCAACCAACGCTGCGGCGAAGGGAAGAGAGTCCGCCCACTGGCCCGCGACATCGTAGGTGTCTCGCACCCGGCGTGCTGCGTCCAGAACATGGCCGGCGGTGGCGCTGTTCTCCAGCAGCGCCAACAAGTGCGGTTCCACCAGGCGCACCGTACTCACGTCTCCACCAAGTACGGCCCGGTTCACCAAGGCGGAGGCCGCTCCGTGCAGCTCCGCTCGCTGCTCCTCGGGAACACCTGCCGCGATCGTTTCCAGCAAGAGTCCATGCGCGGTGACGCACCGTACTCGTCGTCCGCCTACACCACCTGGTACCTCGAAGAGGTCCACAAGCGACGCCGACAGCAGGCCGCGCAGTCCTGCTTCGATGCGTTCGCCCGCAAGCCCGGGTACCCCCGCCGCGAGCATCGCCGACGGAGCGAGCAGCGCTACAGGTACCGGAGCATGCCCCCAGCATGCCAACAGTTGCAGAATGGCTGTCGCTTCGGGCAGACCACGCTGCGCCAAGGCGTCCAGCGAGAGCTGCCAGGTGCGACTGAGCCGCTCCCGAGCACCGCTCTCCAGGCTCGCGCCTCGGTCCAGCAGGGCGGCTGGATCCTCGCCCAGTCGCTCCAAGTACTGCTCGACCGTCCAGCTTTCGAGCAGTTGCTGGGAGAGAAAGCCACCGGCCAAGGTGAGCGCCAGCGGATGAAACCCCAGCCGCTGCGCCAACCGCATCGTCGCTTCGGGCTGGTGGTCTCCGGGCGCCAGGTCATGCAACAGCTGCGCACCCTCAACCGCCGGCAGCACATCAACCCGGTGCATCCGTGCCCCCACGCCGGTCCAGGCGGGATCGACGGACTGACGGCTGGTTACCAGTACCGTTCCCCGCGGACTGCCACGCAGCCATCCATCCCGAAGGGCCCGCGGGTCATCCGCGTTGTCCAGCACCAGCAGCCACGGCTCAGGGGACATGTCGAGCCGTTGCCACACCAGATCGGCCGCGGCCCGCCGGCCCTCCTGGGCGGCCCGCACCTCCTCCGACGACGCTCCCCTGTCCGCCGCCACCGCCAGCATGCCGCTGCGAAGCTGCGACTCTGTTGAAGCATCCACCCACAGCGCGACCCGGGACGAGGCCGATTGATCGAACAACCACCGTGCCACAGCGGTCTTCCCGCAGCCCCCGAACCCATGCAGCACGTGCACCCCGCCGTCGGCGTCCAGTGCGGCCAGGAGCTCCTCGCGCAGCTCCTCCCTGTCGAGCAGCGCCGCACGCAGCGGCGCCGACAGCGCCACCCGCACCGAGGCGGGGCCGGTGGCCCGGCCTGAGGCGTCCGGCGCGCCATGGTGGTGGTGTTCGGTGACTTGGATGTCCCGCTCGGACTGGAAGATCCGCCCTTGCCCGTAGGCTGCGGCACGCGCAGAACCGTCCTCGCTCATGCGCCCTCGGTCCCGTTGATCCGCATGTCGCGACCCGATTGGTAAACGCGCGCTCGCCCGGAGGCGGTGGCACGCTGAGTTACGGTCGGCGGCGCAGCATCGTCGGGGGCCAGCTCGGCGACCATCGCCCTCAGCTCCTCGATGAGCTCGGGATGAGCGGCGATGAGACGCCGGATGCGGCCCTGCCACTCGGCTCTGACCTCAGCTTCGGCCTCCCGATCGCCAACGGCCTGAGCACCGAGCAACTCATCTCGGGTCACATCGAGTTCTCCGGCGATGGCCGGTGCCCTGTCGGGCTGGGCACGCTGCCACAACGACACGAGCCCGTCCCTGACGCTGTTCCAGGCATCGGTAGTCAGCATGGTGACCAGTGTTGTTCCCGCGGTACTCGCTAAGGCAGCGATCTCCGGATCCATGGCCATCCCCCTCCGTCACACCTCGTCAACAGAGCATCACCCTAGGCCAAGTGCCCCGACCCGAACACTGGCTGACCAGCCGTCCACGGAGCGCCTGAACGACGCCCACAGCGCTCTGCTCCGGTGTCGTCCGACCCAAGCATCGTCGCTGTGCGCCTGGTTGACGCGGAGACGGCTTCACGATCGCCCGGCGGACCGGCTGATCTGCTGCGGCCGCTAGCATCAGCGGCCTCGCCGACCACTGGAGTTTGCCGCTATGCCACTGCCGCGCCTCGGAGTCGTCATCGTGACGATGGGCACTCGCCCGCAGGAGCTGGAGGCGCTGCTCGCCTCGGTGGAGAAGCAGGATGTGCGGGCGGCGAGAGTGGTGCTCATCGGCAACGCCACACCCCTCACCGACGTGGACGTGGCGGCGAACGTGACCAAGGTCCCGCTCGCCGAGAACCTGGGCTGCCCGGGCGGCCGCAATGTCGGACTGGAGATGCTGCGTGAGTCGGGCGAGGTCGATGTCGTCCTCGAACTGGATGACGATGGCCTGCTCATCAGGGACGACGTGTTCCGCACGGTTCAGCGGTTGTTCGCGGCGGACCCGCGGCTGGGGATCACCGGGTTCCGGGTCGCCGACGAACACGGTCGCACGGAGCGGCGCTGGGTTCCGCGGCTCCGCGCCGACGATCCGATGCGGCGCGGCCCGGTGACCGCGTTCCTCGGTGGCGGACACGCCTTCTCGATGCCCATGCTCAAAGAGGTCGGGCTGTGGCCGGCGGAGTTCTTCTTCGGGCACGAGGAGTCCGATCTGGCCTGGCGCGCACTCGACGCGGGGTGGAAGATCCTCTACGAACCGGAGCTCGTCCTCCAGCATCCGGCGACCTCTCCGGCGCGACATCCGGTCTACTACCGTTTCACCGCCCGGAATCGGGTGTGGCTCGCCCGCCGTAGGCTCCCGGCCCTCCTGATCCCGGTCTATCTCGGCGTGTGGATCTTGCTCACCCTGGCGCGTATCCGTTCTCTGGCCGGCCTCACGGCATGGTGGGGCGGCTTCGCAGAAGGTGTGCGGACGCCGTGCGGCTCACGCAACCCGATGAAGTGGCGCACGGTGTGGCACATGACCAGGCTGGGGCGCCCACCGATCCTCTGAACGGGGTCCGGCCTCGTGAGGCGGACTCCCGTCCGATGCTTCGCCCGTACTAGTGCTGAACGAGTGCTGATCCGGTCTCGATCCATGCAGCGATGTTCTCCGCCGTGATCGTGGGGATGGCTCAGGTCATCGAACCCTGAGTCGCCCGTCGCCGCTACAGCCGACCGCGAAGGCTTACGGCATCACGCCCACAGCACAGCCGAGCGCGAGCACCTGGCGCGGCTGGCCGGGCGGGCGCCGCCCGGCACGGACGTCGATCGACGGCCGGTTCCCGACGAGGCCCACCGGCGAGTTCGCCCGGCGGAACGAACCGGGAACGTCAACTTCGGCGGCGGCTGATTCACCCTGCGCAGTGGCGAGTACCAGAGGCGCTACGGGGGCTTTGCGTCATGACGCGATGGGAGGGAGAGAGCGGGGAGGCGGGTGTGGCGGGGACGGGATGCCGACGTCGGCACGGGGGACGAGAGGGCGGGAGTTGTGCGGGAGCCCGCTTCGTAAACCCACCCGACGGGATTGGCCGGTCATACCCAAGTGTCACTTTACGTCGCCATATGAATGCGATGCGCTTCTGGGGTTTTCGGCTCCGCCACGGTGCGCAGAGGTGCGGCCGGTCGGCGGTGCACTCCAGCAGCATCGATCGAGGGGAAGAACAATGGCTACGTCTCCTGCTGCTCCGCTCCGGGTCGCCCTGGCCAACGGGAGCTTCGAACAGCCCACCGTCAGCGGTGTGGAGATCCTGCCGGACGCCTCGCAGACACAGGCGTCCAAGCGGGTCCCGGGCTGGCTCACCACCGCATCCGACCACAGGATCGAGCTGTGGCATTCGGGCTTCAACGGTGTACCGGCGGCCGATGGCACCCAGTTCGCCGAGCTCAATGCGAATCAAGTCTCCACTCTCTACCAGGATTTGCCGACCACGCCCGGCACGAAGCTGTACTGGCGGCTGTACCACCGTGGCCGCCAGGGGGACGACACCATGGCGCTGGACATCGGTGCGCCGAACTCCACGGTGGAGCAGAGGCGCTTCACCGACGGCAACACGGCCTGGGGTTACTACACGGGCACCTACACCGTCCCGGCGGGCCAGACGCTTACCCGCTTCGCCTTCCGTTCCGTCTCCGCCGCCGGTGGCAACCAGAGCATCGGCAACTTCCTCGACGGCATCTTCTTCGGCACCGCTCCCTACGTGGTGCTCACCAAGACCGCCATTCCCGTCGGGCCGCTGGAGGTGGGCGACGTCGTCACCTACCGCATCACCGCCACGAACGAAGGCGGCGGCGGGGCCGAGAACCTCGTCCTGACCGACGTCGTCCCGCAGGGCACGACGTACCTTCCCGGCTCACTGCGGATCGTCGAAGGCCCGAATGCCGGAGCGAAGAGCGACGCGCAAGGTGACGACCAGGCCTCCTACGACGCTGCGGCGGACAAGGTCGTCTTCCATCTCGGCAACGGCGCCTCCGGCGTCAAGGGAGGCAGTCTGCCCAACACCGGGACCCTGCCAGCAGGAACGACGGTGGAGTACCGGGCAATCATCGAGCGGGCCAGCGGCGGCAAGCAGATCAGCAACACCGCAACCGCCTCGTACGAGAACCGGCTGGGCGACAAGCCCGAGAACTTGACGTCCACCTCCAACGAGCAGGTCACGCAGGTCAAACCGGCTGCCGACCTGACCGTGGCGAAGGCAGCCGACGCGACCACCGTCACCGTCGGCCAGACCGTGACGTACCGCATCACCGTGCACAACGCCGGCCCGAACCAGGCCACCGGGGTCACCGTCGCCGACCAGCTCCCGGACGGCCTCACCTTCCTGTCCGCCGACGGCACACCCGGAACCTACGACCCGGCCACCGGTAAGTGGGCCGTGGGCGACCTGCCCGACGGCGCCACGGCCACCCTCGTGCTGCGGGCCAAGGCCACCAAGGCCGGCCTGATCAACAACACCGCCACCGCCACCGGCAACGAAAAGGATCCCGACACCACCAACAACGCCGACACCGTCAGCGTCTGCGTCGAACCCGCCCCCTCCTGCTGCGACCCCTGCTCCACCCGGAAGTAGCGCCCGGCGTCTTCGCGAGCAGCGCCCGGCGTCTTCGCGGTATCGCAAGGCGCTGATCTTCCAGTCGGCGGGGGAAACCGGACCATCAGGCAGTGTGCTCACGCACCCGGTCGCTGGTCGTCCTGAGGTGTCCCCCGCCGCCTGATCCGGGCCTCGCATCCCTACGAACACGGGGGCGCGTACGGCGCGTTCGGGACGTAGCGGGACCACTCGTCGCGCGTGATCACGTCGCCGGCGCTGAGGCACATCACCTTGATCATGAACGCGGGATCAGTGTTCCAGACGGTCGCCGGGGCGTCCATCGAGGCCAGCAGCGGGGGCCCTTGGGCGGCACTGCTGTAGGAGAGCGGGGAGCTCTCGAAGTCCTCGTCGTACGCGAAAGTGCCCAGCAGCTGCGCGGAGGACGGCTTGCCGACGTCCCAGAGCGCGATATGGCTGTCGACCGTACCGGTGGACGCACCGGGCGTCGATCTGATCGTCAGGGCCAGAGTTCCGCCGTCCGGGCCGAACGCCGCGGAGACCAGGTCTTCCCGCACTCGGAGGTCCCGATGGCCCCGTGGTGCGGAACAGATACTCGTACACCGCGTCGAGCGTCAGATGAGGCGGTCCGAGCGGGTCGCCCTCATCGAGGAGCCGGATCAGTTCACCAGTGAACGCGGAGTACTCGGCGTCCTGCGGGGCGAGTGCGAGTTGTTCGGCGGAGCTGCGTACGTACATGCCGTGTGCGGGCGGCAGCGCGACGGTCGACGGGTTGCGGCTGCCGAGATCGGCGCGGCCGGAGAAGCAGCAGTCGAGTACGACGATCACGGACGCGGCACGGCACGGCAGGAGGTGAGCGTCGTGGGCGCCCGCACCGATGAGCAGCACCCGGACGCCGAGCCCGGACAGCGCGGTCACGGTTGTACGCCGACGCCGTCAGGCTCTCCACTGGTGTCGTCGGAGGAGGCGGCAGCCGAGGCGTTCAGTGCCTTGGCCGCATCCGCCACCGCGTCCCCCTCGGCCCGGTCGCACACTCGCTTCAACAGTAGCGACGCAACTCCCCACGCACACAACGGTTTCGCCAGAAGACTGAAGGCCCAGAAGGCCCCCGCTCGCCCGCCGTGGGGACGGGGCAGGGGCCTTCGGGTGCCGCACGCGGAATGACGCGGTACGCGTTCAATGCCGGGGGCACTGTCCGATCAGGGTCGAATCAGTGGGCGAAGCCCCAGTCGAGCATCTTGGCGGCGTCGTCGAAGCGGGCCTTGTCGGTGTCTTCCCTGAGGATCGCGCCGACCAGCGTGCGGTTGTCCCGCTTGGCGGCGAAGACGACGCAGTAGCCGTCCTCCGGGCCGCTTCCGGTCTTGACGCCCAGGGCACCGTCGTACGTACCCAGCAGCTCGTTGGTGGTGTTCCAGGTGTAGTACCGGGTGTGGCCGTTGGCCGCCGGGGCCTCGGTCTTGAACTGCTTTTCGTTCACGATGTCGGCGAACACCGGCTGCAGCATCGCGCGCTGGCCGAGCTTGGCCAGATCGCGGGCGGTGCTGTGGTTGTTGCCGTGCGAGATGCCGTCGAAGGTGTCGAAGTGCGTGCCGGTCAGGCCCAGCTGCTGTGCTTCGGCGTTCATCTGGCTCACGAAGTCCGCGATCCGCGCGTCCTGGGTGGCGCCGGAACCGAAGTTGTCGGCCAGGGCCATCGCCGCGTCGTCACCGGACGGGACCAGCATGGCGTGCATCAGCTGCTCGACGGTCAGCGTGTCACCGGTCTGGAGGTCGGCCGTGCTGCCACCCGCCTTCTGCACGTAGTCCCGGTACGCCTGCTTCACCGTGATCCGGTGGTTCAGCCACTCCGGGTGCTTGAGCACCACCAGGGCGGTCATGATCTTCGTGGTGCTGGCCATCGGGACGCTCTCGTCGGCCTTGGCCCCGGCCCACATCTCCCGCTCCTGGCTGCCGTCGCGGGCATCCAGCAGGAAAGCGTGATCGGCGCTGATCTGCGGACCGGCCTGATCCTTGGCGACCTGAGCGACCCGAGCGTCCTGAGCGACCTGGGCGTCCTGGGCGGCGGTCTTGACCTTGACGGCGTGCTGCGCCGTCCGGGCCGTCCGGGACTGCTGCTGCGCATGCTGGTCCTGGCCGGCCGGGGTGGTGGCCTCGCTGCCCTGCGCGCCGTTGTCGTCGGCGGAGTGCGTGGCACCGGGGGTGGCCGCCTCGGCGAGGCCGCCGGCGGTGAGAGGCAGAGCGACCCCGACCAGTGCGGCCGTCGCGATGCGAACCCCCGTGCGGTGTATCCGGTTGGGGCGGGCGTGGGAACCCATGGAGGTCCCTCCTTCCTTCCGGCGCAGGCACGCCGGTCTGTAGCGGTAACGCGTTTCGTAGCGACCTACCTGTGTGATGCCGACGACCGCCGATCCGCCCACGTCCGGGTGTGGAGATGTTGCGCAGGAGACTGGTGGGACCAGTGACCCCACGAGCGGGGTCATGGAGGGTTCCGTTCCGCGCAGCGCGGCCCCGGGGCTCAAGTCCCGCGCCCCGAGCACTCTTAACAGTGATCGGGTGGAGGGTCTGATATCCCACCCAACCACCCTCCCCGCGCGTCCTGTTGACTTTTCGTGACCGACTTGCCACGGGCAGTTGCCAGGCTCTAGCGTGCTCACAGAACGTGAACGGCCCCGGTCGGTGCGCCAACACCGGCTCCGGGGCCTGACCATCCAGATCGATAAGCATCGGAGTTCGATCCATGGCTGACAGCCACCTTAATCCTGCCCTGTACCCGACACACGGGGCCCCTCACCCGATGGCCAATCCGGGGTACGGAAAGCGCTCCGCTCCCGGTCAACGCCCGCATTCCGCAACAGATTTCACCCTGTTGCCGCCGCGCGAAGCGGCCATCGCCGCGTACATCGACCGGCTGCCGGACGGGGCCGACATCTCGGTGAAGACGCTGGCCAAGGTCCTTCCGTACGGGCAGTGCGCCCTGCGCACCGCGCTCAACGCCCTTCAGCGCGCCGGGCATCTGCGCCGGGGCAGCGAGCACCTGATCGGGTCGGACAGCGCCCGCTGGGTGACCCGTACGTGGTTCTCCCGCACCGCCCGCGACGACGCCTGGTGGGCCGCCTTCACCACCGGAGGCGTACCGGAGGACGCACCTCCACCACAACGGCCCACCCGCTCAAGGGCGTTCATCCTGCTGGCCGCCCTCGGCCGCACCGCGCCCTCACTGAGCCTGTCGGCGGCGGACTGTGCCGCGCTGGAGCCCCTCGCCGCCACGTGGTTCGACCGTGGCGCCACCGAACCCGAGATGCTGCACGCCCTGACCGCCGGACTGCCCACCCCCGTACACCGCGCGTCCGCGCTCGTCCGCAGGCGGCTCACCGACAAGCTCCCGCCCGAGCGCCCGCCCCGCCCGGCGCCATGCGTCGCCCGCCCAGCGCTGCGGATCCTGGAGTGCGGCAAGTGCGGGGCCCCCGGGCGCCCGGAAGCCCTGCCCGGCGGTGAGTGCGCGGAGTGCCGGGGCAGGCCCGTACGCCGCCCCGCACCGCTCACCCCGGCCCAGGTCCACACCCGGGCGGCACAGGCCCGCGCGGCGGCAGCGACCCGACAGCCCGAAAGGACCCGCACATGACCGTTCAGCTCACTCGGCCCCCGAGCAGGGCACGATGTAGGGGAGGAGGCGACGCCATGACCCCCAGCACCGCTGATCACGCCCAGGACCACGCCCAGATGTCCGTAGAGGACTTCGAGGAACTCGCCCGCCACGCTCCCGAGACAGTGGCACTGGAATTCATCAATGGAAAGCTTGGGGTCAAGCCCGTGCCGGACGGCGACCACGGAGAAATCATCATG
Source organism: Streptomyces sp. NBC_00440 (assembly GCF_036014215.1). Taxonomy (NCBI): domain Bacteria; kingdom Bacillati; phylum Actinomycetota; class Actinomycetes; order Kitasatosporales; family Streptomycetaceae; genus Streptomyces; species Streptomyces sp. NBC_00440. The sequence continues at coordinate 3,650,408 of NZ_CP107921.1, forward strand.
TGGCTGCTGCGCCAGTGCATCCAGCAGCGACCTGAACTGGGCCTGTACCCGGAGCAAGGAGTCAAGGTCGAGTCCTATCGGCAAGGCCGAGCCCGACTTGACGGCGCACTGGCCCCCACCGGCCACTTCTCGGGGCAAGGAGAGTGGGCGCACCCCGGAGGCATCCTCATGGCCGTGGAAGTCACCTCGCACGACTCCGACACCGACCTCCGCGACCGCGTGGAGAAGCGCGACGGCTGCGCGGCCTCAGGCATCCCGGTCTACCTGCTCGTCGACCGGGACACGGAGAAGCTCGTCGTCTACAGCGAGCCGGAGCGGGGCGAATACCTGACCCGCACATCCCACGCCTACGGCGCCACGGTCACGCTTCCCACGCCCGTCTCGATCATGCTGGAGACCGGGAAGCTCAAGGACTACGCCCACTGACGACGCCCCCAGGAGAACGCCCGAGGGCGGTACCCCTCCGAGAAGGGGTACCGCCCTCGGTCCGTACTCGCTCGCCGTACTGCTTCTTACGGCTCGCGTGCTACTGCTGGAGCAGCCGATCCTCGCTGAGAGCCGAGGATCAGAAGTCCATGTCACCGCCGGGCATGCCGCCCGGGGCGCCGCCGGGGGCGGCCTTCTCCGGCTTGTCGGCGATGACGGCCTCGGTGGTGAGGAACAGCGCGGCGATCGACGCGGCGTTCTGCAGCGCGGAGCGCGTGACCTTCGCCGGGTCGATGATGCCCTCGGCGATCATGTCGACGTACTCGCCGGTCGCAGCGTTCAGGCCGTGGCCGACCGTCAGGTTGCGGACCTTCTCGACGACGACTCCGCCTTCGAGACCACCGTTGACGGCGATCTGCTTCAGCGGGGCCTCAAGCGCGAGCTTGACGGCGTTGGCGCCGGTCGCCTCGTCGCCTTCGAGCTCAAGCTTCTCGAACACCGCGGAAGCCTGGAGCAGGGCCACGCCACCACCGGCGACGATGCCCTCCTCGACGGCCGCCTTCGCGTTGCGAACGGCGTCCTCGATGCGGTGCTTGCGCTCCTTGAGCTCGACCTCGGTCGCGGCACCGGCCTTGATGACGGCCACGCCGCCGGCCAGCTTCGCGAGGCGCTCCTGGAGCTTCTCGCGGTCGTAGTCCGAGTCGGAGTTCTCGATCTCGGCGCGGATCTGGTTGACGCGACCCTGGACCTGGTCGCTGTCACCGGCACCGTCGACGATCGTGGTCTCGTCCTTGGTGATGACGACCTTGCGGGCGCGGCCGAGCAGGTCGAGACCGGCGCTCTCCAGCTTGAGGCCGACCTCCTCGGAGATGACCGTGCCACCGGTGAGGATGGCGATGTCACCGAGCATGGCCTTGCGGCGGTCGCCGAAGCCCGGAGCCTTGACGGCGACGGACTTGAAGGTGCCGCGGATCTTGTTGACGACCAGGGTCGACAGCGCCTCGCCCTCGACGTCCTCCGCGATGATCAGCAGCGCCTTGCCGGACTGCATGACCTTCTCCAGCAGCGGAAGGAGGTCCTTCACGTTGCCGATCTTGGAGTTGACGATCAGGATGTACGGGTCGTCGAGCGACGCCTCCATACGCTCCATGTCGGTGGCGAAGTACGCCGAGATGTAGCCCTTGTCGAAGCGCATGCCCTCGGTGAGCTCAAGCTCAAGACCGAAGGTCTGCGACTCCTCGACGGTGATGACGCCTTCCTTGCCGACCTTGTCCATCGCCTCGGCGATGAGCTCGCCGATCTGGGTGTCAGCGGCGGAGATGGAGGCGGTCGAAGCGATCTGCTCCTTCGTCTCCACGTCCTTGGCCTGCTCCAGCAGAGCGGCGGAGACGGCCTCGACGGCCTTCTCGATGCCACGCTTCAGGGCCATCGGGTTGGCACCGGCGGCGACGTTGCGGAGGCCCTCACGAACCAGCGCCTGCGCGAGGACGGTCGCGGTCGTCGTGCCGTCACCGGCGACGTCGTCCGTCTTCTTGGCGACCTCCTTGACCAGCTCGGCGCCGATCTTCTCGTACGGGTCCTCAAGCTCGATCTCCTTGGCGATGGAAACACCATCGTTGGTGATCGTGGGGGCGCCCCACTTCTTCTCAAGGACGACGTTGCGGCCCTTGGGGCCGAGGGTGACCTTGACGGCGTCGGCGAGCTGGTTCATCCCGCGCTCGAGACCGCGCCGTGCCTCCTCGTCGAACGCGATGATCTTGGCCATGTGAAGTGGTCCTCCCAGGACTGGGGGTCCCCCCGGACGAAGTCCGGGGGTGGGCGGAAGCGTCAGACCTGGCGGCGCCCGCGACGGACGGCCTGCTTGCCCGGTGGTTCCTTGCCCCACCCGGCCCGCGGGCCTCGCCAACCCGGTCTTTCTGTCACTCTCACTGGGAGAGTGCTAACGCCAATGATTAGCACTCGACCCCTGTGAGTGCAAGCGCCTTCGAAGAAGGCCCAGCCAGGGGCGGTGGTCGGAGCGGGGGCACCTCCCGGACGAAGTCCGGGGGTAGGGAGGGCAAGCGCCTTCGGTCGATACCGGCCGTACGCGCGGGCGGTCGCGGACGCACGAGAGGCCCGCGCCCCTGTGTGGGGTGCGGGCCTCTCGGCGTGAGTGGGTGGGTGGCCGATCGCGCCGAGATCAGACGGCGAGTTTGACCATGTCCGCCTGCGGACCCTTCTGGCCCTGCGAGATCTCGAACTCAACTCGCTGACCTTCTTCAAGGGTGCGGTAGCCGTCCATCTGAATCGCGCTGTAGTGGACGAAAACATCCGCACCACCGTCGACCGCGATGAAGCCGTACCCCTTCTCCGCGTTGAACCACTTGACGGTGCCCTGAGCCATGCCTAACTCCCCTATTACTGGCCCTTGCACAGAGCCCGCACTTCGCGGGATCCGGGTCAGACCTTGCGCCGGAACGCGTCGACCGCGGCTGAATGTATCTGCCCAACTGCCCTCTGCAACAGGTCAATCGGACGAGAATTCTGAGCGCGGCTGAACGCCCCATTGGGCGGATTTCCGGGGATCCCCGGGCAAGTCGGGCCGGGCAAAGGGCACTTACGACGCAAAGAGCTCGAACACATTGCCCACACATTGACGCGTGCTCAGCTGCTCGCGGCACGGGCGATCAAGAAGGATCAAGGGGGCTGCCCCAACTCTACCGTGTTCAATCATGCTGAATTGCCCCCTCCGCTTTGTACGCGGAGAGGGCAACGGGTCCAGCAGACGGCAGGGCGGACAGCAGGGCGACGGCAGGGCCCCGAGTGCCGGGGAGCGCCGGGGGGCCGCGCCGCGGCGTCTCAGGGGCTTGCTCAGCCGCCGGCGACGGCCGGGATGATGGAGACGCCCGCGCCGTCCGGCGTCGCCGTCTCCAGGCCCTGCTCGAAGCGCACGTCGTCGTCGTTCACGTACACGTTCACGAAGCGGCGCAGCTTGCCCTGGTCGTCCAGGACGCGGGCCGCGATGCCGGTGTGGTTCTTCTCCAGGTCGGCGATGACCTCGGAGAGGGTGCCGCCGTCGGCGGCGACCTCGGCCTGGCCGCCCGTGTAGGTGCGGAGGATGGTGGGGATGCGGACCTTGACGCTCATGCGGATTGCCTTCCAGGAGTCCGGGGCGGGACGAGTCGGACGGAACGGGCGGTGGGGGCGGAGAGCCTGCGTACGGAGAGCCCGGGTCAGGCGCCCGTGGCCAGACCGGCCTCGCGGAACGCGTCCAGGGTCGGACGGATCGTCGCGGTCGGGCCGGACGTCGGGGCGACCGCGTCCAGGGTCTTGAGGCCGTCACCCGTGTTCAGTACGACGGTGGTGAGCGACGGGTCGAGCAGACCGGCCTCGATGAGCTTCTTCGTCACGCCGACGGTCACACCGCCCGCGGTCTCCGCGAAGATGCCCTCGGTACGGGCCAGCAGCTTGATCGCGTCGACGATCTGCGCGTCGTTGACGTCCTCGACGGCGCCGCCGGTGCGGCGGGCGATGTCCAGGACGTACGGACCGTCCGCCGGGTTGCCGATGGCCAGCGACTTGGCGATCGTGTCCGGCTTCTGCGGCCGTACGACGTCGTGGCCGGCCTTGAACGCGGTGGAGACCGGCGAGCAGCCCTCGGCCTGCGCGCCGAAGATCTTGTACGGCTTGTCCTCGACGAGGCCGAGCTTGATCAGCTCCTGGAGACCCTTGTCGATCTTCGTGAGCTGGGAGCCCGATGCGATCGGGATGACGATCTGGTCGGGCAGCTGCCAGCCGAGCTGCTCACAGATCTCGTACGCCAGGGTCTTGGAGCCCTCGCCGTAGTACGGGCGGAGGTTGACGTTGACGAAGCCCCAGCCCTCACCGATCGGGTCGCCGATGAGCTCGGAGCAGAAGCGGTTGACGTCGTCGTAGTTGCCCTCGATGCCGACCAGTTCGCCGCCGTAGACCGCGGCCATCACGACCTTGCCCTGCTCCAGGTCGTGCGGGATGAACACGCAGGAGCGGAAGCCGGCGCGGGCTGCGGCGGCGCCGACGGCACCGGCCAGGTTCCCCGTGGAGGAGCAGGAGAGCGTGGTGAAGCCGAAGGCGCGGGCGGCCTCGACGGCGATGGCGACGACACGGTCCTTGAAGGAGTGCGTCGGATTGCCGGAGTCGTCCTTGATGTGCAGAGCGCCGGTGACACCCAGCTCACGGGCGAGGTTGTCGGCCTTGACCAGCTTGGTGAAGCCCGGGTTCAGGTTGGGCTGGTCGGCCACACCGGCGGGGACGGGCAGCAGCGGGGCGTAGCGCCAGATGTTGTTCGGGCCGGCCTCGATGCGCTTCTTCAGCTCGTCGGGGGAGCCGCTCGGCAGGTCGTACGCCACTTCGAGCGGCCCGAAACAGGACGCGCAGGCGAAGAGGGGGCCGAGCGGGAAACGCTCTCCGCACTCGCGGCACGAGAGGGCGGCGGCGGGGCCGAGATCGACGGCCCCGGTGGAGTCATTGGTGCTGGTGACGGTCTGCACAGCCATGGTGGCGAGGTCCTCTCCTCATCTTCCTCGCGACGTACTTCGCCGCAAGACGGAATTGGCACCTTCCCCACCATGACCTCGCGGTCGGCGGGAGGGTTGCCGGGACTTCTACGGGCCGTTCCCTCAGTCCCTCTGGATGAGCGCTTATGACGCGGGCCTTGAGGCCCGGCGTGTTTGTCCGCACGTGCTGACCCCGGCATCCCGTGGCCATTTGCGTTGTTCAAGACTGTAACCGAAGGCAGTGACAGTTGAGATAGTCGTCCGAACCGCGAGATGGCTCACAGTCAAGGAGACGCGCCGTGCTGGAAGAGGTGGACCGCTGGCTGGCCAGGCGTTCCTGGTCGGCAGCCGACCGTCCGCTGGACCGGCTGATTGCGGCCAAACGCGGCACGAAGGTGAGTGTCGTCCTGCCCGCGCTCAACGAGGAGGCGACGGTCGGGGCGATCGTCGCGACCATCAGGCGGGAGCTGATGGACGCCCTGCCGGTGCCGCTCGTGGACGAGCTGGTGGTCATCGACTCCGGCTCCACCGACCGTACGGCCGGGGCCGCCGCTGCCGCCGGGGCGCGGGTGGTGCACCGGGACGAGATCCTGCCGCGGATTCCGGCCCTGCCCGGCAAGGGCGAGGTGCTGTGGCGTTCACTCCTGGTGACCGGCGGCGACATCGTCTGCTTCGTGGACGCGGACCTGCGGGAGTTCTCGGCGGACTTCGTGTCGGGGATCGTCGGGCCACTGCTGACCGAGCCCGATGTGCAGTTCGTGAAGGCCATGTACGACCGGCCGCTCGGCGAGGCCGCAGGTCAGGGCGGTCGGGTGACCGAGCTGGTGGCGCGGCCGCTGCTGAACCTGCACTGGCCGCAGCTGGCCGGTTTCGTCCAGCCGCTGGGCGGCGAGTACGCGGTACGGCGCTCGCTGCTCGAACAGCTGCCCTTCCCGGTCGGTTACGGAGTGGAGCTGGGCCTGCTGGTCGACGCGCTCCACACGGTGGGGCTCGACGCGCTGGCGCAGGTCGACGTGGGCTCGCGCAAACACCGCCACCAGGACGGGCTCGCGCTGGGACGGATGGCGGCGGCGATCTACCGCACGGCGCAGCTGCGGCTGTCGCGGGGGCAGCTGGTGCGGCCGGCGCTGACGCAGTTCGAGCGGGGGGTGGAGGGGTTCGTGCCGCGGACGTACGCGGTGGACACCGAGGAGCGGCCCCCGATGCGGAGCGTCGGGGAGTACACGGCCCGCCGGGCGGCCTGACCGCTGCCGCGTGACTCGTGACCCGTGACCCGTGGCCGACGGCTGTCCATGGAAAGGTTTTGGCCATCGTTGGCACGAGAATCCGAACCTTCCATCGAGCCGCGATATCCGTGCAGCCACCGCACTCAGAGCAGTAATGAGCACTGCGATGCCGTAAACAAACAACGGATTTCGTTGCGGTGACGCATTAACGAACCCTTGACGGGAATCGTCGTCGGGAGTTGTATTCGGTCACCGGAGCGGCGTGGACGTCGTCGCGGTCCGCCCCGCATGTGCGGCACTCTTCATCGAACTTCATCGAAGGTGCCTGCCCCTCATGCCGCCAGCCTCATGCCGCCAGCACCGATGGGACAACGGATGACCCCTACGCCCGACACGAACGTTGCCGCGCCCCCAGGGAAGCCGGAAGCCGACACCCGTGCCGCGAAGGCAGGGGAAGCCCCCACGCTCACCCGGTCCATCGGCGTGGTGGGAGGGACGCTGCTGACGCTCTCCTGTCTGACCCCGGCATCGTCGCTCTTCGTGATCGTGCCGGACTCGTTCGCCACCCTGGGCACCGGAACGGCCCTGACCATCGCCATCGCGGGTCTGCTCTGTATCGGTGTCGCGTTCACCTACTCGGAGCTGGGCACGCTCATACCGAGCTCCGGTGGCGAGTACGCCATGGTCGGCACCCTCATGGGGCGGCTCGCCGGCTGGCTGGTTTTCGTCCTCTCACTGATCGTCGTCATGATCGTGCCGCCCATCATCGCGCTGGGCACCGCCGACTATCTGGCGCCGATCGTGCATCTGAACCCGCAGTACACGGCGGCGGGTGTGATGCTCCTCGCCACCGCGATGGGCCTGCTCGACCTGCGCGCCAACGCCTGGATCACCGGCATCTTCCTGGTCCTGGAAGTCGTGGCCTGCGCGGTCGTCGCCTTCCTCGGCTTCACCCACACCAGCCGGTCCGCCTCGGTCCTCATCCACCCGGTGATGGACGCCGGCCACGGCCAGAGTTCGGCCGTCACCGCCGGTCTGATCGTGACCGGACTCGCCACCGCGCTCTTCATCCTCCAGGGCTTCTCGACCGCCGTGTATCTGGCCGAGGAGATGGACAACCCGCGCCGCAACGTCTCCCGCACCGTGCTGTGGACGCTCGGGATCGGCGCGGCCGTCGTCCTGATCCCGGTCGTGGCGATCACGCTCGGCGCCCCGTCCCTCAAGACGCTCGCCGCCGGAAACGTCGCGGGCATGGTGCAGACCTGGAGCAACTCCGGCGTCGGCACCTTCGTCAGCCTCTGCATCGCGCTGGCGATCATCAACGCGGCGATCGTGATGGTGATCCAGAACTCCCGCGTCGTCTACTCCTCGGCACGCGACGCGGCCTGGCCGACCGCCGCCAACCGCGTCCTCTCCCACATCGGCAAGCGCTACAACTCCCCCTGGGCGGCGACGCTGGCCGTCGGCGTCCCCGGAGCGGTGCTGTGCTTCGTCAATCTGGACACGCTGAGCGATGTCACCGGTGTCGCGGTGGCCGCGATGTACGTCTTCGTCGCCCTGGGCGCCCTGGTCTCGCGCCGCGGTGAGCACAAGCACCGGCTGGCCTGGCGTATGCCGCTGTGGCCGGCGATCCCCGCCCTGCTGATCGTCGTCCTGGCCTGGGTGCTGTACCAGCAGAGCGTCAAGAGCCTGGTCATCACCGGTGTCATCGTCGCCGCCGCGGCGCTCTACTGGGCGCTGTACCTCCGGCCCCGGCAGGCCACGCACTGGGTGATCTCCGTTCCCGAGGACGACCTCGCCCCGGCGACGGACAGCGCCCCCGTCCAGCACTGATCCCGCGCCGCGCTGAGGTCCGCACCCCCCTGCGGCCCGCGCCGCGCCCGCTGACGGCCGTATCCCCTGCGGCCGTCAGCGCCGCACCGGCGGAGCCGCGTCCCCCCGCGGCCCCGCCGGTGCGGCACGTTTGAGCGTTTGCGGCACGGGCTAGGTTCGCGTCATGGCCTCTCCGCACGCCGCCCGCGTCCTCGTCGCCTCCAACCGGGGCCCCGTCTCGTACACCCTCCGCGACGACGGTGAACTCACGTCGAAGCGCGGCGGCGGCGGTCTCGTCTCGGGGCTCTCCGCCATCGAGGGGAACGCCGAATCGCTCTGGGTCTGCGCCGCACTCGGTGACGGCGACCGGGCCGCCGTGCGGCGCGGGATCACCGAGGACGGCGTACGGATGCTCGACATCGACCCCGAGGTGCACGCCGACGCCTACAACGGCATCGCCAACTCCGTGCTGTGGTTCATCCACCACATGCTCTACGGGACCCCGCTGGAGCCGGTCTTCGACGCGGAGTTCCGGCGCCAGTGGGACTCGTTCCGTACGTACAACCGGGCCTTCGCCGACGCGCTGGCCGCCGAGGCCGCCGAAGGCGCCGCCGTGCTGGTGCAGGACTACCACCTGTGCCTGGTGCCGGGGATGCTGCGCGAACTCCGCCCCGACCTGCGGATCGCGCACTTCTCGCACACCCCGTGGGCGCCCCCCGAGTACTTCCGGCTGCTGCCCGACGACATCGGCGCGGAGCTGCTGCGCGGCATCCTGGGCGCCGACCGGGCCGGATTCCTGACCCGGCGCTGGGCCGACGCCTTCGTCGCCTGCTGCACCGCGGTCCTCGGCGGCACCGGAGATACAGAGATCGCGGTGCACGGCCTCGGCGCCGACGCGGACTTCCTGCGGACGCGGTCCCACCAGCCCGATGTGGAAGAGCGGATGGCCGCGCTGCGCGAGCGGATCGGCGGCGGCACGGGCGAGGGGCCCGACGGCCGCCGGAAGACGATCGTCCGGGTGGACAGGACCGAGCTGTCCAAGAACATCGTGCGCGGGCTGCTCGCCTACCGGGAGCTGCTCGACACCCGTCCCGAGTGGCACGGCCGGGTGGTGCACATGGCGTTCGCGTACCCCTCGCGGCAGGACCTCGCGGTCTACCGCGACTACATGGCCGAGGTGGAACGCGTCGCCGAGGAGATCAACTCCCGTTACGGGACGGCGGACTGGACCCCGGTCGTGCTCTACCTCAAGGACGACTTCGCCCGCTCGCTCGGCGCCTACCGGCTCGCCGACGTCGCCCTGGTCAACCCGATCCGTGACGGCATGAACCTGGTCGCCAAGGAGGTCCCGGTGGTGTCCGACCACGGGTGCGCGCTGGTGCTCTCCCGGGAGGCCGGGGCGTACGAGGAGCTGGGGCGCGACGCGATCACCGTGAACCCGTACGACGTGAGCGCCACAGCCGCCGCGCTGCACGAGGCACTCACCCTGCCGGACGGCGAACGGGCCGAGCGCAGCAAGCGGCTGGCCGCCGCGGCGACCGCGCTGCCGCCGCAGCAGTGGTTCCTGGACCAGCTGAACGCCCTGGCCCCGGCCGCCGGGACACGGTGACAGGACTGCCAGGGCTTACCCCGTGATGGCGCGGGCGAGGGCCGCGAGCAGGCCGGCCACCGCGCCGGGTCCCGGCACCACCAGGTCGGCCCGCGCGGCCAGTTCGGGCACCTCGTCGCCGCCGCTGCACACCAGCAGCCCGAACACGCCCTGTGTGCGGAGCTCGTCCACGGCGTCGTAGGCGGGCAGGTCCCCGAGGTCGTCCCCGGCGTAGAGGACGGCCGCGGCGCCCGTCTCGCGTACGTACGCGGTCAGCGCCACGCCCTTGTCGACGCCCGGCGGGCGCAGCTCAAGGACCAGCCGGCCGGGCTCCACGATCAGGCCGTGCTGTGCGGCGAGCCGGGCCAGCGGGGCGCGCAGGGCCTCGAAGGCGGCTTCGGGGTCGGCGGCGCGGCGGGTGTGGACCGCCACGGCCCGGCCGCCCTTCTCCTCGATCCAGGTGCCGCGTCCGGCGCCCTCCGTGTCGAGCAGTCCGGGGAGTTCGGCGCGGGCCGCCGCGACACCGGGGTGCGGGGCGGGGGCGTCGACCGTACCGGTGGCCGCGTCCCAGCGCTCCGCGCCGTAGTGGCCGAGCACGACCAGGTGCTCCAGACCGGGGACGCCGGCGAACCCCCCGTACCGCACGGCCAATTCGGCCGGGCGCCCGGTGACGACCGCGACGGAGGCGACCTCCGGCGCGAGCGCGACGAGTGCGGGGACGGCGTCCGGGTGGGCGCGGGCCTGTTCCGGGTCGGGGACGATGTCGGCGAGCGTGCCGTCGAAGTCGAGGGCCACGACGGCTTTCCGGGGTCCGGCCAGCAAAGCGGCGAGGCCGTCACGGCCGGCGGCGGTGGCGGGGGTCGGCAGGGTGTTCGGTGAGCTGCCCATGGGGCGACCCTAGCGGGGTACCGGGGCTGTGGCCTTCCGTTTGGATCAGCCGGTCAGCGGCGGTCAGCGGCGAGGCTCTGTGGTTCAGCGGCGCTCGCGGCGGGCCGCCCGGACCCGGCGCAGGCGGTTGACCGTCACCGGGTCGTGGGCCAGCGCGGCCTGGTCGTCCAGCAGGGCGTTGAGGAGCTGGTAGTAGCGGACCGGTGAGATGCCGAGCTGCTCCCTGATGGCCCGCTCCTTGGCGCCGGCGCCCGGCCAGGAGCGGCGCTCCAGCGCGAGTACGGCGCGGTCGCGCTCGGGGAGCGCGGGGCCGTGCGCGTCGTCGCCAGTCATATGAGCCAACGTACTGGGGAGCCCGCCGACCGGGCCACTCCAGTACCGGACCGGCCGGGCTCTGCTCAGCTGCTCCGCTACTCCGCGTTCTGTGCCGCTGCCGCCTCGCTCTGGATCTGGTTGAGGACGCTCGCCGGGTTGCCGCCCGGCTGCACGGCCTTGCCGATCTCCTTCTTCATGTCGTCGCTCACCTCCGACCAGGACGTCTTGCCGACCGGTGCCAGCTGCGAGTCGGGCAGCTCGTTCAGGAAGGTCTTGAGGGACTTGTGGCGCGGGTCGTCGGCGAGCGTGCCGGACGCCGATGTGGTGGTGGGCAGCAGGTTGTACTGGCGGGTGAGGTCCAGGACGTTCTTGTCGCTGAAGACGTCGTCCAGGAACGCCCCGATCTGGGCGCGGTGGCCGCTCTGCTTGAAGCCCATGATCCAGTCGGCCACGCCCATGTCCGACTTGGTCGGACCGCTGATGCCCGGCATCGGGACCATGCCGACCTTGATGCCCTTCTTCTCCGCCTGCTGCACCAGCTGCGGATGGCCGTTGAGCATGCCGACCTGGCCCTGGGTGAAGGCCGCGTACGCCTGCCTGCGGTCGAACTCGGCCGGGGCGACGGGTCCGGTCAGCTTGGCGCCGACCAGGTCGTTCTTCAGCCAGTCAAAGGTCTTGACGTTCTGGGCCGAGTCGATCGTGTACGTACCGACGCCGTCGGTGAGGCCGCCGTCGCCGCTCAGCAGCCACTGGGTCGCCTCGACCTGCGCCTCCTCGGTGCCCAGCGGAAGGGCGTACGGATACTTCACGCCCCGTGCCTTGAGGACCTCCGCGTCGGACTTGAGCTGGGCCCAGGTCTTCGGTGCCTTGAGGCCGGCGTCCGAGAACATCTTCTCGTTGTAGAAGAGCAGCCGGGTCGAGGCGACGAACGGCATCCCGTACTGCACCCGGTCCTGCTCGCCCGCGTCCGAGAGCGAGGTGAGGAAGTTGGACTGGACCTCGATGGAGAGCAGGTCGTCCGCGCTGTACAGCTTGCCCTGATCGGCGTAGTCGGCGTACGAGTCCAGCTGGGCTATGTCGGGGGCGTGCCCCGACTTGACCATCTCGGCGACCTTCGCGTCGATGACCTTCCAGGAGTAGACGGAGACGTCGACCTTGATGTGCGGGTTCTTCGCCTCGAAGGCGGCGGCGAGTTTGTCCCAGTACTGCTGGTTGCTGGGCCCGTCGTTCGGGTCGTAGTTGGCGGCGACGACCTTCAGGGTGACGTCCCCCGATCCGCTGTCCGCTCCGCAACCGGAGAGCACTGCCGTCATACCGAGCGCGGCAACCGCCGCAGTAAGCCCCAAGAAGCGCCGCTGCACAGCCTTTTCCCACCCTCTTGTTGCACTATGTTCCAGCCGGTCCCCCGTGCCGTACCGTCGCACGTGGCTGCGATTTTCCCGTACGGCCATCTACTGGTCCACAGCCTTGCGGTCTCGCTTCGGCAACACGGGTCGCAGGGGCATCAGGCGTTACGGGGCGGCGTCGCGCCGGTTCTTTGCCCGGATCTTTGCCCGGACTTTGTATGGATGCGCAACAATCCAACAGAGTGGACTAGACCTTTTTCGGTTATCCGAGCCACACTGTCCGGGTGACTGCATTCTCCCGGGGAACCACCCCCGGTCTCCCGGCCGAAAACCACGTCATCGCCCTCGACGTGGGCGGCACCGGCATGAAAGCCGCCCTGGTCGGAGCGGACGGCACCCTGCTCCACGAGGCGCGCAGGGCCACCGGCCGGGAGCGCGGCCCCGAGGCCGTCGTCGCGTCGATCCTCGACTTCGCCGCCGAGCTGCGCGCGTACGGCGAGGAGCACTTCGGCCGGACCGCGTCAGCCGCGGGCGTGGCCGTCCCCGGCATCATCGACGCCGAGAACGGCATCGCCGTCTACGCCTCCAACCTCGGCTGGCGTGACGTCCCGATGCGGAAACTGCTCAGCGCCCGGCTGCACGGAGTCCCGGTGGCGCTCGGCCACGACGTCCGCACGGGCGGGCTCGCCGAGGGCCGGATCGGGGCGGGCAAGGGCGCCGACCGCTTCCTCTTCATGCCGCTCGGCACCGGTATCGCGGGCGCCATCGGCATCGAGGGCTCCATCGAGGCGGGCGCCCACGGTTACGCCGGGGAGATCGGCCACATCGTCGTACGGCCGGGCGGCGTCGACTGCGGCTGCGGACAGCGCGGCTGTCTGGAGCGGTACGCCTCCGCCTCCGCCGTCTCGCTGGCCTGGGCCGAGGCGTCCGGCGACCCGGAAGCAGACGCCGCCGACTGCGCCAAGGCCGTCGAGTCCGGCGACCCGCGGGCCGTCGCCGTCTGGCAGACCGCGGTGGACGCGCTCGCCGACGGTCTGGTCACCGCGCTCACCCTGCTCGACCCGCGCACGCTGATCATCGGTGGCGGGCTCGCCGAGGCCGGGGAAACCTTGTTCGTACCACTGAAGGCAGCGGTGGAGGAACGTGTCACGTTCCAGAAGCTGCCCCACATCGTCCCGGCGGCCCTCGGGGACACCGCTGGATGCCTGGGCGCAGGGCTGCTCGCCTGGGATCTACTCTCCACGGAGGTATCCGCCTGATGGCCGGAAGCGAAGCAAGCACAGTCCTCGCCGGAGCCCACGTGGTGCTGCCCACCGGGACGGTCGAGGGCGGCCGGGTCATCGTGGAGGGCTCGCGCATCGCCGGGAGCGCTCCCGAGGGCGCGGCGGTCATCGATCTCGCGGGGCACTGGGTGGTCCCCGGGTTCGTCGACATGCATGTGCACGGCGGCGGCGGGGCGTCCTTCACCTCCGGCACCCCCGATGAGGTGCTCAGGGGCATCGCCACCCACCGGCGGCACGGCACGACGACGATGGTCGCTTCGACCGTCACCGGCGAGATGGACTTCCTCGCCGGGCGGGCCGCGGTCCTCTCCGAACTGGTCGAGCAGGGCGACCTGGCCGGCATCCACTTCGAGGGCCCGTTCATCTCCCCGTGCCGCAAGGGCGCGCACAGCCCGTCGCTGCTGCGCGACCCCGACCCGTCCGACGTCCGCAAGCTGATGGACGCGGCGCGCGGTACGGCGAAGATGTTCACCCTGGCCACCGAGATGAAGGGCGGCATCGACTCCGTACGCCTCCTCGCCGAGAACGGCGTCATCGCGGCCATCGGCCACACCGACGCCACGTACGAGCAGGCCGTCGAGGCCATCGAGGCGGGCGCGAGCGTCGCCACCCACCTCTTCAACGCGATGCCGCCGTTCGGCCACCGCGACCCCGGGCCCATCGCCGCCCTCCTGGAGGACGAGCGGGTCACCGTCGAGCTGATCAACGACGGCACGCATCTGCACCCGGCCGCGCTGGAGCTGGCGTACCGCTCGGCGGGCTCCGCGCGCGTCGCCTTCGTCACCGACGCGATGGACGCCGCCGGTTTCGGCGACGGCGTGTATCTGCTCGGCCCGCTGGAGGTCGAGGTCAAGAAGGGCGTCGCCCGGCTGGTCGACGGCGGCTCGATCGCGGGCTCCACCCTCACCCTGGACACGGCCTTCCGGCGTGCGGTGACCATCGACAAGCTGCCGGTGGGCGACGTCGTACGGTCCCTCTCGGCCAACCCGGCGCGGCTGCTCGGCCTGTACGACCGGATCGGCTCGCTGGAGCCCGGCAAGGACGCGGACCTGGTCGTCCTGGACGCGGACTTCGGGCTGGCCGGTGTGATGCGCAAGGGCGCCTGGGTGATCGAACCGAAGCAGAACTGAGCAGATCTGAGCAGAATCTTGCAGAAATGACAGGAAGTGGCAGGTCAAGGGCTGGGCGTGCCGCTCTCTGTTTGGCATGATCAATCAAGTGCTGCTGACCGTCACCCTGAACACCGCCCTGGACATCACCTACCACGTCCCCGCGCTGATCCCGCACGCCAGTCACCGAGTCGATTCGGTCACCGAGCGTGCGGGCGGCAAGGGCCTGAACGTGGCCCGGGTGCTCTCGGCACTCGGCCATGAGACGGTCGTCACCGGCTTCGCCGGCGGGACGACCGGCGAGGTGCTCCGCGGACTGCTCGCCGGGCTGCCGCCCACCGACGCGCTCGTCCCGGTCGCCGGGACCACCCGGCGCACGATCGCCGTGGTCGACGCCGCGTCGGGCGACACCACCCAGCTGAACGAACCGGGTCCGGCCATCTCGGCAGACGAGTGGGACGCCTTCCTCACCGCGTACGGGAAGCTGCTGGCCGACGCCGACGCGGTGGCCCTCTGCGGCAGCCTGCCGCCGGGCGTCCCGGTCGGCGCCTACGCCCAGCTGGTGAAGCAGGCCCGCGGCGCGGGCGTCCCCGTCCTCCTGGACACCAGCGGCGAACCGCTGCGCCGGGGCATCGCCGCCCGCCCCGACCTGGTCAAGCCGAACGCCGACGAGCTGGCCCAGCTGACCGGCTCCCGCGAGCCCCAGCGCGCCACCCGCGACGCCCGCCGCAGGGGCGCGCACGCGGTGGTCGCCTCACTGGGCGCGGAAGGGATGCTGGCCGCGTCCCCCGAGGGCACCTGGCAGGCCCTGCCCCCGGCCCGCTTCGAGGGCAACCCGACGGGCGCGGGCGACTCGGCGGTGGCCGGACTGCTGTCGGGCCTGGTGGAAGGACTCCCGTGGCCGGACCGGCTGGCCAGGGCGGTGGCGCTCTCGGCGGCCACGGTGCTGGCGCCCGCGGCGGGCGAGTTCGACCGGGAAGCGTACGAGGACCTGCTTCCGCAGGTCCTCGTCACCGAGCACATGCCTCCGGCCTGAGCCGGGCCGTGTCTGTCCAGCCGGGCCGTGCCATCTAGCCGGGCCATGTCGTCACCCTTGCCGACGGGGAGTCGTCAGGAGGACTTCCCGTCCTGGGTCTGCAGGATGACCTGGTCCAGGTTGACCCCACACTGATCACCGGTCTCACAGGAGATCTTGATCGTGTTGGGCCCCTTCTTGAGGTTCACCAAGTTCCAGGTGTTGGTCCACCCCTTCGAGGCGTCACCGTCCGGAGCGTTGGCGTAGTTCTTCATGTTGATCACCGTGGGCTTCGCCGCGTCGTTCACCGTGAGCGAGGTCTTGGCGTCCTTGCCCGGCACTCCGTAGTTGATCGACAGCCGGTAGGAACCGGCGGACGGTGCCTTGACCGTCCAGGTCGCCGAGTCGCCCGGCTGGTTGAGCACGACGTACGAACCGCCGGAGCCCTTGGCACCCGGCACGTCCGTGGCCGTCGTCGCCGCACCGCCGAGCTGCAGCGTCGCCGCGTCCTGCTTCGGCAGGTCGACCTTCGGGGGCGTCGACGCGGCGTGGCTGGGCTTGGTCGTCTCCGCGGAGGTCTGGCCGCCGCCCGCGTTGTCCGAGCCGGCGTTCTTGTCCTTCGAGCTGTCGCCGCCGCTGGTCGCCAGCGCCACACCGATGCCAATGACGACGACCGCGACCACCGCGACCGCGCCGATCAGCAGGCCCTTGTGGTTCGGGCCGCCATTGCCGCCGTTGCCGGGCTGGCGCGGGGGCTGCTGGACGGGAGGGCCGCCGGGGTACGTCTCCGGCGCCGCGTACTGCGCGGTCGGCTGGCCGTACGCCTGCTGCTGGGCGTACTGGGGCTGCTGGCCGTACTGCTGCTGAGGTGCCTGCTGCCCGTACTGGCGCTCGCCGACCGTCCGCACATGGTTGTACGACGTCCGGGGCACCCCGGGCTGCCCGCCGGACGTCGGACCCGGGTAGCCGTATCCGCCGCCACCGGGCGGGGGAACGGCACCTGCTGCGCGGCCGTCCTCGTACAGATAGCCGAACGGATCGTCGTCCTCGGGCGTGCTCGTGCCGTTGTTGCCGGCCGTCATCCCTTGCACTCCTCACACATCGCTGACCCGGGCGAGCCTACCCCGTACGGATGAACAGTCCGGCCAGTACGCATACCGGAGACCCTGGCCCCGCCCCGGCGCAGCCGCCCGGCGGTACCGCCTACCCCGCCCGTCTGTGCAGCTTCGACCTGGAGCGTTTCTCCACGTACATCCGCTGGTCGGCCGAGCGCAGCACCTCTTCGACGGTCATGCCGCAGCTGGCCCAGCCGATGCCGAAACTGGCCCCGACGCGGACCGCCCTGCCGTCCACCCGGATGGGCGGAATGATCGCGTTGCGCAGCCGTACGGCCAGGTCAGCGGCGTCCGCCGAGCCGAGGCCGTCCGCCAGGACGACGAACTCGTCACCGCCGAGCCTGGCGACGGTGTCACCGTCGCGCACGCCCGACGTGAGCCTGCGCGCCACCTCGATGAGGACCGCGTCCCCGGTGTGGTGGCCGAAGCGGTCGTTGATCGACTTGAAGCCGTCGAGGTCGCAGAAGAGCACCGCGAGACCCTTCGTGCCGTCGTCGGCCTCGGGCCCCGGCCCGGTCCCGTCGCCCGTCTCGCTCGACGGGGCGGCCGTGTGGACGTGCTCGTAGAGGCCGCTGCCCGGTCCGCCTCCGAAGGCGAGCGGGTTGGCCGCGTAGCGCCGGCCCGTCCCCGCCGGGCCCTGCTCGTACGCCGCGTCGAGCGCCTCGATGGCCGTCTCCCCCACCGCGTCGGGCCAGTCGCAGAGCCGGGAGCTGAGGCGGGCACGCAGCTCCGCGCTGTTGGGCAGCCCGGTCAGCGAGTCGTGCGACGCACGGTGCGCGAGCGCGATCTCATGGCGCTTGCGCTCCTCGACGTCCTCGACGTGAGTGAGCAGGAAACGGGGGCCGTCGGTGGTGTCGGCCACAACGGAGTTGCGGAGCGAGACCCAGACGTACGAGGTGTCGCGGCGCCGCAGCCGCAGCTCGGCGCGGCCGCCCTCGGCGGACGTCCGGAGCAGGGTGCCGACGTCCTCGGGGTGGACCAGGTCGGCGAAGGAGTAGCGCCGCATCGCGGAAGCGGGCCGCCCGAGCAGCCGGCAGAGCGCGTCATTGGTACGGAGCAGCCGGCCGTGCTGGTCGCCGCCCATCTCGGCGATGGCCATCCCGCTCGGCGCGTACTCGAAGGCCTGCCGGAAGGACTCCTCGCTGGCACGCAGGGCCTGCTGCTCGCGCTCCAGGCGGACCAGGGCGCGCTGCATGTTGGCGCGCAGCCGGGCGTTGGTGATCGCGATGGCGGCCTGGAACGCGTACATCTGGAGCGCTTCCTGGCCCCAGGCCCCGGGGTGCCTGCCGTTGCGCGGGCGGTCGACGGATATGACGCCGATCAGCTCTCCGCCGGACGCGTCGGTCGCGTACATCGGCGCGAAGAGCCGGTCGGAGGGGTGCCACTCGTCCTCGAAGCGCGGCTCGGGGCCGTCGTTGTGGACCTGCGGCACGTCGTCCTCGTCGAGGACCCAGCCCTCGGTGTACGGGATGAACCTGAGGTCGCCCCAGCCCACGCCCATCGAGAGCCTGCGCTCCCAGGACGTACGGGACCCGACCCGGCCGGTCATCAGGGCGGCGGCGGAGTCGTCCCCCGCGAGGGCCGCGACCATGAGGTCGCCGTCCGGGCGCACCAGATTGACGCAGGCCATCTCATAGCCGAGACCGGCGACGATGCCGTCCGCCACGGTCTGAAGGGTGTCCGCCAGGCTGCGGGCCTGATTGAGATTGGCTACCGCTTGGTGCAACTGCCGCAGGGTCGCAAGACGGACGTACGGCTCCGACTCGCTCTCCATCGTTCGCTCTCCCCGAGACCTCGGCAGCAACTCCAGGGTTCTATGTCGGCGCTCTTGGTGCAGTGTCCCCGCCACTGAATCACAGCGAGCTGCCCACCAGGTACGCAGGGTCAACAATTTATGCTGGTCGTGACTCAAGTCACAACAGGGTGCGAAGGGTTGAATGAGAAGTAACGGGTCAGGACGGGTCAGCCGCGCCCCTCGCGGTACCGGTCCTAGGACTCGTCTGGTCCTGAGGCCCGATGCGGGCGTACGGGGGCCGAAGTTAGCGTTCCTGATGTGTTCCAGACGATCCCCACCCCGCGCTCCGAGCCCATCCCTCATCCTGAGGGGGTGAGCAACGACGACTTCCGCGCCGCCATGTCCCGGCTGACCGCAGGCGTGGTGCTGGTGACGGCCCATGACGCGGACGGCGGCCCGCGAGGGGCCGATGTCGGGATGACGGCGACCGCTTTCATGTCGGTGTCACTCGATCCGCCGCTGGCGATGGTGAGCGTACGGAACGGCTCCCGGATGGACGACCTGCTGGCGGAGCAGCCGTACTGGGCGGCCTCGCTCCTGGCGGAGAGTCAGCGGCAGATCGCGGGCCGGTTCGCGATGAAGGGCCGCATCAGCGACGACCTGCTGTTCGCCGACGTCCCGTTCACGCGCGGCGAGGCGTCGGGGGCGCCGCTGGTCGGGGGCGCGCTGGCGACGCTGGAGTGCGTGACGGAGCAGCGAGTGGAGGCGGGGGACCACACTCTGGTGATCGGCCGCGTCCTGACGGCGGACCTGCCGAACACCGAGGGCAGCCCACTGGCGTACTTCCGGGGGCGGTACCGGCGGCTGGACTGAGGGGGCGGGGGCTGAGGGTCGGGGACTGAAGGGCGGGGGCTGCGGGTCGGGGACTGAAGGGCGGGGGCTGCGGGTCGGGGACTGAAGGGCGGGGGCTGCGGCCTTTCGGCTGGGCCGTGGCCCTTCGGCTGGGCCGTGGCCTTTCGGCTGGGCCGTGGCCCTTCGGCTGGGCCGTGGCCCTTCGGCTGGGCCGTGGCCCTTCGGCTGGGCCGGGGCCTGGAGATGCGGGCCGGGGTCCCGCTGGATCCCGCACCGCACGGATCGGTCCGCAGCCGGTCAGTCCCAGCCGCGCCCGGTGCGCCCCCGCTTGGTGTCGCTGCGCTGCTTCTTGTTCCGCAGCCGCCGCTCGTTGATCCCGCGGGGAATCTTCGTGGCCCGCCGGGGCTTCGGCGGCGGCGCCGTGGCCTCCGCGAGCAGCGACGCGAGCCGCACCGCCGCCATCTCCCGGTTGCGCCACTGCGACCGGTGCTCCGACGCCCGTACGGTGACCACCCCGCCGACCAGCCGCGAGGCAAGCCGCTCCAGGGCGCGCTCCTTCCAGACCGGTGGCAGCGCCTCCGTGTTCGCGAGGTCGAAGCGGAGCTCCACCTGCGTGTCACTGGTGTTGACGTGCTGGCCACCGGGTCCTGACGAGCGCGAGAAGCGCCACATGAGTTCGGCCTCCGGCAGGGAGACCGCACCACGGACGACGTAGGGACCGGACATGTGTCCATGGTCGCTGGTCCCGACCGGCGCGTCACCCGTTTTTCGTGGCCGGTCCGCCACAGATGACCGCGCCCCGGGTAAAGAAAGTAAAGAGGGCGAAGAGAGTTGGAACCTCTCGGTCCCCTGCCGACGTTATGGCGGGTAACGGTAGCGTCGTGACCACACGAAGCCCGGCACAGAACGGAAAGGGACATCCCCATGGCTGTAAGCCTGTCCAAGGGCGGCAACGTCTCCCTCACCAAGGAGGCCCCGGGCCTGACCGCCGTCACGGTGGGCCTCGGCTGGGACGTCCGTACGACCACCGGCACCGACTTCGACCTCGACGCCTCGGCCATCGCGGTGAACACCGAGGGCAAGGTCTACTCCGACGGCCACTTCGTCTTCTTCAACAACAAGGCGACGCCGGACCAGACCATCGTGCACACCGGTGACAACGTCACGGGTCAGGGCGAGGGCGACGACGAGCAGATCAAGGTCAACCTGGCCGGTCTGCCCGCCGACATCGAGAAGATCGTCTTCCCGGTCTCGATCTACGACGCGGAGAACCGCTCGCAGAACTTCGGCCAGGTGCGCAACGCCTTCATCCGCATCATCAACCAGGCCGGCGAGGCGGAGATCGCCCGCTACGACCTGAGCGAGGACGCCGCCACCGAGACCGCCATGGTCTTCGGCGAGCTCTACCGCAACGGCGCGGAGTGGAAGTTCCGCGCGGTCGGCCAGGGCTACGCATCGGGCCTGGTCGGTATCGCCCAGGACTTCGGCGTCACGGTCTGACACCCGGGTGACACCACGGTCCGGGCACCCGGCGGCTGCCGGGGGCCCGGACCGTTCGGGCACCACCCCGGCACCGCCACCCGCTCGCACCGCCACGTGCTCGCACCCCTGCGACTACAGCTACAGCCCCCATGCGACTACGGCGTCGCGCGGCTCCCCGACTCGGCAGGTGCGGAGGCCAGCGCGGTCACTTCGGCCCGTGCCGCGTCCAGTGAGCTCGCCGCCAGGGGCCGGAAGCGAGCCAGGTGCGGGACGAATCCGGCCACGGTCATCTCAGCGCTGACGACATGCATCTCCGTCACGCCGAGCCCGCCGAAGTACGCGCGCAGACAAGGCGTCTGGAAGTCACACGCCTCGCGCGGCGTGCCCGGACCGTAGGCCCCGCCCCGGGCGCTGACCACCACGACCCGGGTCGCCCGCAGCAGGCTGTCCCCGGTGGCCGGATCGGTGAACGCCGTGGGGAACCCCACCCGGTCGATCCATGCCTTCAGTGCGGCGGACACCGAGAAGTTGTACATCGGAGCGCCGATCAGAACGGTGTCGGCCGCCAGCACTTCGGTGATCAGCGGGCGGGTCAGTTCCCACTCCCGCTTCTCGGCCGTGCTCGCGATCAACGACTCCACCCCGGCCGGTGGGCGGAGGCCGTGCTGCTCCACGCGCCGGCCGAGGGCGCAGTAGGCGGTGCCCAGCGGAGGCACCGGGTCGGCCGCCAGGTCCCGGTACCGATATCCGGCCGAGCCGTACACGGCCCGCCAGGTGTCCGCGAACGAGGCGGTCAGTTGTCTGCTGACCGACTCGGCGGAACGATTGGCGCTGGAATCCAGATGCAGCAAGGAAGTCATCGGTTCTCCTGTCACTTGTGCCTCTCCGCTGTCGCGCCGGCTGTCACCTCAGCCGTGTCGCGTTCGTCAGAGGGGTGACGGAACGGAACGGCGGAAGGTGACCGGTGGACGAGCGAGAGCCACGCGAACCAGGCGGACCAGGCGGACCAGTGGAGAGGCCCGATGAGCCGGAGGCGGCGGGCCTCTTCGAGACGCATCGCGGCATGCTCCGTGCGGTGGCCTACCGGATGCTCGGCTCGCTGGACGAGGCGGACGACGCCGTGCAGGAGGCATGGCTCCGGCTGCACCGGACCGGCGCCGGCGATGTGGACAACCTGGCGGGCTGGCTCCGGACGGTGGTGACCCGTATCTGTCTCGACATGCTGCGTTCCCGCTCCTCGCGCCGGGAGGACCTGGCCGAGCAGCACGTACTCGACGAGCTGTCGGATCCGGGGCGGTGGAGCCCCCCGGAGGACGAGGCGTTGCTGGCCGACTCGGTGAGCCGGGCGCTGCTCGTGGTGCTGGACACGCTGAGTCCCGCCGAGCGGATCGCGTTCGTGCTGCACGACATGTTCGCCGTACCGTTCGACCGGATCGCCCCCATGGTGGAGCGCACACCTGTCGCCACGAAGAAGCTGGCCAGCCGGGCGCGCCACAAGGTGCGGGGCACCCCGCTGGTCCCCGCGTCCGAACTCGCCGGGAACCGGCAGGTCGTCTCGGCGTTCCTCGCCGCCGCGCGCGCCGGTGACCTCACCGCGATCCGCGCGGTGCTCGCCCCCGACGTGGTGCGCCGCGCCGACCCCGCGGCCGTGCCACCGGGCGGGACTGCCGAAGTCCGTGGCGCGCGGGCCGTGGCCGAGGGGACAGCCGCCCTCGCCGGCCGGTCACAATTCGCCGAACTGGCCCTGGTCAACGGCACCGTGGGAGCCGTCCTGGCCCCGCGCGGCCGATTGCTGCTGGCGCTGACCTTCACCGTCGTGGACGAAATGATCACCGCGTACGACGTGATCGCCGACCCCGCACGCCTGCGGGAACTCGACATCGCCGTGCTCCCACAGCCGTGATCCAACATTCGCGATCCAACAGCCGTGCTCCAATAGGCGGATGAGCGACATAAACGCGTCCCTCGGGCCGCTGGAACGGGTCAACGGCCGCTGGGCCGTGGGCGATTCACAGCGGCCCGGCGGCGCCTGGCTGGAGTTCCGCGCTGACGGGCTGTACCAGCACGCGGGGCGCTCGAAGCGGATCGAGGAACAGCTGATCCCCTGGTCCCGGGTCATGCTGTGCGGCTTCTCGCTGGGCGCCAAGTACCCCTCGATGGGTTCGTACACCCCACGGGGCCTGCTCGGCGGCCTGCCGGGCCCTTGGAAGTACCGTGGCCGCGGCTATCTGCACCTGACGCTGCGGCACCCGTACGAGGACTGGGTGGCCACCTTCGACCGGCACCCCCGCTGGTACAACCTCACTCATCTGTCGTGGTTCCAGGAGTTGCTGCGCCAGACCGCCCGCGAGGGCGAGGCGCGCCGGTTCGCCGACGCGGAGTGGCTGGGCCGCGCGGTCGAACTGCTGGCGGTGCAGCGGATCCGGTCGGCCCGTGGGATGCGCGAGGCGGTGGCCGCGGCCCGCCGGCTGTGAAGCGGGCAGCGGCCGGACAGCACCTACGGCGTGACGTGTACGGGGCGGCCGGACAGCACCTACGACGCGTACGGGTTCGCCGGCTTGCCCTTCCCCGTCCCGTACAGCCAGTGCTTCCAGACCGCGCTCAGGTCCTTGCCGGTCTTCTTCTCCGCGTACCGCGTGAAGTCCGCCGTGGTGGCGTTGGAGTACAGGTGGTCCCGCACCCAGCCCCGTACCAGGGCGGAGAACGCGTCGTCGCCGACCGTCCTGCGGATCATCTGGAGCACCATCGCCCCCCGCCCGTAGACCGGCGAGGCCGAGATCTGCTTCGGGCCCGGCGGGTCGGCCGGCGCGAATTCCCAGTTGCCCTCGGAGTCGTAGGCGTCGTTGAAGTGGTCCTTGATGCTCTCGCCGCCGTGGTCCGCGTCCCACAGCCAGGTCGCGTACGTCGCGAACCCCTCGTTCAGCCACATGTCGCGCCAGGACGCGGGGGTCACCGCGTCGCCGAACCACTGGTGGGACAACTCGTGGACCAGCGTCGACAGGCTCGCCTGGTCACCGGGGAGCACCGGTCTGGTCTGCGTCTCCAGCGAGTAGCCCGCGGCCCCGACGGGGGCGATGACCGCGCCCGTCGAGTCGAAGGGGTACGGGCCGAACTGTTTGCTCTCCCAGGCGATGATCTCGGGGATCCTGGCCACCACGGACGCGCTGCTCTTCACCTCCGACGGGGCGACCGCCGTGAAGACCGGCAGCCCGGACGGCGCCTTGAAGGAGTGGGTCCGGTACCGGCCGATCGCCAGCATCGCGAGATAGCTCGCCATCGGCCGGTCGCCGTGCCAGTGGAAGGTGGTGCGGCCCCCGCTGGTCCGCTGCGAGGTCAGCCGGCCGTTGGAGACGGCCTGGAGCCCGGCCGGGACGGTCACCGCGATGTCGTACGTCGCCTTGTCGGACGGGTGGTCGTTCCCGGGGAACCACGCCATCGAGCCGGTCGGCTCCCCGAGGGCGAGCGCGCCGTCCATGTCGTCCGGCAGCCAGCCCTCCTCGGACGCGTCCGGGTCGGTGATCGTCCTGGGCGTGCCCGCGTAGCGGACGACGGTACGGAAGGTCTCGCCCCGCGCGAGGTCGTGGTGCGGGCGGATGGTCAGTTCGGTGCCCGCGCGGTTGGCGGGGGCGTAACGGCCGTCGACGGTCGCGCCCCGCACGGTCATCCCGGTGAAGTCCAGGTTGAACGCGGACAGGTCCTGGGTGGCGCGGGCGGTGATGTCGGCGGTGCCCGTGAGCCGGCCCGAGTCGGGGTCGTACGCGAGGGTCAGGCTGTAGTGGCTGACGTCGTAGCCACCGTTGCCGAGCCGGGGAAAGTACGGGTCGGGATGGTGCAGCCGGTCGCCGCCCGGCTGCCCCTGCACACCCCCGCCGCACGCCGAGAGGAGCAGCAGGGCTGCCCCCACCGCTGCGGGTACGGCTGTACGGCGTCGGCGCTGGTCCACGTCCCGATCTTATGAGCGAGGCGTGGCGACGGCTCACCGGGCGCCCCGGGCCGTAGCCACGCGCCGCGGGGAGCATTCCGGTGCACGCAGGGCCGCATCGTAGGGAGCGTCCCGGCGCACGCTGGGCGACGCCCCAGGTGCGCCCCAGGTGCCCCCCAGGTGCGCGCCAGGTGCGCGCCAGGACACCGCCGCCGGTGACACCGCCGTCCGTGACACCATCGACCCGTGCTCGACATCGGCTACTCCCTCTCCCGCCGCTTCCCGGATCCCCCGCAGACCGACTACCGCCGCGCGGACGTCCGCTCGCTGCGGCACGACCTCTTCTGCGGTGACGTCTACCTCGCCGACACCAAGGCGGACCGCGAGGTATCCACAGCCTGGGGATGGGTTCCGGTGCTCGACTTCGCGTGGGCGCTCTGCGACATCGTCGAGCAGATCGACCGGGACCCGCGCGGCAACCGCGCCTCCCGTCCGCAACACGCCGAGCTGGACTTCACGGAGTCGACGGACCGGATGCTCTTCGAGCGGCGGTTCGGCTGGGTCGATGTCGCCGCCGACTGGATGCCGGTGGAGGAGGACCCGCTGACGTTCGGGCACACGGTGCTGCGGCGGGAGGCGCGGGACTTCCTGCATGACCTGATCGCGGATCTGGGGGACATGCACGAGGGCCTTGCGGACAATCCGGTGATCTGGGACCTACAGGGGCGCTTCCCCCGGGTGTAGCCGGAGAGCCGGAGGACCGGAGGACCGGAGGACCGGAGGACCGGAGGACCGGAGGACCGGAGGACCGGAGAGCCCCGGCAGGGGTGAGGAGCGAAGGAGAAGGGCAGCGGGACGGGAGCGAGGCATGGCGGTGCCCCGGAAGCAGCCCCTCCGCGCTACTCGCCCGGCACCTCCACCCGCACCCCGATCTGCGCGGCGAACGCCGGTGCGAGCGACAGCAGTTGGGCCGGGCTGATGACCGCCCCCGCCAGCCGCTCCACCCCGCGGGCGATGTGCAGTTCGGCCACCGTGCGCAGATCGACGTCCTTCATCCGCACTCCGCTGAAGTCAGCCCCGCGCAGCGTGCACCCGGTGAACTCCACCCGCTCCAGCCGCGCCGACCCGAAGTCCGGTTCCGTCAGGACGCAGTTCTCGAAGAGGACGTCCTTGAGCCGCGCCTCCCGCAGGTTCAGATAGTCGATCTTCCCGCCGCGCACCACCACCCTTTCCAGCACGGCTCCGTGCATCTGAACGCCGCCGAGCCGTGCGTCCACCACCTCGACATCGCGCAGGGACGCCTCCGCGAGGTTCGTACCCACGCCTCGCGCCGCGGTCAGTACGGAGTCGATGAAACGCGCCCGCACCAGCTCCGTCGTCTCCAGCACACACTCGCGCAGCGAGCAGTCCATGAAGCGGGCCCCGCGGCCCGACTGTCCTGTGAAGTCCTCGCCGGTGAACTCCAGTCCGTCATAGTCGCCATCGGGCTCAAGGCCCATCCCGGTGTAGGGGCTGAGTGGCGGAAGCCGCACTTCCGGTCGTCGTACGTGTGGGGTTCTCTTCGTGCCGTTCCGTGCTGCCATGTCTTCATGGTGACCCACACCACTGACATCGAACCTTCCCGGATGTCACATCTGCGTCCGGTCCATCCGTCCTGATGACAGAGAGCGTCCGAAAAAGAGCGGTCGCCCTCCGGATCAGACACAGGACAGGACAGCAGGACAGGACAGGAAAAGGGGTCGGATCATGCGCCGCATCACCGTTGTCGGCGGAGGTTTCGCCGGGCTCACCGCCGCCATCACCGCCGCCGATTCGGGCGCCCGGGTCACCCTGCGCGAGGCGCACCGGACCCTGGGCGGCCGTGCCCGCACGGCCGAAGGCCCGTACCGCGCCAACGAGGGGCCGCACGCCATCTACAGCGGCGGCCCGCACTGGGCCTGGCTCAAGCAGCAGGGGCTGCTCGGCCCGGTCGTGGCCGTACCTGCCCTGGAGGCCACCCGGCTGAGGCTCCACCTCGGCGGGCAGCTCCGCAGGACACCGCCGCTCGCACTGCTCAGGCTGGCACGGCGGCCCGCCGGACAGGCGCCCGTCGAGCAGGACTTCCTCTCCTGGGCCACCTCCCAGGTCGGTGAGGCGGGCGCCCGCGCCGCCGCCCACTACACGGGGGTCGCCCTCTACCACCACGACCCGGGCTCGCTCTCCGCGGCGTTCGTCCACGCCCGGCTGCGCCGTGCCGCCTCGCTGCCGCCCGAGGCGCACTTCGTACGGGGCGGCTGGGGCAATCTCATCGACCGGATGGCCACCCGCGCCCGGGACCTGGGCGTACGGATCGAGACCGGCGACCGCGTCAGCGAACTCCCCACAGCGGAGGGGCCGGTGATCGTCGCGACCTCCCTGGACGCGGCCCGCCACCTGCTCGGCGAGTCCAGTCTGCGCTGGCCCAGCGGCCGTTCGACGCTGGTCGACATCGCGCTCAGGACCCGGCGCGGCGACGCCTGGGTGATCTCCGACCTCGACGCCCCCGGCTGGATCGAACGCTTCACCGCCCAGGACCCCACCCTGGCCCCGGCGGGCGAGCAGCTGATCCAGGCGCAACTGCCCATCGGGCCGGACGAGTCGAAGGCGGACGGGACCGCCCACGCCGAGCGCCTGCTCGACCTGGGCTTCCCGGGCTGGCGCGACCGTCTCACCTGGCGCAGCTCGTCCGTCGCCGAGGGGCGCACGGGCGCGGTCGACCCGCCCGGTACCACCTGGCGCGACCGGCCCGCCATCCGGCGCGGCGACGGGGTGTTCCTCGCGGGCGACCAGACCGCCGCGCCGGGGATGCTCGCCGAGGTCTCCTTCAACAGCGCGATCGAGGCCGCCGCCCTGGCCTTGACCTCAAGCGGACTTGAGGTCGCACCGTAGCCCCATGAGATCCATTCGACTGTACGAGTACGGGCCCGCCGAGAACCTCACGTACGACACCGTCCCCGATCCGGAACCGGGCCCCGGCCAGGTCCGTATCGCCGTCGCGGCGGCCGGTGTCCACCTCCTGGACACCGCGCTGCGCCAGGGGATGCCGGGCCCGTATCCGGCCTCCGCCGAGCTGCCGACCGTCCCCGGCCGCGAGGTCGCCGGCACGGTGGACCGGCTCGGCCCGGGGACCGGGGCGCAGTGGCTGGGCCGGCGCGTCGTCGCGCACCTCGGCATGAACCCGGGCGGTTACGCCGCCCTCGCCGTGACCGACGCGGCCAGGCTGCACGAGATCCCGGAGAACCTGGACGAGGCCGAGGCCGTCGCCATGATCGGCACCGGGCGCACCACGCTGGGCATCCTCCAGTTCGCGGATCTCACCGCCGGCAGCGTCGCGATCGTCCCGGCCGCGGCGGGCGGCATCGGGACGCTCCTGGTGCAGTACGCGAAGAACCTCGGCGCCACCGTCGTCGGCCTGGCGGGCGGACCGGCCAAGGTCGCCCGCGTCCGGCAGAACGGCGCCGACCTGGCCGTCGACTACACCCGGCCCGGCTGGGCCGGCGAGGTCCGCGCCCACCTCGGGGACCGGGGCGCCACCGTCGTCTTCGACTCGGTGGGCGGGGCCACCGGCCGCGCCGCCGTGGACCTGCTCGCCAGGGGCGGCCGGCACCTCGTCTTCGGCTGGTCGGGGAAGGGGCCGCACGACGGTGAACCCCTGACCTTCACCGACGAGGAGCTGGCGGCGCGCGGAATCACGTCCCAGGGCGTCCTGGGCCCTGTGATGATCGAGAGGGCGGGCGGCGACATCCGAACTCTGGAGACCCTCTCCCTGGCCGAGGCCGCCGCCGGACGGCTGCGCCCCGCCGTCCAGCGCTTCCCGCTGAGCGGGGCGGCAGCGGCCCACCACGCGCTGGAGACGCGCGGCACGACGGGAAAGGTGGTGCTGATCCCGTAAGCGGCGGGAGGAGCGGGAGCGGCGCGAACCACTGGGGGCTGAACGGCCGGGTCCCCTCGCGTACGCAATCCGCACCAAACACGAACAACCCCCACTAAAGAGCGAACAGCCCCATTCTGTGATCCTCTGGGCAGATGAGCGAGCCGGCGATATCCACCCCGGAGCCCACCAGTCCCGACCAGCCCGACCCCCATCGCTGGTGGGGGCTGGCCGTCATCGCGTTGGCGCAGCTCATGGTGGTGCTCGATGCCACCATCGTGAACATCGCCCTGCCGTCCGCCCAGCACGACCTGCACCTCACCAACGGCAACCGCCAGTGGGTCATCACGGCGTACACGCTGGCGTTCGGCGGGCTGCTGCTGCTCGGTGGTCGCGTCGCCGACCTCGTCGGCCGTAAACGGACGTTCATCATCGGCCTCATCGGCTTCGCCGCCGCCTCCGCACTCGGCGGCGGGGCGGTGAACGGCTCCATGCTCTTCGCCGCCCGCGCGCTCCAGGGCGCGTTCGCCGCCCTTCTCGCGCCGTCCGCGCTCTCCCTGCTCACCACGACCTTCTCGCTGGGCAGGGAGCGCGCCAAGGCGTTCGGCATCTACGGCGCCATCGCGGGCGCGGGCGCGGCCATCGGGCTGCTCCTCGGCGGCATCCTCACCGAGTTCCTCGACTGGCGCTGGTGCCTGTACGTCAACGTGCCCATCGCGGCCATCACGGTCTTCGGTGCCCTCACGCTGCTCAGCGACCGCCAGGGACAGAAGGAGAGCCACCTCGACATCCCCGGCGCGATCCTCGGCTGCGGGGGCCTCGTGGCGATCGTCTATGCCGTGAGCGAGGCCGAGTCGAAGGGCTGGTCCTCGGTCCTGGTCATCACCCTGCTCATCGTCGGCGGCGCGCTGCTCGCCGTCTTCGCCTGGTGGCAGAAGCGTGCCCCCCACCCCATGCTGCCGCTGCACATCGTCAGCGAACGCAGCCGCGGCGGCTCGATGATCGCCATGGGGACGGCGACGCTGGCCATGTTCGGCCTCTTCCTGTTCCTGACGTACTACCTGCAGAACGTCCTCGGCTACAGCCCCCTGCGAGCGGGCGCCGCCTACCTCCCCATGTCCGCGATGCTCATCATCGCCTCGACGCAGATCTCGGCCCGGCTGCTCCACTACATACCGCCGCGCCTGCTGATATCGCCCGGGATGCTGATCGGCGCGGGCGGCCTCTTCGCCCTGACCTACATCGGGCCGCACTCCAACTACGTCGAGCACATCCTGCCGGGCACCATGCTGCTCGGTCTCGGCATGGGCCTCGTCTTCATGCCGGTGATGGCGACGGCCACATCGGGCGTGGCCCCACAGGACTCGGGCGTCACGTCGGCAACCGTCAACACGGCCCAGCAGGTGGGCGGATCGATCGGTACGTCCCTGCTCAACACCATCGCGACGACCACCACCGCGAGCTATCTCGCCAGCCATATGCGGCCCGGCATCAGCAAGTCCCAGCAGGCGCAGCTCTCGAAGACCGCGGTGGTGCACGGCTTCAACATCGCGACGGGGTGGGCGGCCGGCTTCATGGTGGTGGGTTCAGTGGTCGCGTACCTCATGGTGACAGCGCGCTCCCCCCGGCAGCGCGAGACAGCGGACGCGGAGGCGGGCGCGGAGGCGGCCGCCGGCGCGGAGGGGACGCCGGGGTGACGGCGGGGCGGTGGACCGACCGGGCGTCGCAGCTGATGAAGCGCCCGTCCGCACGGCACGCGGCGGGCCCGCGTCAGCCGATCTGCTCGGCCAGGGCGACGATGATGCCCGCCGGACCGCGGAGGTAGCAGAGCCGGAAGATGCTCTCGTACTGCGCGACGTCGCCGAGGAGTTCGGCGCCGTGGGCACGCAGCCGGGCGATGGTGTCGTCGATGTCGTCGACGGCGAACATGACACGGTGCAGGCCCAGTGTGTTGGGCGGCGGGTTCTCCGGCTCGGGACGCAGCACCGCGGGGGCGTGGTACTTGGCCAGCTCCAGCTTGCTGTGACCGTCCGGGGTCCGCATCATCACGATCTCGCTCCGGAGACCGTCGAGCCCGACGGTGCGCTCCGCCCACCGGCCCTCGACCTGCCCCGCGCCTTCACGCTCCAGGCCGAGCTCGGTGAAGAACGCGACCGCCGCATCCAGGTCGTCGACGACGATGCCGACGTTGTCCATCCGCTGAATTGTCACGTGGCCGAGCATAGGCACCGCACCGGGCCCGGGGCCGCCGCGTCACCTCAGCCGGGAGAGTGAGACCGCCTGCCCCGTCCGGCCGGTACGGCACGCCATGGGAGCCGTACCGGTCCAGGTCCCGCCCGCTACTCCGCCGTACCCAGCGTCGCCAGCGCCTCGTCGGTGAGCCGGTAGACCGTCCACTCGTCCTGCGGCCGGGCGCCCAGGGACTCGTAGAACTTGATCGACGGCTCGTTCCAGTTCAGCACCGACCACTCAAGGCGCTCGTACCCGCGCTCCACGCAGGTCCGCGCCAGTTCGGTCAGCAGGGCCTTGCCGTAACCGCCGCCGCGCAGTTCCGGGCGTACGTAGAGATCCTCCAGGTAGATCCCGTGAACCCCGCGCCACGTGGAGAAGTTGAGGAACCACAGGGCGAACCCGGCGGCCTCCCCCTCCGGTGTCTCCGCGATGAACGCGAACGCCGCCGGGCGCTCGCCGAACAGCGCCTCGTGCAACTGCGCCTCCGTGGCGCGGGCCTCATCCAGGGCCTTCTCGTACTCCGCGAGCTCACGGATCATCGTGTGGATGACGGGAACGTCGGCAGCTATGGCGTTGCGAATCATGCGCGCAGCCTAATGGCGTCCTCCGGGGCCGGAGGACGCCATTGGGCTGTGCCGTCAGATCCGGGCGTGCCTGGTGATGTCGGCCCTGAAGTCCTCCAGCATTCCCTGCGTCACCGTCGGCTTGGCCAGGGCCAGGGCGGCGAGGTAGTCCTCGGTGGTGGCGCCCACCGATCCGTTCTCCCCGCCGGAACGGTCCCGTTCGAAGGCGGCCTGGGCCGCCGTCCGCGCGACATGTTCCATGTCGGCGGGGGTGAACAGTTCACTGGCCTCGACCAGCCGCCGTACATCCACATCGGTCCTGGTCACGGTGAACCGGGACCAGATGGCCTCGCGCGCCACCGCGTCGGGCGTCCCGATCGGCAGCAGGTAGTCGAAGCGTCCGGGCCGCAGGAACGCCGGGTCCAGTGAGCGGATCGAGTTGGTCGCGCAGACCAGCAGCCGTTCCTCGCCCTCCCGGAAGCCGGGTATCAGCTTCAGCAGCTCATTGGTCACCCCGTGCATCCCCGGCCGCTCCGCGCTGCCGCGCTCGGCGGCGATCTCCTCGACCTCGTCGATGAAGACCAGGACCCGTTCCAGCTCGGCGATACCGGCGAACGCGGCCCGCAGCGCCGCGGCGAGGTTGCCCTCGTCGGCCAGCCGCGAGGGCAGCAGCTCGACGAACGGCCAGCCCAGCCGGGAGGCGATCGCACGGGCGAACGTGGTCTTGCCGGTCCCGGGCGGGCCGAACAGGGTGATCGCCCTGGGCGGCAGCACCCCGTGTCTGGCCGCCCGCTCGGGCTCCGCCAGCGGACGGACCACCCGGGCCTCGATCAAGTGCTTCTCCTGCTCCATCCCGGCCACCGCGGCCCACAGATCGTTGTCCAGCAGCCGGCCGCCGAGTTCCTCCAGACGGCCCCGGGCGGTTCCGCGCGCCGGGGACTTCTCGAAGTAGGCCACGGCGGGACGGCGGTCGTAGCCGGCGTTGTGCAGGCCCTCGCCGAGAAGCTCCTCCTCCGGCAGCACATAAGCGATGGTCCGCACCCCGGCCCCGACCAGCCGCCGCTCCAGCTCCTTCAGCAGCGCGCTGGCCAGGCCCTGGCCGCGCAGCCCGGGGACGATGGCGATCCGCATCACCCAGGCCCTGGTCCCGGACACCGTCGCCAGCGCGGCCCCGATCGGCACGCCGCCGCTGATGGCCACCACGGCCGGCTGCCGGGAGGTCAGCGCCCCGATGCACTCGGCCAGGGAGAACACCGACTCCTGGCCGAGTTCGGCGGTGCTGTCGATCAGATGGACGACGGATGCGAGGTCGTCCTCGCGGTAGTCGTGGATGAGCCAGTTCATCGTTGTCACCTCTGGTCGGAAGGACCCTGAGGCTATGAGCGGCGGTGCGCCGGGGCTTTCGACACGGCGGACAAAGCCGGGCGGCGCACCGTACGCTTCGTCGCTGGACGGCTGCCCGGGTCAGGGCCGGGACGGCCCCGTCGGTGCAGCCCGTCGAGCACGGGACAGCCCTGCGAGCCTGCCCCGGAATCCCGGGAGAACCGCCTACCGCCCCGGTGCCAGCAGCGTCCGGGCGATCTCCGCCATCTCGGGGCTCAGCCGCCGGCCGCCTTCCGCCACGGTCCAGAGGCTGTTCTGCAGGACGCGCCCCAGCGTCCAGGCCCGTGCCCGCTCCCGGTCCCCCGCCATCCCCAGCACATCGGTCATCAGGTCGAAGCGGCGCAGCAGCCTGCCCTCCCCGAAGCGGTTCCACAGCGCGGGCATCAGCTCGAACCCCGGATCGCCCGCGAGCGGCTTCGGATCGATGGCGAGCCAGGGCTCGCGGCCGGCCGCCAGGACGTTCTCGAAGTGCAGGTCCCAGTGGAGCAGCCGGTCCCCCGGCTCACCCGCCACCTCCCGTACGGCCGCCGCGCAGCTCTTCAGCAGCCGCCGGTCCGCCTCGTCCGCCAGGGACTCGACCGCATCCGGTACGCGGTCGAGCATCCGGGCCGCGATGTCCCCGAGCCACCGCGTCCCGTCCGGCGCGGGCACGGACGTCAGCCGGGCCAGCAGCCCCGCGATGACCTCGGTCGCCGCCAGGACGTCCGGTACCGAAGCCAGCGGCCTGGCCTCGTCCAGCCGCTCCAGGAGCATGGTCCCGGTCGCCGGGTCGTGGTCGAGCAGCCGGACGGCGCCCCGGCCGTCCCAGACCCGCAGGGCGACCGGCTCCCCCGCGGTCTCCGCGTCCACCTCCTGCACCTTCAGCGCGGCCCGCGCCCCGTCGGCCGTACGGACCACGGGCAGGACGACCGCGACCCGGCCGCACATCGGCGGCCCCTCCTGACGCAGCCCCCACCGCTCCAGGAACTCCCCGGCCCGGTCCGCCGCAGGACACGCCCCACCGGCTGCCGCACCGCCGCCCGCCGCAGGACACGCCCCACCGGCTGCCGCACCGCCGCCCGCCGCAGGACGCGCCCCGCCGTCCACCGGCTCACTCACGCCGCGTTCCCCTTCCGTCCGCACTCCGGTTCCGCCCGCACTCCGGCTCCCCGCTCTCGCGCCCGCACGGCGCGGTGACCCCCGTACCCCCGGGAGCCAACCAGCAGAATCGGGCGCATGAACCGCGCCCGCCACGCCGTCGCCTCGTACATCCGCAGCGCTCCGGGCACCTACGTCTGGCTGGCCATCCTCTTCTGCACCACCATCGCGCTGCACCAGATGTCGCCCGGGTTCGAGCGGCACTACCTCGGCAGACGCTCCACCAATATCCACGAACTGTCCACGCACCCCGTCCGGGTGCTGATCCAGAGCGCGATGTACATCGACGGCGGCGGCTGGATCTCGTACGCCTTTCTCTACACGATCTTCCACGCACAGGCCGAGCGCTGGCTCGGCACGCTCCGCTGGCTGTCCGTCGCCGTCCTCGCGCACGTCCTCGCCTCCTTCATCAGCGAGGGCGCCCTGCTCTGGGCGATCCACCACCACCGGGCCCCCGAATCGGCCGTCAACACCCTGGACGTGGGGGTGAGTTACGCGCTCGCCGGCGTCGTCGCCGTACTGACCTACCGGATCGCCCCTCCCTGGCGTTACGTGTATCTGGCCGGTGTCCTCGCGGTCTTCGGTCTGCCGCTGTTCACCGACCGCACCTTCACCGACCTGGGCCACTTCGCCTCGGTCCTCATCGGCCTCGCCTGCTATCCGCTGACCCGGGGCCTCGGCGGACCGCCGTGGAACCCGATGGGTCTGCTGGCCCCCCTGCGGCGCTACGCTCCCGGCAACCGCCGGAGGAACACCGAACGGCCCTGATCAAGCGGTCCGATCCGGCGGACCGGTCCAGAAGGCAGAGGTCCCCATGAGCTCCACCGGCAGTGGCACAGGCAACGGCACCGTCAACGGCGGCATATCGTTCTGGTACGCGGACCGGGGCACCCCCCTGGCCCGCGAGCCCCTGCCGGGCGACGCGAGCACCGACGTGGTGATCGTCGGCGGCGGGTACACCGGGCTGTGGACGGCGTACTACCTCAAGAAGGCCGTCCCGTTCCTCAACATCACCGTGCTGGAAGCCAGGTTCTGCGGCTACGGCGCGTCCGGCCGCAACGGCGGCTGGCTCTACAACGGCATCGCGGGCCGCGACCGGTACGCGAAGCTGCACGGGCACGACGCGGCGGTCCGCCTCCAGCAGGCCATGAACGACACCGTCGCGGAGGTCGTCAAGACGGCCGCCGAGGAGTCGATCGACGCCGACATCCAGCAGGGCGGTGTCCTCGAAGTCGCCCACACACCGGCCCAGTTGCAGCGGCTCAAGGACTTCCACTCGGTGGAGATCGCCTTCGGCGAGACGGACCGCACCCTGCACGGCGCCCGCGAGACCGCCGAGCGGATCCGGGTCACCGGGGCCGTCGGCTCCACCTGGACCCCGCACGGCGCGCGGCTCCACCCGGCGAAGCTGGTCCAGGGCCTGGCCGAGACGGTGGAGGCGCTCGGCGTCACCCTCCACGAATCGACACCGGTCACCGAGATCAGGCCCAAGCACGCGGTCACGCCGTACGGAACGGTCCGCGCGCCCTACATCCTGCGCTGCACCGAGGGGTACACGGCCGGCCTCAAGGGCGCCCGCCGCAGCTGGCTCCCGATGAACTCCTCGATGATCGCCACCGAACCGCTGCCTGATGCCGTCTGGGACACCATCGGCTGGGAGGGCGGTGAGACGCTCGGCGACATGGCACACGCGTACATGTACGCGCAGCGCACCGCCGACGGCCGGATCGCGCTCGGCGGACGCGGCGTCCCTTACCGCTACGGCTCGCGCGCCGCCCGCGCCGACCGCGCCGGGCGCACCGAGCCCGCCACCATCGACGCGCTGCGCGAGATCCTGGTCCGCTTCTTCCCGGCCACGGCGGGCGTACGGATCGACCACGCCTGGTCCGGGGTGCTCGGCGTCCCGCGCGACTGGTGCGCCACCGTCACCCTGGACCGTTCGACGGGCCTCGGCTGGGCGGGCGGTTACGTCGGCTCGGGCGTGGCCACCGCCAATCTGGCCGCCCGTACGCTGCGCGACCTGATCCAGCAGGACTCCGGCCAGTCGGGTCCGACCGACCTCACCACGCTCCCCTGGGTGAACCACAAGGTCCGCAACTGGGAGCCGGAGCCGCTGCGTTGGCTGGGCGTGCACGGGATGTACCGGGCGTACCGGGCGGCGGACGCCCGCGAACTCACCGCCCGCAGCACGGCCACCGACCGGATCGCGACGATCGCGGACCGGATCGCGGGCCGCTGATTCCACCAGCACTCCCCCAAGTCCGGTCGCACTGACGGTAATCGGGAGTTCACAGTCGGCCCGTCCGTGGTAGATACACAGCGAGCGCAAAGTTTTCGCGGTGGGGCTCCGGCACTTGGCGTTCTGACGTTCGGTGCTCGGTATTTGGCGTTTGGCGTTTGGCGTTTGGCGTTTCGACAGTGACGGTCTCCGGGCGCAGCGGCGCCCGGAGACCGGCGACCGGGGGGTATGCGGCATGTCCGGAGATCAGCAGGACGAGGCGGCCAGAGGCGGCGGGTCCGGCGGGGGAGGCGGTGGGTCCGAGTCCTCGGGCGAATTCGGACCGCCCGAGGTGCTGGGGGCGTCCGGCGGCTTCGGCGCGGCGGACCCGGCAGGCGGGGCAGACGGACCGGGCGGGCCCGGAGGGTTCGGCGCACCTTCCGCGCCCGGCGGCCCCGGAGGGTTCGGCGGATACGGCGCGCCGCCCCCGCCCCCGATGCCCACCGTCCCGCCCACGCCTCCCATGCCGCCCACCCCGCCCGCACCGGCCGATCCGCTGCGGGCCGCGGCCGTGGCGCTGCTCAACCTCAGCGGCCTGGGCCTCGGCTATCTGCTGGTCAGGCGCTGGCTCGCCCTGGCGGTGTGCTGGGTGGCGACGGGCGTGCTGCTGGCGATCGCCCTGCCCGCGGACCCGGACGGTGTGCCCGCCGGCGCGGTCGTCGCGTATCTCGCCGTCCTGGTGCTGGCCGCGGCCCACGGCGCGTACCGGGGTCTGCGGCACAGCGTCATCTGGCCGCCGCGGTCGCCGGTCGCGATCGTGCTCGGCCTGGTGCTGCTGGCCGCGCCCGTCGGCGGTGTCGTGCTGTACGACGGGGCGCGCGACGAGGCCACCCAGCAGATGCTCCTCGACCGGCTCGCCGATGCGGACCAGCTGGTCACGCAGGCGAAGGGCCAGCAGTTCACCCTCGCGCGTGCGTCCTACAGCAAGGCCCTGACCACGTACCACGACCTCGACGCGCACCACCCGGGCTCCCGGGCAGCCCGCCGCGTCCCGACCTCCCTCAACACGTACTACGAGACGGTCGCCACGCCGTTCGGCGAGAAGAAGTACTGCGACGCCGTCGAACCGCTCACCTATCTGCGGACGGTGCCCGGGACGTACGGCAGGAAGCAGCTGGGCGCGCTGGCCGGGTGGCCCGACGACAAGCTCGCGACCTCGCTGTACGAGTGCGGGGTGACCGGCCTCGGCACCGGGAAGGACGTCGTGTCACCGAGCGGGAACCTGGGTGAACTGCTCACGACGTTCCCCTCGTCGAAGCAGGCCGCGAAGGTGGAACCGGCCGTCAGCTCCGAGATCGACAAGGCCGCGGGCGATCTGAAGGGCTCCCAGCCGTGTGCGGCCAACGAACGCCTGAAGATCCTCCAGGGCCAGGCCGTGGGACTGCCGGGCAAGGAGGCGGGCGTCGACAGCGCCCTGACCGACGCGCTGCGCGAGGACGCGGCGACCGCCGGGAAGAAGGTCCAGTCGGGTACGTACGCCTGCGGTGTCGACGAGTACAAGAAGGGCGACTTCTCCGGGGCGCAGAAGACGCTCTCCGACTTCGTGAGCACCTACCGGAGCGACAAGAACCACGCCCGTGCCCAGAAGATCGCCATAGCCGCGGAGATCGCGCAGAGCGAGGCCGCGGCGGGCAAACACCTGCCGTCGATGGCGTCCGGCGGCAGTATCCCGGTCACGATCAGCAACGACAGCCCGGACGAGGTCGAGATCCTCTACACCGGCCCGGTCACCGGAAGCTTCAAGCTCAAGGCGTGCAAGGGCTGTTCGGCGTACTCCAGTGACGTGACGGCGCAGACCAGCGCCTGCAAGGGCGGCAAGAGCTACCCGAAGCGGACGATCTCGCTGCCGCCCGGCACGTCGTACTTCCTGCACAAGTCCCTGAACACCTCGAACACCACCTCGGGCAGCAACACGGCCAGGATCCGGCCGGGTTACACCTACACGGAGTGCGCGTACGTGGTGCAGGGAATCGGTTCGGGCTACACGTCCTGACCCGTACCAGCACCCGTACCCGTACCCGTATCCGCACCGGCCGTCGCGGGCGGCACCGGCTCAGAACCCGGTGCCGTCCGTGAGCACGTCCCGGGCGGGCGCCGGGTTCTCGGCGGCGACCGTCAGCGCCCTGAGCCCCACGACAAGCCCGGCCCGTACATCCACCGGGAGCCGGCCCACCAGCGCGGCCACTTCCCGGTGCCGGTGCTCAAGGACCGTCCCGACCAGCCCCGCGCCCTCGTCGGTGGTACGCAGGACGACCTCCCGCCGGTTGTCGGGATTGACCTTGCGGTCGACCAGACCGCCCGCTTCCAGGCGGTCCACCATCCGCATCGCCGTCGACGCGTTGACGCCCATGACGGCCGCCAGAGCCGCCAGCTTCACGGGCCCGCTGGAGTCCAGCACCACCAGCGTCCGCAGCTGCGGAAGGGTCAGCGTGCTGCCGACCTCGGCGAGCGCGCGCGCCGAGAGCCCGACCAGCAGCCGTGCGGCGGCCATCACCGCGGCGGTGACCTCATCGGTCTCGTCAGGGGGGCCGTCCGTGGGGCCGGTCACGTCCCCGGCGGGGCTGCCCGCAGCCGTCTGCTCGCCCGTCATGCGGTCCGTCCACCGTTTCCGACCGCCGGGCTCTCCACCCGGGCGGTCCTGTCCGCCGGGGTCCACCCGGCTGCTCATCAGGCCGTTCATCAGGCTGTCACCAGCTTGTTCAACAGTTTGTTCATGAAGCCGCAGCAATCATTGCAATCTGCAATGGTAGTCTGGGTCCCGCTCCACAGTTACCGATCAACAGTTACCGATCAACAGTTACCGCTCAGCAGTTGTCGCTCCCCAGCCACACATCACAGCCCCGCTCACTCATCCGTACCGCTCCAGTATCCGGGCATCCGCACCTGGCGCCTCCCACGCCACGGACCGCCCCTCCCCGTACTGCCGCCCTCCGCACAGGGCATCGGCAGCTCCCAGGGCAATGACGCCCTACACCGCCATCGCGTGAGCCACTCGTACGCAGGGGCGCCGGCACCGCTTCACCCGCGGTACGCCGACGGCCCTTCTTCCGTGTGCCCGTGACGGCACTGCCCCTGCCTGCGCCACCCACGGAGGAATCCCATGACCGCGTCCGCGTCCCCGCCCACCCCCGCCGCGAAACCGGAACCGGCCCGCGCACCGGGCCGGCTCATACCGCCGCAGAAGGTCAAGAGCCTGGGGGACTTCCATGTCCCGCCCCGGGTCGCGCTGATCGCCGTACTCGCCGTACCGGTCGGCGTGGCCGCCGCCCTGGTCGCGGTGGGTCTGCTCAAGCTGATCAACCTGTTCACCAACCTCTGCTTCCACGGGCAGTTCGCCTTCGGCACCACCACACCGGGCTCCACCTCGCACTGGTGGCTGATCCTCTTCATGCCCATCGTGGGCGGGCTGGTCATCGGCGTGATGGCCCGGTACGGATCGGAGAAGATCCGTGGCCACGGGATGCCGGAGGCCATCGAGTCGATCCTGGTCGGCGGCAGCAAGGTGCAGCCCCGGCTGGCCGTGCTCAAGCCCGTCTCGTCGGCCATCGGCATCGGCACCGGCGGGCCGTTCGGCGCCGAGGGGCCGATCATCATGACCGGCGGTGCGGTCGGTTCGATCCTCGCCCAGTTCCTGCACGTCACCACCGACGAGCGCAAGACGCTGCTGGTCGCCGGTTCCGCCGCCGGTATGGCGGCCACCTTCAACTCGCCGCTGGCCGCCATCCTGCTCGCCGTCGAGCTGCTGCTCTTCGAGTGGCGCCCGCGCTCCTACATCCCCGTCGCGGTCGCCGCGGTCACCGCGACCCTGGTCCGCGAACCGATCCTGGGCAGCGCCCCGCTCTTCGGCGGTTCCCATGTCCCGGCCACGCTGCCCCTCTCCGCGTACGGCCTGTGCCTGGTCTCCGGACTCGGCGCCGGGCTGCTCGCACTCGGCGCGACCGCCCTCGTGTACTTCTCCGAGGACATGTTCGCCAAGCTGCCGCTGCACTGGATGTGGTGGCCCGCCATCGGCGGCCTGATCATCGGCGCCGGCGGGCTGATCGAGCCCCGCGCGCTGGGCGTCGGATACGACGTCATCGACCAGCTCCTCACCGGCCGGGCCACCGTGGGCCTGATCATCGGCATCCTGGTGGTCAAGACCCTGATCTGGGGGCTGTCGCTCGGCTCGGGCACCTCGGGCGGTGTCCTCGCCCCGATGTTCATGATCGGCGGTGCGCTGGGCGCGGCCGAGGGGCTGATCTTCCCGGCCGTGAGCCCCGGCTTCTGGGCCCTGGTCTCGCTGGCCGGAGTCCTCGGCGGAGTCATGCGCTCCCCGCTGACCGGCATCGTCTTCTGCCTCGAACTGACCCATGAGATGAACGCGATGCTCCCCATGGTGATCACCGCGTCCTCCGCCTATCTGCTCTCGGTGATCGTCCTCAAGCGGTCCGTCCTCACCGAGAAGCTCGCCCGCCGGGGGCTGCATCTCACCCGGGAGTACTCGGTGGACCCGCTGGAGGTGCATCTCGTACGGCAGCTCGAATCCCCCATCACCGCCACGTTCCGCACCGATGAGACCGTGGCCGACATCAAGCGGGAGCTGTCCGCCCCGCACGGCAGCCATGACGTCGACGGGTTCCTCGCCCAGCGGCTCTACCCCGTGATGAACCCGGCGGGGCACCTGGCCGGCGTCGTCACCCGCTCCGACTTCCTGTTCAGCTCCCACGACGACCGGACCCCGCTCGGCGAACTCGCCAGGACCGCCGTGACCGCATACCCCGACGAGACCCTGCGGACCATCGCCAACCGCATGGCCACGCACCACGTCACCCGGGTCGTGATAGTCGACCGGGACGACCCGGACCGGCTCGAAGGGCTGCTGAGCCTGCGCCAGTTGCTCGAAGCCCGCCGGGTGGACCTGCACGAGGAGCACCACACGGAACGCTTCCTCAGCCTCGTACCGCGCCGCTTCCAGCGGGCTGTGGAACCGGAGCTGCAACCGGAACTCCAGCAGGGCGGATAGCCCGGAGATACCGACAGGGGGGTGGGCCGCCACCGCACTGGAGGCCCCCCTCTCATTGGAGAGCCCGGCCGATCTCCCCAACCCGCTTGACCGTCCGGATCACCGGGGCCGTCTGGATGTCGTGGATACCGGGCAGCGACCCGACGCGGTGCGCGATGCCCTCGTACAGCCCGTCGTGGTCGGCGCTCAGCATCGTCGCGACCAGGTTGCACTGCCCGGTGGTGGCCGCCGCGAACGGCACGTCCGGCAGCCGGGCCAACGCCCTTCCCACCGCGTCGAGTTCGGACGGCGCGACCGAGATCCAGAGGACGGCGTTGTCGGCATAGCCGACGGCCGCCTCGTCGAAGTCCACATCGAAGTAGAGCACTCCGTCCGCCCGCAGCTGCCCGATCCGGCGGCGGACGGTCGACTCGTGCCGGTCCAGTTCGGCGGCCAGCAGCGCGTGCGAGGCCCGGCCATCCCGGGCCAGCGCGCCGAGCAGTGCGAGGTCGCCGGAGTCGAGCTCCACCGGTTCCGCGCCCTGTCGCGCCGCAGGCCCGTCGGCGTCGGCCCGCTCCGGGCCGGGTACAGCGGCCATCGGCACCTGCCAGGTGACCGGACCGCCCCGGAACCGGCGCAGCACCTGGTGCGCGCTGATCGCCGTGACCCGACGCGTGGCGGGGAGCCGGTCGAGCAGCAGCGCGTCGCGCTCACTCGTACTGCGGGCCTGGACGTGACAGATGACCTCGGTGCCGCCCGACGCCAGCCGCACCCAGTGCGTATCGTCCCGTTGGGCCAGCGCCTGAGCGACGCCGCGCGACGCACTCGGCACACACTGCAACCGGATCAGCCACTCCGCCTGCCCCAGCCGCCTGCCGTCCACCCGGCCCCGCACCCGCAGGCCCGCGCTCCCGCACAGCCGCTGGTAGCGGCGGGCGACCACCTGGTCCGAGACCCCGAGCTGCGAGGCGATCCGTCGGAATGGTGCCCGACCGTCGTTCTTCAGTGCATTGATGAGCTGCCGGTCGAGGGTTTCCACGCTTCAGAAGCGTACTCGCGCGGAGAACCGTCAGATCGGAAAGGGCTGCTTGAGCGCCGGTCCCTGCCGCGGAGATCCTCCTCGGCATGACAGCGATACGCGATCTGCGGCAGTACATCGATCACCTGACGGACACCCTCGGCGAGGACGAGGTCCGCGTCGTCGACGGCGCGCACTGGGACCTGGAAATCGGCTGCATCACCGAACTGCTCGCCGAGGCGGAGGGCCCTGCGTTGCTGTTCGACAACATCCCCGGATACCCGGCCGGACGCCGGGTCCTCACCAACTTCATGGGCACGGCCGCCAGGACCGCCGTGGCGCTGGGGCTGCCCCCGGACAGCGCGAAGCTCGACATCGTCCGTGCCTGGCAGAACATCAGCAAGCGGATCGAGCCGGTCCCGCCCGTCGAGGTGGCCACCGGGCCCGTACTGGAGAACGTGCTGGAGGGTGACGATGTCGACCTGACGGTCTTCCCCACACCTCGCTGGCACGACGAGGACGGCGGCCGCTACATCGGCACCGCCTGCATGGTCCTGGCCCGGGACCCCGACACCGGCTGGGTCAACGCGGGTACGTACCGCTGCTGCGTCCAGGACAAGGACCGGCTCTCGGTATGGATGCTGGGCAACCGCCACGCACGGGAGATCGCCACGAAGTACTGGGACCGCGGCCTCGCCTGCCCGATCGCCGTGGTCGTCGGACAGGACCCGATCCTGTCCACCGCGGCGGCAATGGCCGCCCCGGCCGGCGTCTCCGAGTACGACCTGGCCGGGGGCCTGCGCGGCGAGGGAGTCGAGGTCCTCTACCCGCCGGACAGCGACATCCCCGTACCCGCCCACGCCGAGATCGTGATCGAGGGCGAGATGCCGCCGCTCTCGGAGGAGTCCGTGCTGGAGGGCCCGTTCGGTGAGTGGACCGGCTACTACACCCACTCCGGCCAGGAGACCGTGGTCCGGGTGAAGCGCATCCTGCACCGCGACGACCCGATCATCCTGGGCGCCCCGCCGATGATCCCGACCGTCCCCGCGGGCGACCAGGCGGTGCCGCTCTACTCCGCGTCCGTGACCTGGGACCACCTGGAGAACTCGGGGGTGCAGAACATCCAGGGCGTGTGGGCGTACGCACGGCAGCTGATGATCGTGGTGTCCATCAAGCAGACCGGTGCCGGGGACGCGATGCACGCACTGCTCGCCGCCGCCGGACGCAAGCGCACCGGTGGGATGGAGCGCTACTTCGTCGTGGTCGACGAGGACATCGACATCACCGACATCAACCACGTCCTGTGGGCGGTGTTCACCCGCGTCGACCCGGCCAACTCGCTGCATCTGGTGCGGACGCCGACCACCGCGATCGACCCCATGCTGTCGCCGAAACAGCGGGCCGAGGGCGATCTGTCGATGGGCATCGTGCTGATCGACGCGTGCAAGCCGTTCGCCTGGAAGGACGAATTCCCCGCCGCGAACCGCTTCTCCGACGCCTACCGGGCCCGGACCCGCGAGCGGTGGGCCACCGCTCTGGGCCTGTGAACGCGGCCCGCGGCCT
The DNA here is from genome assembly GCF_036014215.1 of Streptomyces sp. NBC_00440. Lineage (NCBI taxonomy): Bacteria > Bacillati > Actinomycetota > Actinomycetes > Kitasatosporales > Streptomycetaceae > Streptomyces > Streptomyces sp. NBC_00440. The sequence goes on from NZ_CP107921.1 coordinate 3,694,080, forward strand.
GCCGGAAGAGGTCGCAGCGCTGCTCCGGGGCTCCCCCGATGCAGACATCCGCGCCGCTGTCGCTCATGCCGGTGCCGAACAGGCCTTCCCCTTCCTCACCGTTGACGGACACGGCTGTCCGCACAGCGCGCTGCTGTCCCGTACGGAACTGGAACCGGCGCCCGCAACCGGGCTGCTGCTGGCCGTCGTGAGCGGCACGCGCACCCGGGCCAACCTGGAGCGCGACGGGCGGGCTGGACTGATAGCCGTGCACGGCACGGTGTGCAGCCACCTCACACTCCGCCTGGTGGGGTCCCGGGTCATCAGCGGCGAGTCGGGCAGCGTGCTGGGATGCGCCTTCGCGGTGGAGTCCCACACCGCGGCCTCGCTCGATATCCCGCTGTCCCCGCTCGGCTTCCGCGCCGACGGCCACATCGCCCGCCTCGCCCGCATCGAGCAGTGGGAGCGCACCGCCACCGCGCTCGCCACGCTCCGGAGCGCGTACGGAGGAGAGGTCTGATGCGGCTCGTCGTAGCGATGTCGGGTGCGACCGGCGCGCCGTTCGGGGTGCGGCTGCTCGAAATGCTCCGCGAACTGCCCGATGTCGAGACTCACTTGATCATGAGCACCTGGGCCCGGACGACCATCGAGCTGGAGACCCCCTGCACGGCGCGCGAGGTCGCCGCCCTCGCCGACTTCCACCACCGGCCGGGCGAGCAAGGGAGCGTCCTGTCATCGGGCTCGTTCCGCACCGCGGGGATGGTGATCATCCCGTGCAGCATGAAAACGCTGGCCGGTATCCGCAGCGGATACGCCGACAACCTCATCAGCCGGGCGGCCGACGTCGTACTGAAGGAGCGCAACCGGCTGGTCCTGGTACCGCGCGAGACACCGCTGAACGAGATCCACCTGGAGAACATGCTGGCGCTTGCCCGGATGGGCGCGAGCATCGTGCCGCCGATGCCGGCCTTCTACAACCGGCCCGCCTCCATCGACGACCTCGTGAACCACGTGGTGAGCCGGGTACTCGACCAGTTCGGCCTGAGCGCACCGGCAGCACGCCGCTGGGAGGGCCTGGCGCGCTCCCGTCACATCCGGTCGCAACAGACGGAACGGCCGGGGTAGGGACCCGCCCCCGTCTCCAGCCCCGCCCCTCACGTCTGCCTCTTCACGTACGGACCCTTGTCAACGCCCCCGGACGCGCAGCAGACTGCTGCCCGACGGCTAGACATTGGATGTCTAGACCACTCGTAGACCTTCGTAGACCATTCGTTCCACTCTGCGTCCACGGACCGAAGGAGCACTCATGGGAACGCCTGTCGGGCGACGATCCGTACTGGCCATAGGGGTAGGCGTCGCAGCGTTGCCACTCCTGCCCGCCGCACCCGCAGCCGCCTCCCCCGGAAAGGGCAGCGCCGCCACCGCACCGCCCGGAAAAGATCGGATTACTCCCGCATCGCTGATCGCCATCGACCCGTCCGACACCCCGGACACCATCGTGCGCAAGGCGGCCCATGTCATCCCCCGGCCCTCCCAAGTCGCCTGGCAGCAGCGGGAGGTGACCGCCTTCACCCACTTCGGCATGAACACCTTCACCAACCGCGAGTGGGGCTCCGGCGCCGAGGACGAGGCGACGTTCGACCCGTCCGGGATGGACGCCGACCAGTGGATGCGCGCGTACAAGGCGGCCGGCGCCCGCCAGGTGATGTTCACGGCCAAGCACCACGACGGCTTCGTCCTCTTCCCGACCCGCTACTCCAACCACTCGGTGATCGCGAGCCCCTGGTGGATCCGCACCGACGGCTGCTCCGACGCCGAGCGGAACGCCACCGCCAAGGCCCGCGCACAGGCCGAGGCCCACCGCTCCGACGACCCGGCGGCCTACTGGCGGGCCCGTAACGCCGGCTGCCGCAACCCCCAGGGCGACATCCTCGGCACCTACCTCAAGGCCGCCCGCCGGGCCGGCCTCAAGGTGGGCGTCTACCTCTCGCCCGCCGACGGCTCCGAGCAGCCGCACGCCTGGCACGCCCAGTACGTCGAGGAGATCCGCGCGAAACAGGCATCGGGGCAGTCGCTCAGCATCGAGGAGCAGGCCACGGTCGACGACGGCGACCGCGCCCCCGGCGGCCAGGGCCGCTACGGCAGCGGAAGCCCGGTCGTGCGGCGTACGATCCCGACCCTGGTCCCCGACGACGACCGGGCCGACGCGCTCGCCGCGCACCGGATCCCGTCCTTCACCGTGCGGGCCGACGACTACAACGCGTACTACCTCAACCAGCTCTACGAACTGTTCACGCAGTACGGCCCCATCGACGAGCTGTGGCTCGACGGCGCCAACCCCTGGACCGACGCCGGGATCACCGAGAAGTACGACTTCACCGCCTGGTTCCGGCTGATCCACGCGCTCTCCCCCGACACCGTCACCTTCGCGGGCCCGCAGGGCACCCGCTGGATCGGCAACGAGAACGGGGTGGGCCGCACCACCGAGTGGAGCGTCACCCCCGCCACCGCCGACCCCGCCACCGCACACGGCGAAGGACTGCTCCCGGACGGCGCCAGTGCCGCCGACATCGGCTCGCGCGACAAGATCACCGCCCCCGGGGTCGAGTACCTCCAGTGGTTCCCCGCCGAGGCGGACGTCTCGCTGCGCCCCGGCTGGTTCTTCCACCCCGACCAGAAGCCCAAGACACCCCAGCAACTGGTCACGATCTACGAGGAGTCGGTGGGCCGCAACGCCGTACTCCTGCTGAACGTGCCACCCGGCCGGGACGGCCGCATCGCCGCGCCGGACGTCGGCTCCCTCACCTCGTTCGGGGACTCCGTGACCGCGACGTACGGCCGCAACCTGCTCACAGCGGGGCGCGGCCACCGCGACCCCGTCCTGCGCACCCTGACCGACGGCCGTCTCACCACCGCCTGGTCACCGTCCCACGGGGCCACCACGGGCGAGGTCACCGTACGGCTGTCCGAGGCCCGCGCCTTCGACCGCATCCGGCTCGGCGAGGACATCACCAGGGGCCAGCAGGTGGAGGGGTTCGCGGTCGACATCTGGACCGGCACCGCCTGGCAGCAGACCGCGACCGGCACCACCATCGGCTACGCGCGCATCCTGACGCTGCCCGAGCCGGTGAGCACCGACCGCATCCGGATCAGAATCCTCCAGGCCCGCACCACCCCACGCCTCGCGTCGGCATCGCTCCACCTCAACGTGCCACCGGAGTAAGGCGGCCGACGACACGCTCAACGGCTGGCCGCGATACCGCGTGCCAGCCGTTTTCGAGCAGGCCGAAGGCGCGGGTGACGGCCTGGCGTTCATCCCCCGAGCGCCCGCGCACCGGACCCGCACCCGGCCTGGACCGCCCCCGCGCCGCGGCCTAATGTTCGACGGGGCCACGGCCTGCAACGACGGCGGAGGAGCTGCTGCGGTACGTACATCGCGGCGCCGGTGGGGTGGGGGCCTGGTGGAGCGGTACGAGATCGAGACGTTTCTGGCGTTGGCGGAAGAGCTCCACTTCGCGCGCACCGCTGAACGGTTGCGCGTCTCTCCCGGCCGGGTCAGCCAAACGGTCAAGGCGCTGGAACGCCGTATCGGCGGCGCCCTGTTCGAACGTAACAGCCGTCGCGTGGCCCTCACCCCGGTCGGACGACAGCTGCGCGACGAGCTGCTCCCCGCGTACCGGCAGATTCAGCGAGCCATCGGCAGGGCGTCGGCGGCCTGTGCGGATATCAGTGGTGTGCTGCGCGTCGGGTTCACCGCACCATGGAGCGGCGACCTCATCGTGCGGGCGGCGGAGAGGTTCCAGTCCCGCCATCCCCGCTGCGCCGTCGAGCTGCTGGAGGTGACGTTCAACGCCGCCATCGAGGCGCTGCGGGACGAAGAGGTCGACCTGGTGATCGCCGAACCTCCTGTGGTGGAGCCCGGCATCATCGTCGGCCCCGTGCTGATCTCCGAGCGCCGGGCCCTCGTAGTGCCCGCCACCCACTTCCTTGCCGCACAGGAAACGGTGTCGCGGGAAGACCTCGCCCTCCTGCCGCTGGTCACGGCCGCCGGCGTCTCCGAAGCCTGGCGCGACGCCTTCTATCCCCGGCGCACCCCCCAGGGCCACCCCATCTCGTACGGCCCGACCGCCGCGGGGTGGCAGGAGGTGCTTTCGCTGGTCGGGGCGGGCAAGGGCGCCACGGTGGCCACCGTCAGAGCGGGGGACTACCACGGCCGCCCCGACGTCACCTATGTCCCGTTCGACGACAAGTCGGTGGTCGACTACGCGCTGATGTGGCGGGACGCGGGTCAGTCCGCCGGAATCCGGGCCTTCATCGACACCGTCCTCGAACTCACCCCGCGTCCGGCCGGCCAGGCCTGAACCAGCGGGCCCGACCGGCCCGGCCTGAACCGGCAGTTACGCCCCCGCGGCCCGCCGCCCGCCGCCGCGCGGCAGCATCAGCGTCGCGCCCGTCGTCAGTACGAGCCCGGCCGCCGCGAGCAGCATGCTCCACCGCATGCCGGCCAGGAACGTGCCCGCCCCCGCGAGCAGCGCCCCGAAGACCGCCACCGCGATCGCCCCGCCCACCTGACGGCCGGTGTTGAGTACGGCGCCCGCGGTGCCCGCCCGCTCCGCGGGTACCGCGTCGAGCAGCAGCGCGGTCAGCGCCGGAACGGTGAGCGCCCCGCCGAGGCCGACCGGCACCATCAGCGCCGCCACCACCCACACATTCGTATGCGCGCCGACCGTGGTCAGCGCCACCAGCCCGGCCGCCCCGACCAGTTGTCCCGACACCATCGGCATCCGCGGCCCGAACCGTGCGGCCAGCTTCGCGGAGGCCAGGTTCACCACGGCGACCAGTGCCGTCATCGGAATGAACATCACGCCCGCGTGCAGCGCGGACTGCCCGCGCTCCTGCTGGAGGTACAGACTGAAGATGAACACCCCGCCGTAGTAGGCGGCATTGAGCATGAAGCCGACCACCAGGGAGACCGCCACCACCCGCGAGCGGAACAGCGGAAGCGGAAGCATCGGATGCGCGCCCCTGGCCTGCGCGGCGAGGAAGGCGGCCGCAGCGGCCACAGCCACCAGCAGTGACACCACCACGAACGGCCGGCCGAAGCCCTTGTCGCCGCCCTCGATCACGCCGTACGTCAACGCGCCCATCGCGACCACCGCTGTCACCTGCCCGACCGCGTCCAAGCGCGCGGGCAGCCGCGGGGAGGCCGGCACCCGGGCGAGCAGAGCGAGGGCCAGCAGGCCCGCCGGCAGGTTCACGAAGAAGATCCACCGCCACCCCACGGAAGCGGTGAGCGCCCCGCCGACCACCGGCCCGGCCGCCACCGCGACCGCGCCGCCCACGGTCCAGACGGCGATCGCCCGCGCCCGCTTCGCCTGGTCCGGGAAACCCTGCCGGACCAGCGCGAGCGACGCCGGCATCATCACCGCCGCCGCACCCCCCTGCACCAGCCGGGCGACCACCAACACGCCGATCCCGGGCGCCAGTCCGCATGCGGCAGAGGCCAGCGCGAAGAGCACAAGACCGCCGCCGTACGCCCGCCGGGCCCCGATACGGTCGGAGAGCGCGCCCGCGGAGAGCATCAGCGCGGCGAATATCAGCGTGTAGCCGTCGACCACCCACTGCAGACCGGACATTCCCACGCCGAGGCTGCGCCCGATGCCGGGCAGTGCGACGGTGACGATCAACGCGTCCAGCGAGATGAGGAAGAAGCCCAGCAAGGCGGCGCCGAGCACCACCCGAGGGCCACCCCGGGCGGCGGACGGCGATGCCGCGGCGAGTGAGGCGGGAGCGGAGGTGGTCATCGTCGGGCAGCCGCCTGTGCGGGAAGGTCCTGGTTGCCGTCGCCCCAGGCCGCGGTCATCACCACGGTGTGGATCAACCAGCGGCCGCCGCTCCGGGCCAGCTCCCACCGGTAGTCGCCGCCGAGCGTCCACAGCGGAGCCCCATGGGCGGTGGCCAGCCGGTGCGTGGCCTGGAAGGAGGCCGTGCAGACAGCGCGGTCCCCGTCGATCTCGACGAGCTGGTTGGCGATCAGATGCTGGGTGGCGTCGTAGCCGCCGAGCGTCGCCGACCAGGCGTCGGCGATCTCCTGCGGGGTGAGCTGGGCCGGCGCACCGCCGCTCAGGCTCGTGTAGTCGAGCAGCACCTTCTCGGCGAACAGCCCGCGCAGCAGCTCCCATTCACGGCGATCCGCGTGCACGGCCATCCGCGTGCAGGTCTCGGCGACCGCGTACTTGGACTCAATGGACCCGACGCACTCAACGGACCCGACTGACTCGACTGACTCGACTGACTCGGACATGACGGGTGACCTCCTGTCGGCAGTACGGGTGTTCACAGCGTGCGGGCGAAGTGCTCGGCCGCCGCATCCGCGGCGAGGCCGACCTGCGGCGCCCGGTCGTAGAAGTCGAACTGGACTCCCCCGGTCCACAGGAACTTCCGGTCTCCCGTGAGGCCGTCGTAGAAGAGGCGGGCCCCGTCCGGGATGGCGGCGTCCTCGCTGTGCACGAGCAGCACGGGCGCGGAAACCTTCGGAGCGAGCGCGACGGCGTCGAAGTCCAGCCACTCGGACCAGGCCATGACGGCATACCGGTTGGGCCACTGCGCGATCCCGCCGCGCTCCGGGTTGAGGTAGAAGTCGATGTCGAAGGGCATGGCCGCGTCCGGGTCACTTCCACTGACCACCGGCACATAGACGACCTCTCCGCTCTCCTCGTACCGCCGCCGCGCCGCGGCCGCCGCCGTCCTCTTCGCCTCGATGCCCTCGGCCCCGCCGTAGTTCTGCTCGCAGATACGACGGTCGTGCAGCCACGGCGCCACCAGCGCCAGCGACCCCACCCGTGCGTCATCGGCGGCGAAGGCGCTCGCGTACATCGCCCCGGCGCACACCCCCAACGCGCCCAGTTGCCCGTCGGCCACCGCCGGTTGGGCGCTGAGGAAGTCCGCAGCCGCGCGGAGATCGCGGATCTTCAGCTCCGCCGACTCGTAGTCACGGGGCTCGCCTTCGGACTCGCCGTAACCGGTGAAGTCGAAGGCCAGCGCCGCATAGCCGCGCCGCGCCAGTTCCTCGGCGTACCGGTCGGCCATCTGCTCCTTGACGCTGGTCCACGTCCCGGCCACCACGACGCCCGCCACCGGACGGACCGCACCGGCCCCGTCGGGGTCGGGCAGAAAGAGATGACCGGCGAGCTCGGCCGTATCGCTGACGAAGCGCACCTGTTCACACAGGGGCATAGCGGGGCTCCTCGGGAAAGGGGGATACGCGGATGCACGGACGCCCGGCATGCAGACGTCGACCAGCCGCCAACGCCTCCACGCTGACATCCGGCGCCCCCTCGAACAACGCCCGATGTGTAAGCCCAGGTTGAGCAGAGCTAAACCACACCGCCGGACGGTGGTGGAGCATGCCCGTCGACGATCCGCTGCAGCGCCGCGACCTGACGCTCCAGGGCTTCGCGGCCCGCAGCACTGAGGTTCAGCCAAGTACGGGGGCGCTTGCCCACGTAGCCCTTCCGCACCTCCACGTAACCGTGCGAGGACAACGTCCCCACCTGCTTGGACAGTGCGGACGCCGACAGCCCCGCCGCCTCGCGCACCCAGCCGAACTCCGCCCACTCCGTACCGGCGAGCAACGACACGATCGACAGGCGGGTGGGCTCCAGCAGCACCGGGTCGAAGTCAGGACGAGCCATCGAGCGCCCCGGCCCGTCCACGTTCCCCGCCCGCGGCAAGAGAGGCCAGACCGCGCTGGAGACGGCTCCCGAAGAGGATCAGGACCGCGCCCAGCACGGCGCCGATGACCGTCCGGGCGTACGGGACGGACAGGTCCTGGTGCGGCACGAAGGCTGCGACCGCCCCGAGGACCACCACCGCCAGGATGGCCACCCTGCTCCACAGCGCGAACCGGGGCGAGACCGCGTCGTGCCGCACCCTGGTCGGCCGCCCCAGCACGGCGGAGCCGCGCCTGCTCCGCAGCAGCACCGCATAGGCGACGGCGATGGCGGCGAAGGCGATGTTCACCACGGACTCAACGCGCTGCCCGAAGAAGTCGGGCGCCGCGAGCAGAGCGAAGACGGCGAGGCCGAAGAGGACAGCCACCCAGCGCGAGTCCCGCGCCGAACCGAGGGCCTCCTCCCGTCGCCGTTGGACGTCCTGCAGGGCACGGGATGCCTCGGCCGGTGTGGGGTGTCGGGTCATGACGTCCTCCTTGGTGTTTTTCAACCGGAACTACTTTCCTAAGAGGAAAGTAGTTTCCTGGAAGGGAGTCGTCAAGTGGAGGACGGACGGGCCGTCAAGTGGCTCGCGGCCAGAAAGGGTTCGGCTCCCTGGGCCGGGGACGGCCCAGGGAGCTGTGATCTACCGGGACGCGCCGGGATAGACGGCGGTCGCACGGATCTCGACGAGAAGTCCCGGGCTGGCGAGGCCGCTGACACCGATCAGCGACCAGGTCGGGAAGGGCGCTTTGATGAGGCGCTGCTTGGCCTCGCTGAAGCCGGGCAGGTGCTGGTGGATGTCGACGTGGTAGCTGGTCACGTCGACGAGGGCGGTCAGGTCGAGGTTCTCCAGCCGGAGGATCTCCTCGATGCGCCGGATGGCGATCTCGGTCTGCTCCTCAATGGCGTCCGGGATGGTTCCGTCGGCGCGGCGGCCGATGGTTCCGGCGATGAACAGGAGGCCATCCGCGCGGACCGCGGCGGAATAGCCGAAGCGGGCGAAGGCGCCGGTGGTCTCTCCGAAGACTTCGGAGTCCTCGGGGACCTCGACGGTGTAGGTGGTCATGGCGATGAGTTCCCTTTTTCGTTGACTGGGCTTCGTTTCCGGCTCGGTCGTGGAGCCGGCGGGCTCAGTTGCCCCACCGGGAGGAACGGCAGGCATGTTCCAGCCGGGTCCGGCCGAAGAAGTCGCGTTCACGCAGGAGTTCGCCGGGAATGGAGTACCTGGGTGCGTTCTTCGGGTCCTTCGCTGCCTGCGCGACGATCGCGTCGGTCAGTGAGCGGACCATTTCCAGCCGTGGATAGGCGGTGTGGACGGCGTCGGCCTGCTCGTCGGTGACAGCGTCGACATGCCGGGCCCCCAGCGGGCCGCCGAAGTCGAGGGCGACGCCCTCCCGGACGAGTACGCAGAGCGTGCCGCGGCGTTCCGCGATGCCAGGAGAGGTGTGCAGGGCGATGGCCTGCCAGACCTGGTCGGCGTCGGCGGTGGACGTCCCCTGCTGAACGAGGAATTCGGCAGCCCGGTCGGCGCCTTCGACCTCGAAACGCTCACGGTGCGGGCCATCGGACGCAACGCCGAGGTCGTGCATCGCGCAGGCGGCGAACAGCAGGTCGTCGTCGTAGTCCCGGCCGGCGGCCAGGCCGAGGCGGGCGGCCACCACTCTGGCGAACAGATAGGTGCGGGCGCTGTGGTTGAACACGGAGGGCGTGTGCACCGGCCGGATGAGTTTCACGACGGCGTCGGCAAGAGGTGTGCCGGGCAGTGTGATCAGGTCGGTGGCCGCCTCGTGGGGAGGTTCGGTCATGACTTCATCGTGGCCGCGCCCCCACCGACCCCGCGAGTGGCAAAAATCCCTGACTTCGATAGGATTTTGCCATGGCGGTGCATCGAGTCGCGGTCCTGGCGCTGGACGGGGTCACCCCGCTCGACCTGGCGATCCCGACGCAGATCTTCAGCGCCCGGCCGGAAACGCCCTACGAGATGACCCTGTGCGCGCTCGGCGCGAAGGTGACCACCAGCGCAGGGTTCTCGCTGCTCGCCGGTGGGGACCTGGAGCAGGTGCGCGCCGCCGACACCGTGATCGTGCCGGGATTCGAGCCGGTCATCCGGCCTCCGGACGCCGTGCTCGCCGCGCTGGCCGAGGCCCGCGACCGTGGTCGGCGCGTGGTGTCGATCTGTACGGGAGCCTTCGCGCCGGCCGCAGCGGGCCTCCTGGACGGTCTGCACGCCACGACCCACTGGAAGCACATCGAGGAACTCGAACGGGACTTCCCCGCCGTCACGGTCGACCGCGACGTGCTGTATGTCGACGAGGGTGACGTCCTCACCTCGGCCGGGGTGTGCTGCGGCATCGACCTCTGCCTGCACATCGTGCGCCGTGACCTGGGAGCGGGGATCGCCAACGAGATCGCCCGCGCCCTGGTCGCCGCCCCACACCGGGACGGCGGACAGGCTCAGTACGTACCCGCTCCGGTCGCGGTGGCCGGTGAAGCCTCCCTCTCCGCCACCCGGGGATGGGCCCTGCAGCGACTCGAAGAGCCACTCACACTGCCGGCGCTCGCCCGCCACGCCGGCCTGTCGCAGCGCACCTTCATCCGCCGGTTCGCCGAAGAGACCGGCACGACCCCGCTGCGGTGGCTGCTCAACGCCCGGCTCGGCCGGGCACGGGAACTGCTGGAAACCACGGACCACCCGGTGGACCGGGTGGCGAGCGACTGCGGGCTGGGCACAGCCGCCAACCTGCGTCTGCACTTCCGCCGCGCACTCGACACCACGCCCACTGCCTACCGGCGCACCTTCTGGTACTCCAACCACCGCACACAGCAGCCACTTCCGTGACCGTGGACCCGGACCACCCCGTCGCCGGACTCATGCACGGTCGGCGCAGAGACCACGGCCGCACGCGGGCAACGCGTGCACCCCAAGCGTCACGTGTTCGGCCGCTCCGGTTTCCCTGCTCCGCAAGCGAGTCCCGCCATCCTGACCATCGCCTACTGGTAGTCGGGCAAGGCGAATCCGACTACGTATACGTCCTGTGCCGGGCCGGCAGCGCACACGCCGACGTTCCGCCCGGCATCCGCTGACGATTATTCGCCACGAGCCGGTAGACCCCCCAGGCCGCCCATCGCACAGGGGGCAGGGTCAGCAACGCTCCCAACAACGGCCATCCACTGCCTGGACGCTCGAAGATGGCGAGGTCATGTCGCTGAGACGGCGCTGATCGCTGCGTCAGAGCCGGAACTCGGCGTGCGGCGTGCGGCGTGCGGCGTGCGGCGTGCGGCGTGCGGCGTGCGGCGTGCGGCGTGCGGCGTGCGGCGTGGCACGCTGCCACACGGCCTCGAAGGCCGCTTCACAGGGCTTCGCCAAGTCCGGTGCTTCGCTGAGCTCCAGCTCCACGTTCCCGCCCTCACCGTCGAGATGGTTGACGAGTACGACGCGGGAGTCAAACAGCCAGAAGTCGTTCCCGGGCAGAGCGATGTCGGTGGCTTTCCGGCGGCTCAGCCACCGCACCTGCTCACCGGCGGCGATCCGTCCGGGGAAATCTCGTTGATCAATCCCTCGACCAGCGTCTTGATCTCGTCGCGGATGGGGCGCACGGCTGCGACGCCCTGTCCGGCCGGGTCTTCGAGCTGCCAGTCGAGGTAGCGCTTGCCGGGGAAGACGGGGCAGGTGTCACCGCATCCCATCGTGATACAGACGTCCGACTCCTTGACCGCATCGACGGTGAGGATTTTCGGGGTCTCGGCAGAGATGTCGATACCGACCTCGGCCATCGCCTCGACGGCAGCAGGGTTCACCGCATCGCCGGGATGGGACCCGGCCGAGCGAACCTCGACGCGGTCTCCCGCGAGATGGGTCAGCCAGGCGGCTGCCATTTGGGAGCGACCCGCGTTGTGGACGCAGACGAACAGGACGGACGGCTTGCCAGGAGTCTCAGGCATGGGGGCTCTCTCGTCTCACGATGGCACCAGCCACCACTGACATCAGCGCATGCTGGCATCAGCAGGCACTGATGTGAGAGTATCAGCGCATGCTGACTTCAGTCGATCCTGATGTGATCCGGGTGCTGGGCGATCCACTCCGCCTTCGGATCGTGGCCCTGCTGGCGCGGGAGACGCTCTGCATGACACACCTGGTCGAGGAGACAGGTGCGAAGCAGACCAACCTGTCCAACCACATGAAGGTGCTGCGCGAGGCCGGCTTGGTGGAGACCGAACCCTGCGGGCGGTTCGTCTACTACAAGCTCCGCCCCGAGGTCCTGGCCCGCCTGTCCGAGCAGTTCGCCGACCTCGCTGCCTCTGCTCGTACTGCCGTCGCGAACAAGAGGGCCTGTCCGTGACCTCCGCTGAACCGACCACCACCGCACCGCCCCAGGGGGACGGCGACGGCTCGATCGTGGCCAAGCTCTCCACGCTCGACCGTTTCCTGGCCGTGTGGATCCTCATCGCCATGGCGCTCGGGCTGGGCCTGGGGCGCCTGATCCCCGGCCTGAACGACGCACTGGCCAAGGTCGAGATCGGCGGAGTCTCGCTGCCTATCGCCGTCGGCCTGCTGATCATGATGTACCCGGTCCTGGCGAAGGTCCGCTACAACAAGCTGGATTCGGTCACCGGCGACAAGAAGCTCATGGTGTCCTCGCTGGTCATCAACTGGATCGTGGGCCCGGCCGTGATGTTCGCGCTGGCCTGGATCTTCCTGCCGGACCTGCCGGAGTACCGCACCGGCCTGATCATCGTCGGCCTGGCCCGCTGCATCGCCATGGTCATCATCTGGAACGACCTGGCCTGCGGCGATCGTGAAGCGGCCGCCGTCCTCGTCGCCCTCAACTCCGTCTTCCAGGTCATCGCCTTCGGCCTGTTCGGCTGGCTCTACCTCGACCTGCTCCCCAAGTGGCTGGGCCTGGGCGACGGCCAGAGCCTCGACATCTCCCCCTGGAAGATCGCCCTGAACGTCGTCATCTTCCTCGGCGTCCCGCTCCTCGCCGGGTTCCTCACCCGCACACTCGGTGAGAAGAAGATGGGCCGCGAGCGCTACGAGACGAAGTTCCTGCCGAAGATCGGCCCCTGGGCGCTGTACGGGCTGCTCTTCACCATCGTGATCCTCTTCGCCCTCCAGGGAAAGACGATCACCTCGCAGCCGCTGGACGTCGTACGGATCGCAGCTCCGCTGCTCGTCTACTTCGGGATCATGTTCTTCGGCACCTTCCTCCTCGGGAAGGGCCTGGGACTGGCCTACGACCGCACCGCGACGCTGGCGTTCACCGCGGCGGGCAACAACTTCGAGCTGGCCATCGCGGTCGCCATCGCCACCTTCGGCGTCACCTCCGGCCAGGCCCTCTCCGGCGTGGTCGGCCCGCTCATCGAGGTGCCCGTGCTGATCGGCCTGGTCTACGTCGCACTCGCCTGGCGCAAGAAGTTCGCTGCCGACGCGGTGACGACGGCCCCGTGACACGCACGGTGGACGTGGTGGTGATCGGCGGCGGGCAGGCAGGACTCACCGCCGGCTACCACCTGCGCCGCAAGAAAACTCGACTTCATCATCCTCGATGCCCAGAACGAGCCGGGCGGCGCCTGGCCTGTCCGAGCTCCGCCTCGCCCTGGACGAGCGTCTCCAGGCCCCCGCTGAGCTCGCCCCGCTGATCGACCCGAACCAGCACTCCTGCGGCAGCGTCCACCCGCACGGCCACCGCGAACTGTCCCACCCCGAGACGGGGATCTACCTCGTCGGGATGAAGTCCTACGGCCGCGCCCCCACCTTTCTCGCGATGACCGGCTACGAGCAGGTCCGCTCCGTCACCGCCGCCATCGCGGGCGACACCGAATCCGCCGACCGCGTCGAACTCGCCCTCCCCGGAACGGGAGTCTGCGGCGGCGCCGGACTGTTCGACGAACCGGCCGCCGACCAGGCGAACGGAGGCGGCTGCTGCGCTCCGACGCCCACTCTGGTGCAGATCGGCGCTTCCGCGCCTGACACTGCCGTGGACGCCGACGAGCCGGCCCCGTCCGGTGGCTGCTGCGCCTGACCCGCTGAGGTGGTGAGGGTGGTATGCCGCAGGCCCGACCGGAGTCTCCGGTCGGGCCTGCGGCCATGTGCGGGGTCAGGGACTGCGCCGCCGGGTGGGCACAGGTCGGCCGGTTCGGCGGGTGCTCATCAAGGCGACGCTCCGCGCGTTCCCTCACGCGAGCGCTTCCACGGCGCCCCCGTCGTGCGGACCGTCGCGCCCCGAACATAAAAAACCCCAAGTCACCGGCTACGCGACCTGGGGTCCCACAGAGCCCCCTATCGGATTCGAACCGATGACCTACGCATTACAAGTGCGTTGCTCTGGCCAGCTGAGCTAAGGAGGCGTGTCGGAGCATTCTAACCGCAGTGCGGGCGTGACCTCGTCGGGAATTTGCCCGGCCCCGAACTACTGACAGACCGCAAACCGCCAGGTAGCGTCTCGTTGCAGTTCACCCGTGTGGACTACACCACTCACCTTTACTCGGATCGTCCGGCACGTTCCTGCCGGTGAAGGAGCGCACACCCATGGCAACAGTCACGTTCGACAAGGCCACCCGGATATACCCCGGATCCACCAAGCCCGCCGTGGACGCGCTGGAGATCGATGTCGAGGACGGCGAGTTCCTCGTCCTCGTCGGTCCTTCCGGCTGCGGCAAGTCGACCTCCCTGCGGATGCTCGCGGGTCTTGAGGACGTCAACGGCGGCGCGATCCGCATCGGTGAGCGTGACGTCACGCACCTTCCGCCGAAGGACCGCGACATCGCGATGGTGTTCCAGAACTACGCGCTGTACCCGCACATGACCGTCGCGGACAACATGGGCTTCGCGCTCAAGATCGCCGGGATCAACAAGACCGAGATCCGCGCCAAGGTCGAAGAGGCCGCGAAGATCCTCGACCTCACGGACTACCTGGACCGCAAGCCGAAGGCGCTCTCCGGTGGTCAGCGCCAGCGTGTCGCGATGGGCCGCGCCATCGTCCGTGAGCCGCAGGTCTTCCTCATGGACGAGCCGCTGTCGAACCTCGACGCCAAGCTCCGCGTCTCGACCCGTACGCAGATCGCGTCGCTCCAGCGCCGCCTCGGCATCACCACCGTCTACGTCACCCACGACCAGGTCGAGGCCATGACCATGGGCGACCGCGTCGTGGTGCTCAAGGACGGTCTGCTCCAGCAGATCGACTCCCCGCGCAACATGTACGACCGCCCCAACAACCTCTTCGTCGCCGGCTTCATCGGCTCCCCGGCCATGAACCTGGTCGAGGTCCCGATCACCGACGGCGGTGTGAAGTTCGGCAACAGCGTCGTCCCGGTCTCCCGTGAGGCGCTCGCCGCCGCGGCCGACAAGGGCGACACCACGGTCACGGTCGGCGTCCGTCCCGAGCACTTCGAGGTCGTCGAGCACGACGAGGTCCCGAAGTCGCTCGCCAAGGACAGCGCCGACGCCCCGGCCGGTCTGGCCGTCGCCGTCAACGTCGTCGAGGAGCTCGGCGCCGACGGTTACGTCTACGGCTCCGCCGAGGTCAACGGCGTGGACAAGGACCTCGTGGTCCGTGTCAACGGCCGCAAGGTCCCGGACAAGGGCACCAAGCTCCACGTCGTCCCGCGCACCGGCGAGATCCACGTCTTCTCGACCTCGACCGGCGAGCGCCTCAGCGACTGAGACTCTCCTCGGCGACTGACGGATCACCCACGCGCTGCGGCCCCGCCCTCCCTCACCCGGAGGTGCGGGGCCGCAGCGCGTTCCCGGTAAACACCCCGGCAGAGCGGGCATTTCTCAGCGGTCCGTCAACACCTGATTCGAAAAGCAAACTCGAACCATCCCCCGCACGAGTGACTAAATGTCGCCAAATCATCACCGCCCGCTACGCTCCACAGCGTGACCCACACAGCCCGCCGAATCGGCCGAACTCTCGCACTCGTCCTGCCCGTCGTCCTGGTTCTCTCCGGGACGCTCGCGGTCACCCGCGTCCCGTGGGCAGGCACCTCCAACGGCTCGCAGATGCTGACCGCCTCCACCAAGGAGGTGTCGGTGCGCGCCAAGACCCGTACCCCGCAGGACATTCTGCGCGACAAGCTCCTCACCGAGCTCCAGGAGAAGGATCCGGGTAAGGCGCTCACACACCTCCAGCGCGAGGTCGAGAGCCGGCCGTCCCTGGCGAGCCACTGCATGTCGATCGCCCGCTCGCTGGGCCGTGCCGCCGTCGAGCGGTACGGGCCGACGCGCGCCCAGTCGTTCTCCCGCCCGGTCTGCGACACCTCCTTCGCGTACGGAGTCGCGCACCAGCACTGACGCCACACCCGGGCACGACGTCGGTCACCTACGACGTCAGTCACATCCGACGTCAGTCCCATCCGACTCAGTCAAGTACGGACGTCCGCCCGGTACCGACGTCGGCTGAGCACCGACGTGATGAGGCGCACCAGGTCGTAGGGTGCGCCTCATGACGACGACCGCTGATCCTCACGCACACGCGCTGCCCACGCAGGCCGTGGTTCTGGCGGGCGGCCAGGGCTCCCGGCTGCGCCCGTACACCGACGACCGGCCCAAGCCGATGGTCGAGATCCCGGGCACCGGCACGCCGATCATCGGCCATCAGCTGGCCTGGCTGGCATCCGAAGGTGTCACCGACGCCGTCATCTCCTGCGGCCATCTCGCCGAAGTGCTCCAGGAGTGGCTGGATTCCACCGAGTTGCCCCTGCGGGTCACGACCGTCGTCGAGTCCGAACCGCTCGGCCGCGGCGGTGGTCTCAAATACGCCGCCGCGCATCTGCCCCACCCCGACCAGCCCTGGTACGCGACGAACGGTGACATCTGGACGCGCTTCTCCCTGCGTGAGATGGCCGCCTTCCACACCGAGCGCGATGCCGTCGCCACGCTCGCTCTCGCCCGGCCCCGGATCCCGTGGGGGGCGGTCGAGACGGACCAGTTCGGGCATGTACTGGACTTCATCGAGTCGCCCCCGTCCCCGTACCTCATCAACGCGGGCATCTACGTCTTCTCCGCGGGCTTCACGTCCCTTCTCCCGGACCGCGGCGACCACGAGCGGTCGACGTTCCCCCGGCTCGCCCGCGAGCGCAGGCTGGCCGGCTACCCGCTTCCGCACGGTGCGTACTGGCGGGCCATCGACACCGCCAAGGACCTCACCGAGGCAGCGAAAGAGCTCGGCAGCCACAACAGCCCCAACTGAGCTGCCGGGCCCGGCAATCCCCCGTACCGCGCCCGCCCGAACAGACACGGAGACAGACACAGGTAAGGGGCGACCGCCTTTGCGATCGCCCCTTACTTACGTCCCCTGCCTACGTCCCCCTGCGCCTCCGTCAGCCGAGAAGGCCGCCGATCGGGTTCTTGTTGCTTCCCCCGCCGGACGAACTGCCTCCCGAGCCACCGCCCGACGTACCGGAGCCGCCACTGGCGCTGCCTCCGCCGGTGCTCGTCCCGCCCGACGCCGTGGGGCCCGCGCTGGTCGCTGCCGGGGGCGGCGGAGCCTGCTGCTGCTGTTGCTGCGGCTGCTGCTGGCCGGTGCCCTGAGTCGCGCTGGGCTGGTGCCGGCCCGTGGAGCCGACGGTCGCGCTCTCCCGGACCGTGCCCGGCGTCGACGACTTCGCCGAGGGATGTGCGGCGCCGCTCGCGGACGGTGCGGGCGCCCGCGACGTGCGCTGCTGCGACGGGCTGCCCGATGCGCCGGGCTCCTGCGGCAGCGGCTGTCCCGGCAGCCGGTTGGTGGGATCGGTGTTCGGACCCGGTACGGTCACGACCTCGGCGGAGCGCACGGCGCCGCCCAGCACCGCGCCGATGATCAGCGTCAGCCCCACGACCACCGAGGCGACGACGGCGCCGCGCCGCAGCACCCGTCGCCGCAGCTCGGCGAGTTCGGAGCGCGGGCCGAGCGTGCGCCAGGCCTCGCCCGCGAGGCGGCTGTCGATCGAGTAGACCGGCGCGCCCGCGATGATCAGCGGCGACCAGGCGGCGAGGTAGATGATGTCCGGCGCGTCGTACACCGGGACGGTCCGCCAGCTGACCGTGACGACGAGCGCCGCGGAGAGCAGCGCGCCGAGGACCCCCGCGACCCGCTGCCAGAGTCCGAGTACGGTCAGCACCCCGACCACGACCTGCAGGAACGCGATGGTCAGCCCGGCGCCCACCGGATGCGACAGCGCGAAGTCACGGAGCGGGCTCGCCAGGGCCCAAGGATGCAGCGAGTGCAGCCACTTGACCATGGAGCCTCGTTCGCCGCCGTCGAAGTAGACGGGGTCGCAGAGTTTGCCCATGCCGGCGTACATCGAGATGAACCCGAGGAACACGCGGAGCGGGAGCAGCACCACGCCGAGGTTCATCCGGCGGTCGGGGTAGTAGGCGTGGCGGACGCCGTCCGAGCCGGACCGCTCGGTGTCCGTGCGGTTTCCGCTGCCGTCGGGGCCGTAGCCGAGGCCGTCGTCGAACGCGTCGTCGGCATCGTCACCGGTATCCGCGTACGGGCCGCCGGAGTAGCGCTCCTGCTCGTCGTACGCACCGACGGCCCCGCGCATCCGGGGCAGCAACTGCGTGCCGGGGCCCTCTCCCCCGGGGCCGCGACGCGGGGGGCCGTCCGCGCCGTCGACGTCGATACGGGGGATGACCTGGGTGGCTCCCGCGTCGTGGCCGGACGCGTAACCGACCTCCTGTACGCCGGAGTTCCGCACGGCCTGGAGAAGTCTGATGGCCCCGGTGTCGTCGGGGGCGGACTTCCCACTCCACACGACAGGCGCCCGGCGCCGCCCGCCCGCGCCGGAAGCCGCGGGGATCCTTGCCGTGTCCTTCAGGCCCGAACCGGCGGGCCGCAGAATCGAGTTCGGTGCGAGCTGCACCCGGAAGCTGGCGTGGTTGACGACGACCTGTGCGGGATCGCACGGCACCTTGACCATGCTCAGCGCGGGCAGGTCGTCGAACCCGGGTGTTCTGGTGTCCACGCTCATCTAACCGAGTGACACAGGTTTAGGACACTGCCTTGACACTCCGGATCTGTCCGCGACCCGTCAACAGGCGTGACCCGTAAGGCGAAGCGCCACCCGGCCGAGCGCCCGGCGGACCACCCCTGCACTCAGGTACGGAGCCCCCACCAGCCGCAACGGCAGCCCCCTCCCGACAGCGGCCCACCCGGGCAGCCCACCCGGGACAACAGCGGCGGCGACAGCGGCGACAGCCACAACGGCCCGGGTGCGCACCGTCCGTCGTGACGGACGATGCGCACCCGGGCCGCGTTCTGGCTCTTCCCCGCTTGCGGTTCCGGTCCCGCTTCCGGTCCCGGATCAGGCCCGGCGGCGCGCCGCCTCGTACAGGACGATGCCCGCTGCCACACCCGCGTTCAGCGACTCCGCGCCGCCCGGCATCGGGATCCGCACCCGGTAGTCGCAGGTCTCGCCGACGAGCCGGCCGAGACCCTTGCCCTCGCTGCCGATGACGATGACGACCGGACCGCCCAGCGCCTCCAGGTCCTGCACCTCGTGCTCGCCGTCCGCCGCGAGGCCGACGACCGTGATGCCGGCCTTCTGGTAGCCCTCCAGCGCCCGCGTCAGGTTGGTGACCCGGGAGACCGGCGTACGCGCGGCCGTGCCCGCGGACGACTTCCAGGCACCCGCCGTCATCCCGGCCGCCCGGCGCTCCGGGACGACCACGCCGTGGCCGCCGAACGCGGAGACCGAACGGACGATCGCGCCCAGGTTCCGCGGGTCGGTCACCCCGTCGAGGGCGACGATCAGCGGGTCCTCGTTGGCGTCGTACGCGGCGGAGGTGAGGTCCTCGGGGTGCGCGTACTCGTACGGCGGGACCTGGAGGACGAGGCCCTGGTGGTTCAGGCCGTTCGTCATCCGGTCCAGCTCCGGGCGCGGGGCCTCCATCAGGTTGATGTTGCCGCGCTGCCCGGCGAGCTGGAGCGCCTCGCGCACCCGCTCGTCGTTGTCGATGTACTGCTGGACGTACAGGGTCACCGCCGGGACGCCGTCGCGCAGCGCCTCGAAGACCGGGTTGCGGCCGACGACCATCTCGGACGTGCCCTTGACCCCGCCCCGGCGCGGCGCCGGGCGGCGGGCCGCGGCCTGCCGCGCCTGGGCGCCGGCGATGCGGTTCTTCTTGTGCCCCTTGCGTTCGGACGCGGGCGGCGTCGGCCCCTTCCCCTCCAGGCCGCGGCGTCGCTGGCCCCCGCTGCCGACCTGCGCGCCCTTCTTGTTGGACGTGCGGCGGTTCCTGCGCTGGCTGTTCCCGGCCATGACCTACCTGTTTCTCTGCTGCTCAGTACGTACTACGTATAGGAAAGTGTGCCGCGAACGGCGGCGCGGCGCTCACCGCGGGCGTCACCGCGGGCCGAGAGTCCACCGGGGACCGTTCTGCCCGTCCTCGATGACCAGGCCGGACTGCTGGAGCTGGTCGCGGATCGAGTCCGCGGTGGCCCAGTCCTTGCGGGACCTGGCGGCCTCCCGCTGTTCGAGCACGAGCCGGACGAGCGTGTCCACCGCCCCGTGCAGGTCCTCGCCGCGGTCCCCCTCGCCCGCCCACTGCTCGTCGAGCGGGTCGAGACCGAGGACACCGAGCATCGCCCGTACCTCGGCCAGTCTGGCGACGGCGGCTTCCTTGTCGTCGGCGGCCAGCGCGGAGTTGCCCTGGCGGACCGTGGTGTGCACGATCGCGAGCGCCTGCGGCACACCCATGTCGTCGTCCATCGCCTCGGCGAAGGCGAGCGGCACCTCGGCGGCCGGGGCGACCGGACCGCCGGCCTTCTCGATGACCCGCTGGACGAATCCCTCGATACGGGCGAAGGCCGACTCGGCCTCCCGCAGTGCCTCCTCGCTGTACTCGATCATCGACCGGTAGTGCGGGGTTCCCAGGTAGTAGCGCAGGACGATGGGGCGCCACTGCTTGACCATCTCGCTGACCAGCACGGAGTTGCCCAGCGACTTGGACATCTTCTCGCCGCTCATGGTGACCCAGGCGTTGTGCATCCAGTACGCGGCGAAGTCGTCGCCGTACGCCTTGGACTGCGCGATCTCGTTCTCGTGGTGCGGGAAGATCAGGTCGATCCCGCCGCCGTGGATGTCGAAGGCGCGGCCCAGGTACTTGTGCGCCATAGCGGAGCACTCCAGGTGCCAGCCGGGCCGGCCGGGACCCCACGGGGTCTCCCAGGAGGGCTCGCCGGGCTTGACGGCCTTCCACATGGCGAAGTCACGCGGGTCGCGCTTGCCGGTCACACCGTCCTCGGCGGGCTGGCGCAGCCCGTCCAGGTCCTGGTTGGAGAGCTGGAGATAGCCGTCGTACGAGCGCACGTCGAAGTAGACGTTGCCGTCGGCCTCGTAGGCGTGGCCGCGCTCGATGAGGACGCGCATCATCTCGATCATCTCGGTCATGTGACCGGTGGCACGCGGCTCGTAGGTGACCGGCAGGCAGCCGAGCACGTCGTACCCGGTGTTGAACGCGCGCTCGTTCTCGTAGCCGATCGACCACCAGGGGCGGTTCTGCTCCGCCGCCTTCTTGATGATCTTGTCGTCGATGTCCGTGACGTTCCGGATGAACGTGACGTCATAGCCGCGGTACGCGAACCAGCGGCGCATGATGTCGAAATTCAGCCCGGACCTGATGTGCCCGATGTGCGGGGCCGCCTGCACCGTGGCGCCGCAGAGGTAGATCGAGACACAGCCCGCGGTGAGCGGGACGAAGTCGCGGATCTGCCGGGCGCTGGTGTCGTACAGACGAATAGTCACTGCACCAGGGTAGTGGCCCCATACCAGTGCCCCGCGACCCTTTGGCCGACGGGGCAGGGAAGTGTGACGCAACAGTGCCCCGGAGCGCCCGTCCGGCAGCCGGTGAACAGCCGCTGAACGGGCGCTCGGGCGGGCACTTCCCCGGGAATCAGGCCCTTCTCCCCCGGGACCCGGGCGTCAGATGCGGCCGACGACCTTGCGCGGGGTGATCCTGACGACGACCCGGGGGGCGTCGTTGGCGGAGTCCGGGTTGAACTCGGCGTACGGCTTGCCCTGGTACTTCAGCGACAGCTCGTCGATCAGGTCCTGGCCGCCGTCGGTGGTGAGCGTCGCGGTGCCCCGGATCTCGGCGTACGAGTAGGGGGCGTCGGCGGGCTGCACCAGCACCGTGACCCGGGGGTCGCGGCGGAGGTTCTTCTCCTTGCGGCGGTCGACCGTGGTCGAGATCAGGACATCGTCACCGTCCCGCTTCACCCAGACCGGGCTCACCTGGGGGCTGCCGTCGGGCTGGATGGTGGCGATGTTGACGAAGACGGGGCTGTCGAGGAGTTCCTTGAGCTTGTCGCTGAGTACGGCAGACACGGGCTTGGCCTCCGGTTCGCTGAACAGGGTGCGGAAGAGGGTGTGCGGAAGAGGGCGTGCGGAAGAGCTTGCGCCCCCATCCCTACCCCAAACAGCGCGGCCCTGTCCCGGCTTCCCGCCCGCGCCGCGCGGATCCACGGACCAGGGCCGGTCGTTACGTACGTACCACCAGGACGGTTGTTACGTACGTACCACCAGGACGGTCGTTACGTACGTACCACCAGGCCGTCGTTACGTACGTACCACCAGGGCCGTCGCGATGGCCGCCAGCCCTTCGCCCCGGCCGGTGAAGCCGAGCCCGTCGCTGGTTGCCGCGGAGACCGAGACGGGCGCGCCGACAGCGCCCGAGAGGACCCGTTGCGCCTCGTCCCTGCGCTTGCCGATCTTCGGCCGGCCGCCGACCACCTGGACGGCCACGTTGCCGATGGCGAACCCCTCGGCGCGGACGATCCTGGCGGCCTCGGTGAGCAGGGTGAGCCCGGAGGCCCCGGACCACTCGGGGCGGCCGGTGCCGAAGTGGGCGCCGAGGTCGCCGATCCCGGCGGCCGAGAAGAGCGCGTTGCAGGCGGCATGGGCGACGACGTCCGCATCGGAGTGCCCGGCGAGCCCGGGGCCCTCGCCCTCCCAGCGGAGCCCGGCGCACCAGAGTTCGCGGCCCTCCTCGAAGGCGTGGATGTCGGTCCCGATACCGACCTGCGGCATCACCGGCACGGACGGCCGCACGGGCTGCTCGCCCACAGGCTGTGCACGCCGCTCGGACTGCCGGTGCGCGGACTGCTCGTACTCGGACCGCTCGTCATCGGACTGCTCATGCTCATCATGCTCAGAAGCCATCGTTGATCCTCCTGCGGGCGAGAACCGCCTCGGCCAGGACCAGGTCCAGCGGCCTGGTCACCTTGAACGCCTCTTCGTGTCCCGGCACCACCACGACCCGCACCCCGAGCTGCTCGACCATGCTCGCGTCGTCGGTGACGTCATGGGTGACCGTGGCGTGCGCGCGGGCGAGCAGCGCACGGTCGAAGCCCTGCGGGGTCTGCACGGCGCGCAGCAGAGCCCGTTCCGGAGTGGCGACGACCGGCTCGGGGCCTCCGCCGCTCTGCGGCTCGACCTGTTTGACGGTGTCGGCCAGCGGCAGGGCGGGGACGACCGCGGGGGCACCGTTCCGTACCGCGGCGATCACCGCGTCCACGGTGTCGACGGGCACGAGCGGGCGGGCCGCGTCGTGCACCAGCACCGCGGTGACGCTCTCGGGGAGTACGCCGATCCCGAGCCGGACGGACTCCTGACGGGTGTCACCGCCGGGTACGACCAGGAGCTCGGTGCCCGGCGGCCAGGAGTGCTCGGCCAGCAGGGCCTCGACCTCGGCGGCACCGTCCGGCGGGGCCACGACGACCACGAGCGAGACGGCACGTGATCCGGCCATCGCCCGTACGGCGTGGACCAGCATGGGGGTCCCGTTGAGGGTGCGGAGCGCCTTGGGGGCTCCGGGGCCGAGCCGGACACCGCGGCCGGCGGCGGGAATCACCGCGGCGGTGGTGTGGCTGGATCCGGCCGCAGCGGCGGCAGGGGATCCGGCGGTGGAGCCGGTACGGGACGGGGTCCCGGGCTCGTCTGACATCGGTTGCGCGTTCAGGGTTTGTGTCCTCAGCCGACATGGGTATGGCCTGGGGGTGCCCCCGACCGTAGGTTGGGGGAGTGCCGGGCGCGACGCCCTGACCGGCCCCTTCCGTGACGACTGGTCGAGTCGGCATCCCGGGCCCGGCACACCACGTACCGGTCAAGGTACCGCTCACGCAGCATCGCTCCATGAAAAACAGACGCACAGCAGACTCGGCCCCGGCCGAAGCCGCAGGGATCATGTGAGACACATGAGGCCGTGGCGGAAAAACGGGGATAGAGCCCGGGATGGAACGCGAAAGACCGGGAAGAGCTGTGCGAGAAAACAGCATGCCGTAGCGCCCGGCGACACATGGCGACTGATCCATACGGACAGTCCATGTGGTCAGCGGGCACCACGGCATTCAAAGCGTCGAGCAGATGAAACGGGTCAAGCGATTCAGGACGCGAGAACCTCGTCGAGCAGAGCCTCGGCCTTGTCTTCGTTGGTGTTCTCCGCGAGAGCGAGCTCACTCACCAGGATCTGGCGGGCCTTGGCGAGCATGCGCTTCTCACCAGCGGAAAGTCCGCGCTCACGCTCACGACGCCACAGGTCACGGACTACTTCGGCCACCTTGATGACGTCGCCGGAGGCGAGTTTCTCAAGATTCGCCTTGTAGCGACGGGACCAGTTCGTGGGCTCTTCGGCATACGGTGCACGAAGCACCTCGAAGACCCGGTCCAGCCCTTCCTGACCAACCACGTCACGCACGCCTACGAACTCCGCATTGTCCGCCGGCACACGAACAGTCAAGTCGCCCTGAGCGACCTTGAGCACCAAGTAGGTCTTGTCCACGCCTTTGATCTGGCGAGTTTCGATAGCCTCGATCAGCGCGGCCCCGTGATGGGGATAGACCACGGTGTCGCCAACCTTGAACGTCATGTGACAGGTACCCCTTCCGTGGCTATCCAGTCTAACACGAGAACCGCTTGTTCTGAATGACGTTTTCGCAGGTCAGGGCATATCTCAGGGCTTGACAACAGCAACACGAACGTGCTGCGGACGGGTCCCCCGGGGCGGTATTCGCAGGTCGGAGCGGCTGTGCGTGCGGAGAGAAACGCAGGCGCCACACGGTTCCGAAGGCTTCCCACAGGCGGCTAACGTCCCGATTTGCCGCATTCGAAACGGTGAACTTCGCGACCCCTGTTCGGATGTCGATCACCCATACGGACGCAATCGGGAATTGATCACTGTGCGCCGGAAGAGGGTTTTCCGTAAGGAATACGTGGCGGTGGAGAGCGGCAGAGAGAATTGATCACTCGCGATATGTGAACGGCGTACGAAGCGATGCGTACGGCGCCACGAGATCGGACGGCCCGCGGGCACCCCTCAGGTACCGGTACCGGCCGCGGGGCGGGTCGGGTGCGGGGCCGTGAGCACGGCTCGGTAACCTGAGGCCGCTGACACACCCTTAGGGAGGCTTTACCCCCCTCCCGCCCCCTGTCCGTCCTGTCCGTACGTCCTAGGAGAAGCCGCCGCCGTGAGCAGCAGCCTTCGACGCGGCGTCCTCGCCGCTTCTGCCATCGTGGTCTCGATCGCCGCCCTGTCCGCCTGTGGCGCGGGCAACAACGCGGCGACGATCGAGGTCAAGCCGGACAACGCCGCTACGTCGGTCGGTGTCATCAAGGTCCAGAACGCGACGGTGATCACCCAGCCGAAGGCCACAGTCAAGGGCCCCGCCGTCATCTCGGCGACCCTCTTCAACAACGGTGACACGAACCAGACGCTCCAGGACGTCAAGCTCGCGGGCTCCAGCTCCGCCGTGAAGCTCACCCCGGCCACGGGCAAGGGTCCGATCTCGGTGCCCGCGCACGGTTCGATCACCATCGGCGGCAAGAACAACGCCGCCGCCGTGCTCGCCGACGGCCGCGCCGCAGCCGCCGACGGCTCCACGCAGAACCTGGTCTTCCAGTTCAGCGAGACCGGTCGGGTGGCGCTGGCCGCGCTCGTCGTCCCGGCCACCAGCTACTTCCACGGCTTCGGCCCGAGCAGCCTGCCCGTGACGCCCTCCCCTTCGGTGCCTGCCTCGGGCAAGGCCACGCCGGGTGCGTCCGGCAAGGCGACTCCGGGCGGCAAGACCACGCCGGGCGCCAACAAGACGCCGGCCGGTTCCGTCACGGGCTCGCCGAGCAGCTGACCCGCACGGGCGCGCCGATCGCAGACAGCGCGTAGAGCGCAGCAGAGCGCATACGGGGGTGCCCCCGCCGGAAGTCCGATTCCGGCGGGGGCACCTCCTTTTCGTACGCGGCTCGCGCGCGGGTCGTACCGCGACTCGTACGCGGCTCGCGCGCGTCGTACTCGCGGCTTACGGCTCGAACTTGTAGCCCAGCCCCCGGACCGTCACCAGATACCGGGGCGCGCCCGGGTCCGGCTCGATCTTGGCGCGCAGCCGCTTCACGTGGACGTCGAGGGTCTTGGTGTCCCCGACGTAGTCCGCGCCCCAGACCCGGTCGATCAGCTGCATCCGGGTCAGCACCCGGCCCGCGTTCCTGAGCAGCATCTCCAGCAGGTCGAACTCCTTGAGCGGCAGGTCGACCTTGGCGCCGGAGACCGTCACGACATGGCGGTCCACGTCCATCCGGACCGGGCCGGCCTCCAGTGCCGCCGGGGAGACCTCCTCGGGCTCACCGCGGCGGCGCAGCACCGCGCGGATACGGGCGACCAGCTCCCGTGAGGAGAAGGGCTTCGTGACGTAGTCGTCTGCTCCTATTTCCAGGCCGACCACCTTGTCGATCTCGCTGTCCTTGGCGGTCACCATGATCACCGGGACGTTGGAGCGGCCGCGCAGCTGGCGGCACACCTCGGTGCCGGGCAGTCCCGGCAGCATCAGGTCGAGCAGTACGAGGTCGGCGCCGTTGCGCTCGAATTCGTCGAGTCCATCGGGGCCCGTGGCCGCGATGGCGACCTCGAAGCCTTCCTTGCGGAGCATGTAGGACAGGGCGTCGCTGAAGGATTCCTCATCCTCGACGACAAGCACTCGGGTCACGGAAGGACCTCCGGGGCAGGAATTGGTTCAGAGGACAGGAAGTTCGCGAAGGGCTGGTCGTCGTCATCGTCGACAGCGTCAGTGGGATCTGCGGGCCCGGCGTAGCCGGTGTGGTGCTGTGCGGGGTCGGCGGCCGGATCCGTGCGGCCGCGGCGATTGCGTACGGAACCGGCTTCCGGCAGCCGCAGGGTGAAGGTGGAGCCCTGGCCCTCCGAGCTCCACACCGTGACCTCCCCGCCGTGCGAGGCGGCCACATGTTTGACGATGGCGAGGCCCAGCCCCGTGCCACCGGTGGCGCGCGAGCGGGCCGGGTCGACGCGGTAGAAGCGCTCGAAGATCCGCTCGCGGTCCTTCTCGGTGATACCGAGCCCCTGGTCGGTGACGGCGATCTCGATGAGTCCCCCAGAGCCGAAAGCCTGGGAGGTGCCCCCTCCGCCGGGGGCGGAGGTGCGGCGGGCGGCGATACCGACCCGGGTGCGGGCCGGTGAGTAGTTCACCGCGTTCTCCACAAGGTTTCCCAGCGCGGCGGCGAGCTGGGAGCGGTTGCCCCAGACGTGGAGGTCGGCCGTGCCGCCGGCCGCCATGGTGATCTGCTTGGTGCCCGCCTGGTGGCGGCAGCGGTCGATGGCCTCGGCGACCAGGACGTCGACCCGGACCGGCTCGGCGTCTTCGAGCGGGTCGTCGTTCTGGACCCGGGAGAGATCGATGAGCTCCTGGACCAGATTGGTGAGCCGGGTCGCCTCTATCTGCATCCGGCCCGCGAAACGGGTGACCGCCTCCGGGTCGTCCGACGCTCCCATGACCGCCTCGGAGAGCAGCGAGAGCGCTCCGACCGGGGTCTTCAGCTCATGGCTGACGTTGGCGACGAAGTCTCGTCGTACGGCTTCGATACGCCGGGCCTCCGTGAGGTCCTCGACGAGCAGCAGCACCAGCCGGGAGCCGAGCGGTGCCACCCGGGCCGAGACCGCGAGTGCCTCGCCACGGCCGGTGCCCCGGCGGGGAAGGTCGAGCTCGACCTGTCGTATCTCCCCGTCGCGCCGGGTGTCCCGGGCCATGTGCAGCATGGGCTCGACGGCCAGTTTCCCGCCCCTGACCAGGCCCAGGGCGTACGCAGCCGAGCTGGCTTTGACCACCGAGTCGCTCTCGTCGAGCACCACGGCCGAGGAGCTGAGCACGGAGAGGACGGTGTCCACGCCGGGCGGCAGCACGTCGCCGGTGTGCAGGGAGGTCCGGGTGGGGCGTGCCAGCTCGCGCTCGCTCCAGCGGAACGCCAGCACGCCGATGACGCCGGTGCACAGCCCGGCGATCGCGCTTGCTGCGGCGACCGCCGCGTTCACGTCCATGTGTCCAGGTTATGCGGCTCCACCGACACATCCCCAGCCATACGGGTGCCCGCTCGAACGTTCGTCGCCCAGAGTTCACCGAGGGGATAGGGCCGGTTCACTTGGGATGACGGAAACGGACGCGTGGCGCACCGACCGTGGAAGCGTGGAGGTGGACACCTGTCGGGCACCTCCGGGCCGTGCCGCTGTGCCGGTTGCGACAAGGCCGACCGCGACAGGACCGGCAGCACAAGATCAGCCGTACACGACCGGCCGCACAAGACCTGCCGCACAGACCTGCGCGCACAAGACCTGCCGCACAAGATCAGCCGTACAAGAGAGGGACTCCCATGCGGGACGCGTACCACGAGGAACTGGACTCGATCGGCGAGGGCCTGGTCGAGATGGCCCGGCTCGTCGGTTCGGCGATCGGCCGGGCCACGACCGCCATGCTGGACGCCGATCTGAAGCTCGCCGAGAGCGTGATCGCCGCCGATCAGAAGGTCGACGACCTCCAGCACGACCTCGAAGCACGGGCCATCGCCCTGCTGGCCAGGCAGCAGCCCGTCGCCACCGATCTGCGCATCGTCGTCACCTCGCTGCGGATGAGCGCCGACCTGGAGCGCTCGGGCGACCTGGCCCAGCACGTCGCGAAGCTCACCCGGCTCCGTTACCCGGACCGGGCCGTTCCGCACGATCTGCACGCCACGATCCTGGAAATGGGGCAGCTCGCGCAGCGGCTGATGGCGAAGGCGGCGGAGGTCATCATCACGATGGACGTCGACCTGGCGCTCCAGCTGGAGACGGACGACGACGAGATGGACCTGCTGCACCGGACGCTCTTCCAGCACCTGATGGACGACCGGTGGAAGCACGGCATCGAGACGGCGGTCGACGTGACGCTCCTCGGCCGCTACTACGAGCGGTTCGCCGACCACGCGGTGTCGGTGGCCAAGCGCGTGGTCTATCTGGTGACGGGCGAGCACGCCGACGAGATTCAGTCCGCTCCGGCGCAGGTCGAGGGGGCGTGAACGGCGCGCTTGCGCGTATGCGCCGTTGATGCGCCCCACCGGGGTGGGTATGGGATGGCCGGAGGCAGTACGTCCTCGCATGCCGAGCAGGAGGAAATCATGGCCGATTCCCCCGTCACCGACCCCCAGCAGCAAGCCCCCGTCGAAGTGCACCATCTGCGCGTTCTCGGCGCCTGCGGCTGCGGTCCGGGCTGCGGCTGTGGTTGCCAGTCCGGTGCTCCGTGCCAGTGCAGTGGCTGCCACTGACGCGGGCCGTTCTTCCGTACGACTGCGAGGGCCCCGTCCGCACCACCGGAACCGGTGGCGGGACGGGGCCCCTCGCTGTCTGCGCGGGTCAGTGCCGGCACGGTCGGTCCCGTACCTGCTAGCTGCGCCTGCGGCGGACGAACAGCACTCCACCGACAGCGGTGAGGATGGCGGCCGCACCGCTCACCAGGGCGATCTGGTCACCGGTGTCGGCAAGCTCACCACCCCCGCCGTGCCTGCCACCGCCGGTGCCACCGTCGCCGTACGCGCCACCGTCGCTGTCACCGCCACCACCATTGGTACCGCCGGTGTCGCCGCCGGTGGTGCCGCCGGTGTTGCCGCCATTGGTTCCACCGTCGGTTCCGCCGCTGGTTCCACCGTCGGTTCCGCCGCTGGTTCCACCGTCGGAGCCGCCTGTGTCACCACCCGTGCCGCCGTCGGTACCGCCGCTCGTGCCGCCGCTCGTGCCGTCGGTGGCGGTGGGGGAAGGCGGCGGGGTCGGACTCTCGCTGTCCGAGGGGGAGGGCGAAGGGGGCGGGGTGGGCGAGCCGGTGTCGGTGGGGGACGGCAAGGGCGACTCGGAATCCGTGGGCGAGGGCGACGGGGTCGGTGACTCCGTATCCGTGGGGGACGGCGCAGGGGATTCCGTATCCGTCGGCGAAGGGGACGGCGAGGGCGACTCCGTGTCCGTCGGGGAAGGCGACGGCGACGGGGACTCCTGATGGCACCGGGCGTGCACCTCGCCCAGCCGGGCCCCGGCGATCGGCCCGTCGTAGACCACCACGCCCGCCGGGTCGCGCAGCACCCCCGCCACCGACACGTCGAACCAGGCCTCGGCCTCGTACGCTCCGGGCGTCTGGATCTCATCGGCGGGTACGACGTGCTGAGTGAAGGTCACGCGCAGCGTGCTGTCCCCCAACGTGTCGGGCTCGTTCAGATCGGCCCCGCTGACCGTGAGATCGGTAGTGCCGATGTCGACCCGGTGGCCAAGAACCGCGATCTGCTGCCCGTCCGTGTGCGCGTAGCCGAGGGAGTACGGGCCGAACGGCGGCGGGGTGCACTCCGCATAGGTGTTCAGGGAGCCGATCGCGCCGCTGGGGGTGGTCGAGATGAAGTCCGCGCCATGGAGCCTCACTTCGATTCCGGCGGCATCCACCTTGGCGTAGTGCTTGGCGTCGGTGTTCGAGGTCACGACGGCGTGGGTGCCGTCCTGGTAATAGGCGCGCACCCCGTCCGGGTCGGAGAAGTCGCCGGTGTCCTCGTCTCCGTTGAGCGGCGGTGAGCCGGCCGTTCCGTAGGTCCCGTCGAACTGCGAGAGGTCGAGCGGCCCCACGTCGGAGATGTTCAGCTGGATGAGTCCGGCGCTGGTCGTCCCCGGCGGGGCCGCGCCGGCCCGGTCGGCGGAGGCGTACATGAGCAGCACCCCGGCCAGCGCCGCAGCCGTGGTGGAGGCCGCCACGACAGTAGGAACAGAACGAGCAAACGGCTTCTTTAGTGCTTCCCTCATCATGAAAGAGGCATATCGCACATGAAGCTCCCCGCCTGCGAGGACATCGCAGGCAGAGGGATTCGGCCGAGCGGAATTACTTCTTCTTGCCCTGAATTCGCCAACTGGCTTCTCGGCACGAGGACGCTTCAGCCCGGCCATTGGGCATGGCTTCCTTAGATCAAGCGGGTGGAACGGTGTAGGCGGAACAAGTGACGCGCGCAGCCGCACGGAGTGACACACGCTACCGGGGGGACCATCGCGGTGCGGCCCCGTGAGTGTCATTGGGGCCGGTGCGTCCCCGCGCCCCTGCGCGGCGCCACTCGGAATCCGGTGCGTCCGGCGTTTGGGCTCTGCCACGACGGCGCGCGACACGACAGCTGAGGAAGACCATGGGTTGGACACGCACACGTCGGGCGGCAGTCTCCATCGCCGTCGCCGGGGCGATCGCCGTCGTCGCGGCGGCCCCGTCACCGGCCGCCACCGGCACGCGGCCCGAGGCCGCACCGTCGCTCGGGACGGTCGGGGCCGCTCCCCAGCCGCCTCAACTCCCCCGGAATTTCCGGGGAAAGGGAAAGTGGGTCGTCCGGGATCTGGGCATCACAGTGCCGTTCACCTGGCAGGGCAGGAACGGCGAAAGCCAGATGGTTGCGGGAGGCCCGCAATATCCCATCTGGTTCACCAATCTGATCTACCACAACACGCTCTACACGCTGACCTACAAGTGGCCCGGCCTGAACGAGCATCCGTGCTCAAAGATTCCAGGCGTCAATCTGGACCAGTTGAACCAGGTGTTCAGCACCGCGCGGTTCGTCGGGCGGGAGATCCTGGAGCAGAACCCGCGGCGGTATGTGAACCACTGGAGGGTCGGCGCCGTCCAGCCGCAACGCCCTCCGGGGAAATTCCTCCGATTCCCGCTCGCGCTCGGCGACATCTACGTCGACCAACGTAATCGCGGGACGTTCTGGCAGGTACTGCAATTCGGTATCCAGAATCTCTACGATCCCGAGTTGGACGAGTGGCTGGTGATGAAGACGTTCGAGCACAAGCCTGGAAGCGTGACTCTCCCCCGGCGGTGCCAGACACCACAGTGACCTGCCCGGCCCAGCAAAAAGCCCCCTGCCCCTGACTGGCCTGGCTAGCCGTCAGTGGCGGGGGCGCGGGGCCAGTCATTCATCGACCTCGACCGCTGCGCGGCGGGAACCGGGCGCCTGGCGTGGGGAACTGGTGGGAACGGCGCACGCCCTGGGGCACGGGGCGTCCGGCCGCGGCTGAAAGTCGATCCCGGCCAACGACGCAGCCGCCGGTAGAGCCGACCGGAGATGAGAGTCACCACTGGGGAGGCGGCCAAGCACCGGAAGCAGTTGAACAAGGGTCGCCAGGGCTGGCCGCGCCGCCGAACTGGAGCCGACTGTCAGCTGTTTCGGAGCGCTACGGGGAGCAGTCCGGCCACTCCTCACCGCGCTGATAGCGCCCGTAGCTCCCGTTCGACTCGTCCGACCGGTCAGGAGGGTGCGCCGGCCAGGACCTTCACCTTGCCGGTGTCGAGCGAGTAGTAGGCGCCGACCACGGCCAGGGCGCCCTTTGCCACGAGTGGGGCCAGGTCCTTGTTGGAGCGCAGATCGGCCGCGGTCAACCTGACCTGGGCGCGGGCCATGGTCTCGACCGGGTCGGCGCCATCCTCCCGGACTGCCTGCTCGTACGCAGGCTGCAGGGCCTTGACGATCGCCTGCAGGTTGCCGGGCAGTGGTTTGCCGTCACGAAGGGACGTGTACGCCGCCTTGATGGCGCCGCAGCGCTGATGCCCGAGGACCACGATGAGGGGGGTGTCACTCGTCATGGGCCCGTACTCGATGGAACCAGTGACCACCGGGCCGACCGCCTCTCCCCCCGTGCGCATCACGTAAAGGTCGCCCAGGCCGGTATCGAAGAGGAGCTCGGGCGGCACTCGGGAGTCGATACACGAGAGGATCGACCCAAACGGCTCCTGCTCCTGGGCCACGAGCTGACGCCGGTTCGGATCCCGGTCGGGGTGCTGGAGGTCTCCGCTCACCCAGCGCTTGTTGCCTTCCATCAGCCTCGCGAATGCCGCGGCCGGTGTGGTGGGCCGAGCTTCCGGCGAAGCGCCGGTCGTCGACGCGGCGGTCCTCGTCGACGAGCAGCCCGCAAGCGCGACGGTGGCGCCCATGAGCCCGCCGACAAGCAGCGTTCTACGATCCGGCCGGCCGGCCCTGTCCATCGGTCGTTCCTCTCGATGTCGCTCAGGCACGTCTCTGCGGTGTGACCAGGCCAATTGTTCAGCGTGGTGTGTGGGCCCGGCAGCAGGCGCGAGCGGGCACGGGCCACATTGCCGCAGACGGCCCACAGAACCGGCTCGGGCGGCGGCGCGTGGGACCCTGATGCCGAAGACCGGCCCTGCCCGATGGGGTGCCGGCGGCCGGGTGCTGTCCGTTCTCGGGGTCTGGCACGGCTCGATCGAGCACCTGACGGCCCATGGAGGCACAGCGCAGCAGAAAGCCCCCTGCCCCGCGGAGTCTCCGTGGGGCAGGGGGCCTTCTGCTGGGCGCTGGGGTGTGGGGTGGGTGTGCGTGTGGGTGTGCGTGCGGGTGTGCGTGCGGGGCCCTCTGGCTCAAGAGCGTCGGGGCTCCCCTTCACTCTCACCCGACCGTCAACCCGGTGGGAAAGTGCTCAGTTGTTGCCCCCGTCGAACTGGGTGCTGACGGCACCGCCCGTACCGGGGAACGACTTCTCGCCCGTCAGGTAAGGCTCGTACTGCGTCCGTCCGAGCAGGTGGTCGGCGAAATAGGCGCTCACGTAATCCTTGGTGATCCGGCGCTGCCGCTGCTCCGGGAGTTCCTTCTGATCGGTTTGGGGGGCGGTGGCGCCGGGGAACTGGGACTTGCAGGTGCCTGGCTTGCTCCCGGGAACGGCGTCGTCATGTGCGCTGACCTGGCCGCTGCTGGGTGACCACTGCTTGTTGTAGAAGTCGTGGACACCGCCGTGCACCGTGTACTGGGCTATCGGTGCGCTGTTGTCGTCCTTGTTCCAGTTGAAGTACTCCCCGGTGTTCACCTGGTCGCACGTGCCCCACATCACCGCAAACGATGTCTTGGTGATGGGATCGACGTCCCAGGTGGCGGTAGGTGCGAGAGCGAACGCGGCCTTGATGGACACGCCTTTGGGCCATGCGTCACGGCTGCTGTCGGCGATCTCCTGCATCACGCCGCCGCCGCCCATGGAATGCCCCATCAGCCCCACGTTCTGCAAGTCCACATGGTTCTTGAAGTTCACCGGCGACGGACGTCCGGACCTGGCGTCGACGAAGCTGCCGCGCAGCGGGCCATCGCCCGTCGACGACAACTGCTGCCACATGCGCAACTGGACGTTGATCAGTGCCGCGCGCTCCTGATACACCGTGTCGGCCTGGCCGGGAGACGTCGAGTTGATGCCGTTCGCCCCGATGGAGACAACGACGAACCCCCGGCTTGCCAGATCACGGCCCAGGTAGTCGTATCCGAGATAGCTGGGGATCTGCCGCACCCCAGATGCGCACGGCCAGGCCGACAGCCGGTCCGAGGCGGCCTTGATGATCGCCTCCTGCTTTGCCGCGTCGGCCGTGTCACCGCTCTGCTCGTCCTTCGCCAGCGCGGCTTGCGCCGCGGTGAGTGACGTGGAGGCGTCGGCGTCGGCGCAGGTGTCCCAGAATCCATGCTCGATCATGATCAGAGGGTGGGTGCCGGAGGATATGTCGTCGGGGTAGTAAACAGCCCCGTCCAGCTCGTTGTTGCCCACGTATCCGAGAGACTTGGGCGGCGGGAAGGCCTCGTCGCCCAGGTTGTAGTGCACCTCGCTCACCCCCTGCCGCGCAGGCTGAGTACTGGACCCACCGGCGGCAGCGAACGCCTCTGTCGAGGTGAACCAAACAGCACAGGCTGTTACGGGCGCGGCAAGCAGCAGCAACTTCGCACGCGCTGTGCGTCCAAGTTTCATATTCGCCTAACCAATGTGGAAGGTAGATGTCGAGAATTTCGATGGCTTTCGATGCGCCGAAGCAGTCGGCGGGAATGAGCGGTGGGCGATTGCCCGCGCGGCTCGACGCATCGCCCCTTCCGGAGGGGGCCGGGGCACCACTCAGGCCCGCTGAGCCCGGTCGTACAGCGGCTTGGTGATCGCCGAACCGAACTGCGGACCGACGAGGTAGCGGAGGCAGCCGTCGTGGGAGGAGGTGGCGCAGGACGCGCCCGTGGTGTCGAGAAACCCGCCCTGTGTGTTGTCGCCGACCACGGTTCCCACGATGGCAACCTGGCCTGCCGCGGGGCGTTCCGCCGCGTGGGCAGGGGCCGCGACCGGCAGAGACATCCCTACGGTTGCCGCCGCCACCGCGGCCACTGCCGCCGCGGTGATGCGCCGCGGACGGAGGGTTGGCCGACGGAACGGGCTCGGGAGGTATCGCATGGGGTGGAGGGTACGGAGAGAGTGTCAGGAGGCTGTCAGATTCCCGTTTTCAGCCGATGCCGGGCCGGGGCTGGGGCCGGGGCCAGGGCCGGGGCCGGGCAGCATGCTGGACGTGTTCACCCAGTTCCGCGTTCACGGTGACCGCCGTCAGGTCGTCTCCCAGACCGGGTCTCCCAGACCCAGGGCAAGAAGAAATAAGCAGTTTGCTGCAAGCTCCCGGTAGAGGGGGTCGCGGCTCCCCTCTGAAATGCCTCGCTCGACCCGGTTCCGCGCTGAGGGAGGCGCCGGGGGGCAGGGAGTTCTCCCCTAACCGCCTCCCTCCCGGCAAGGCTCTGCAGCCGGACGAACCGCCGCGCTGAGGGCCCCCAGCGGACTCAGAGCAAACGAGAGCCCCTGGCCTGCGCCAGGAGCGCAGGCCAGGGGCGTGATCGCTACTCTTACTTCTTCTTGCCCTGGTTCTTGACGGCCTCGATGGCCGCGGCAGCCGCGTCCGGGTCCAGGTACGTGCCGCCGGGGTTGACGGGCTTGAAGTCGGCGTCCAGCTCGTACGCGAGCGGGATGCCCGTCGGGATGTTCAGGCCCGCGATGTCCGCGTCCGAGATGCCGTCGAGGTGCTTGACCAGCGCGCGCAGCGAGTTGCCGTGTGCGGCGACCAGGACCGTGCGGCCGGCGAGCAGGTCCGGGACGATGCCGTCGTACCAGTACGGCAGCATCCGGACGACGACGTCCTTCAGGCACTCGGTGCGCGGGCGCAGCTCCGGCGGGATCGTCGCGTACCGCGCGTCGCCGCTCTGCGAGTACGGCGCGCCGTCCTCCAGGACCGGCGGCGGGGTGTCGTACGAACGGCGCCACAGCATGAACTGCTCCTCGCCGAACTCGGCGAGCGTCTGCGCCTTGTCCTTGCCCTGGAGCGCGCCGTAGTGCCGCTCGTTCAGTCGCCAGGAGCGGTGCACGGGGATCCAGTGGCGGTCCGCCGCCTCCAGCGAGAGCTGGGCGGTGCGGATGGCGCGCTTCTGGAGCGAGGTGTGCACGACATCGGGGAGCAGGCCGGCGTCCGTGAGCAGCTCACCGCCGCGGACCGCCTCCTTCTCGCCCTTCTGCGTCAGGTTGACGTCCACCCAACCGGTGAACTGATTCGTAGCGTTCCATTCGCTCTCGCCGTGGCGGAGGAGGATCAGCTTGTACGGTGCGTCGGCCATGACCCCGAGCCTAATCGACGGCAGGACGGCCGCTGATTGACGCCCTCCGTCAATTGAGTGGCAGGCCGGAACAGGCCGAACGTAATGTCCGTGGATATACAGCACCACTTACATCCGAACCGTGCGGCGCTCACATCCACGTCCAGTTCTGCCAGGGGGAATACACGATGTCCGCAGCCGGTCTCACCGGGGTCAGACGCGCCGCACGGGAGAGCGTCTCGGGGCTGCCCCGGGCGTTCTGGTGGCTGTGGACCAGCACTCTGATCAACCGGCTCGGTGCGTTCGTCGCCACCTTCATGGCGCTCTATCTGACGCTGGACCGCGGGTACTCGGCCTCGTACGCGGGTCTGGTCGCCTCCCTCCACGGCCTCGGCGGTGTCGTGTCCTCGCTCGGCTCCGGTGTCATGACCGACCGGCTCGGCCGGCGGCCCACGCTGCTGGTCGCGCAGGTCTCGACGGCGTTCTCGGTGGCGCTGCTCGGCTTCATGCGGGACCCGGTGGCCATCGCCGGTGTCGCCTTCCTGGTCGGCATGGCATCGAACGCCTCGCGTCCGGCCGTGCAGGCGATGATGGCCGACATCGTGAAGCCCGAGGACCGGGTGCGCGCCTTCTCCCTCAATTACTGGGCGATCAACCTGGGGTTCGCGGTCTCGTCGGCGGGCGCGGGCTTCGTCGCGCAGTACAGCTATCTCGCGGGCTTCCTGGGCGAGGCGGCCCTGACCCTGGTCTGCGCGGTGCTGGTCTTCCTCAAGCTGCCCGAGTCCCGTCCGGTGCGTACGGCCGTGGAGCAGGCGACCGAATCGGCGGTCCGGCTGGGGACGGTTCTGCGCGACGGCCGGTTCATGAGCGTCGTCGGGCTGTCGTTCGTGGTCGCGCTGATCTTCCAGCAGGCATCGGTGGGGCTGCCGGTGGCGATGGGCAAGGACGGTTTCAGCAGCGCCGACTACGGCATGGCCGTCGCGGTCAACGGCGTACTGATCGTGGTGCTCCAGATCCCGGTGACCCGGTTCATCGAGCACCGCGACCCGCGCCGCCTGCTGGTCATCTCGTCGGTGGTGGCCGGGTACGGGTTCGGGCTCACCGCGTTCGCCGGTTCGGTGGGGCTGTACGCGCTGACGGTCTGCGTCTGGACCCTCGCCGAAATCGTCAACGCCCCCACCCAGACCGGGCTGGTGGTCCGCCTCTCCCCCGTCCACGGCCGGGGCCGCTACCAGGGGATGTACACGATGTCCTGGGCGGTGGCGGCGCTGATCGCCCCGCTGATGTCCGGGGTGATCATCGACCGGTTCGGGGCGGAGTGGCTGTGGGGGACGTGCGCGG
The DNA here is from genome assembly GCF_036014215.1 of Streptomyces sp. NBC_00440. Classification (NCBI taxonomy): domain Bacteria; kingdom Bacillati; phylum Actinomycetota; class Actinomycetes; order Kitasatosporales; family Streptomycetaceae; genus Streptomyces; species Streptomyces sp. NBC_00440. The sequence continues at coordinate 3,731,789 of NZ_CP107921.1, forward strand.
TGCTGGGCACGGTGGCGGCGCTCGGGTACGGGGTGCTGATGCGGGGGCTGCCACCGCAGGGCGGACCCGGCGGACCCGGCGGACCCGGCGGACCCGGCCGCGGTGCGGCGCCCCGGTCCGCGGTGCGGACGGAGCCGGCCGGCCCGCGGTCCGTCACACCCGCACGTCGTCCCCGGTCCCTTGCGAGCTCTGCGGCGTCTGCGGCGTCCGCGGCGTCTGCGGGCTCTGCGGCGTCCGCGGTTCCGCCGTCACCCGGGTGCCCGGATGGAAGTACGAGCAGATGAAGGCGATGGCGAGCGCGCCGGCCATCCCGTAGAAGACCGCCCGGTTCGCCTCGGCGAAGTCCAGCCGGATCGCCCCCATCGCGTGCCGGGTCGCCGTCGCGACCGGGCCGCTGCCCGTCGGCTCGCTCGCATCGCCCTGCCCGGTGACGGCCTCGGCGATGCTGTGCGCCGTGCTCTTCGCGGTCCGGTCCGGCAGGCCTCTGGCGCGGAGGGTGTCGGCGACCCGGTCGGTGGTGACATGGGTGAGGACCGTGCCGAACACCGCGAGGCCCACGCTCGCCGCGTAGTAGCGCACCGTCTGCGTGATCCCGGTGACCTCCCCGTACGACGCGTCGATCGCGCGGTTCACCGCGTCCGTGGACGCCGGGGCGAGCAGGAATCCGATACCCGCCCCCGCCAGGGCCGCATAGGGCCACTGGTCGTGCATCGACAGGTCCGTCATCCGGTGCGCCCACAGGGCGAATCCGACGGCGCCCAGCGCGCAGCCCAGTTTCAGGGCCGGGCGGGCGCCGCGCCGGTCCAGGATGCGCCCGCCCCACTGGGAGGCGATGGCGAACCCGATGAAGAAATACAGCAGGAAGAGGGCCGCCTGGTTCGGTGACGCGCTCAGCGACACCTGCGCGTACACCGAGGCGAAGAAGAAGACCGGGACGAACGCGATCATAGCGAAGAACAGCACCACGACATCGACGGTGAAGGCCCGGTCCCGGAACACCCGGAGCCTGATGAGCGGGTGCCCGGTGCGGAGTTCCAGCGCGCCGAACACCAGCAGGACCAGCAGGCCGCCCACGATGCAGAGCCAGGTGGCGGCGCTGTCCCAGCCCCAGGCGGAAGCCTGCTGGAGCCCGAAGACGCTGAGCCCCATCCCCACGGCCACGAGCACCGCGCCCGGCACATCGAGCGGCTCACGGGTCGCGTTACGGGGGATACGGGCCCTGGCCGTCAGGACCAGGGCGATGACGGCGACGGGAACGTTGACCCAGAAGATCGCCCGCCACGTCCAGTCGGTGAGCCAGCCGCCCAGCAGCGGACCGACACACGTCAGGGCGCCGGACAGCCCGAAGAACAGCGCCAGGGCGCGTCCCCGCCGCTCCACCGGGAAGACCGCGACCACCACGGCGAGCGCCGCGGGGAACATCAGCGCCGCCCCCAGCCCCTGGACCGCCCGGAAGGCGATCAGCCAGGTCTCGGCGCCCCCGCCCTTGGGAACCGCACCGCACAGCGCCGATGCGATGGCGAAGACCAGCGTGCCGATCACCATGATCCGCCGGTGTCCGAAGATGTCCGAGAGCCGCCCGCCGAGCGCGAAGAACGCCGCCAGGGCCAGCAAATAGGCGTTGACCACCCACTGCATCCCGGACGCGGAGAGGCCGAGCTCATGGATGATGTCCGGCGCCGCGATGGCCACGATCGTCTGGTCGATGAACGTCATCGAGACGGCGAACAGCATGGCGGCCAGCGTCAGCGTCTGGTTCGGCGCGAATTTACCGGCGGCGGCCGCAGGAGAGGCGGAGGGGTCCCCTTTGTCGCTCATGAGGGAATAGTCCACCGAGGCCGGGGACCTCGCACGCCGGACCACCGGGGCCGGGGACCTCCCACGCCGGACCACCGGGGCCGAGGACCTCGCACGCCGGACCACCGGGGCCGAGGACCTCGCACGCCGGACCACCGGGGCCGGGGATCCCGCCCGTGGGGACGCCCGGCCCCGGGCGGGCGCGTGCGCGCTACGGGTTCAGCGCCCGCTGGGCGTCGTGCAGATTGGCCGGGTGTACGGATTCCGGCGCGCCGTAGGCCTCAAGACGCGTATGCAGATCGCCGGTGAAGTCGGGCACGTCGATCTGGCCGAACGGCCTGACCGTGCTGATCCCGACGCTCGCGCTGTACGGGGCGAGGCCGTCGATCTTCATCAGGCCCTCGCGGCCGTTGGTGACCCGGATGTTCCAGTGGGTGAACCGGGCACCGAAGAGCGGACCCGCCGAGGCGTCCCCGCCGTGCTGACCATCGTTGTTGACGGTGATGTCGGTCCGCACATTGGCGAACGGCAGGCCCCGGTGCGAGTCGAAGGTGCCCATCTCCATCACCCCGCGCGACCAGACGTTGTGGCTGGAGAGCCCCTCGACGTTGATGCCGTGCAGCTGGGTGCCCGCCGGGGCGGGCACGGTGCGCTCGGCGATCGTGAACTCCTCGACGAGGTTGTCGTGCGAGCCCTCCCGGCAGAAGTACGGGTGGTGCGAGCCCCGGCCCTCGACGCGAGTACGGCGCAGGGTGGTCGCGGACGCGGCGACAAGCCCGAAGCCGTTGTCGACGTCACGTACGACGACGTCGTCGGCCCAGCAGTCGTACGCGCACTGGAACGCGACGCCGTTGTACCCCTTGTCGAGCAGATGCGGCGACTGCGGGGTGAGGACTGCCCGGAGCGTGAGCCCCTCCACGGCCGACCCGGTCAGCGGCGCGACATGCGTGGTGAGGCGGGGGTCCCACTCGGGGCGGATGTCGAGCGGGAGGGGGCGTTCCAGGGTGAGCCTGCGGCCGTGCACCGCCGTGATGCGCACCGGCCACTCGTACGGGACGTACGAGGTCAGCTTGGTCTTGTCGTCCCACTCGTACGCCTCGGGGCCCGGTCCGCCGCCCGACATGTGCTCCAGGAGCGTGTGCCCCGCGTCGTCCGCGAGCCGGAGCAGCACGAGGTCGCCGCGGCCGAGCTTCGCGGTGTCCGCGACGGTGACCGTGCGGTCGCCCTGCCGGGCCGGGGCGACGGTGGTGAGGGTGCGCCACTCGTCGCGCTTGTTGCCCGTCCAGCCCTCGAAGGGCCAGGCCGCGGCGGTGATGGCGGCCGTCAGGCTCGCGAACCGCGCCTCGGGGCAGAGCCAGATGAGCCCGCCCGCCCAGGACCACGAGGACTTGTTGCCGCCGTACCGGGAGCCGTAGGGACCGATCAGCTCGGTGAGGCTCTTCGTCGCGTACAGCGTGGTGCGGCCGCTGCCCGCGCCGCGCAGCACGACATTGCTGTGCCCGATGCGGATGAGGTCGTCGATACGGAAGGTGCCGGGCGGGATGAGGACCGTGCCGCCGCCGCGTCGGCCGGCAGCGGCGATGGCACGGTTGATCGCGGGCGCCGAGTCGGCGGAGCCGTCGGGGACCGCGCCGTACTCGCGGACGTCGGCGACGACGGGGAGCCGGGGGAAGCGGCGCTCGCCCGTACGCCGGCCCGCTCCGCCGATGTACGGGATCTGCGGGTGGGTGTACGGGGTCCGGGTGAACTCCCGCCAGAGCGGGGTGGTGGACGGGGTCCGGCCACGCGGTGCGGCCGTGGATGTCCCGCCCGTCGCGATGACGGCCGCGACGGCCGTGGCGCTGCCGAGCAGTGCGCGTCTGCTGATGTTCCCCATGGTGCCCGCCTCTTTCATGGATGTTCATGTCTGTGAACAGAGTTCATGAGTGCGTCGGTCGTGAGCATGCCACGGGAGCCAGGAGGCGGGGAAGAGGCGTGCGCGGAGTCGCCCAGAATCAAATCAACACCTCAAACTGTGCACCTTGGGTTGCACACTCTGGGGTGTCGTTCTACGGTGGCCGCATGACCGGAAACAGCGAGGACATCTCCGAACCGGCACGCCGGGCCGCGCGCGACGTGTGGGTGGTGACCAGCCGCGTACGCCGTCGGCTCATCGCCCTGGAGGGCGAGGGCGAGGGCGATCTGACATCGGCACAGGCATCGGTGCTGATGCGGCTGGACAAGCAAGGACCGGCGTCGGCGAGCGATCTCGCCGTGACCGAGCGGGTGCGCCCGCAGTCGATCGCGAAGATCGTCGCCACGCTGGAGCAGGGCGGCCTCGTGGAGCGGCACCCCGACCCCGACGACGGCCGCCGCCAGCTGATCACCCTGACCGAGCTGGGCCGCAAGCAGCGCTCGGGAGACCGGCGGGCGCGCGAGACCTGGCTCGCGCGGGCCCTTCAGGAGCAGGCGACACCGGAGCAGCTGGAGGCGGTCATCGCGGCGATGGCCGTGCTGGACGACGTGGCGCAGTCGTGACGTCCATCGCCGAGCGGGTGCGCGGCCGGCGGGAGGCCGGTCCCGGCGGGTTCAACCGCAAGCTGGTCACACCGATGATCCTGGGTTCGGTCCTGAACCCGATCAACTCGTCCATGCTGGCCGTGGCGCTGATCCCGATCGGGAAGGCGTTCGGTGCGGCACCGTCGCAGACGGCGTGGCTGGTATCGGCGCTGTATCTGGCAACGGCGATAGGCCAGCCGGTCATCGGCCGGCTCGTCGACTCCTACGGCGCGCGCACTCTCTACCTGACCGGCACCGCGGTAGTCGGTCTCGCGGGGCTTCTCGGCGTTTTCGCTCCGAACCTCGGAGTGCTGATCGTCTCCCGGGTCCTGCTGGGATTCGGTACGTCGGCGGCGTACCCCGCTTCCATGTACCTGCTGCGGTCCGAATCGGCGCGCACCGGCATGAAGAGCCCGAGCGGCGTCCTGGCCGCACTGTCGCTCTCCAACCAGGTCATCGCGGTGATCGGCCCCACCCTGGGCGGTCTGCTGATCGGCGCGGGCGGCTGGCATCTGATCTTCGGCGTCAACGTGCCGCTCTCCGCGGCCTGTCTCGTCCTGGGAGCGCTGCGGCTGTCGCGGCGCGGGAAGCCGGAGCAGGGGGCACCGCCCGAGCCCGGCCAGCGGCTGGACGCCTGGGGCATGGGCCTCTTCGCGGGGACGCTCACCGCGTTCATGCTGTTCCTGATGAACCCCGGCCTCGCGCAGTGGTACCTGCTGGTGATCGCCGCCGCGGCGGGTACGGGGTTCGTCCGGCGGGAGCTGCGGTGCGCGGAGCCGTTCATCGACCTGCGGATCCTGCGGGGCAACGCGCCGCTGCTTGCCACCTACGGCCGCCAGTTGCTGGCCTACACCACGTCGTACGCCTTCCTCTACGGCTTCACCCAGTGGCTGGAGGAGGGCCGCTCCCTCAGCGCATCGGGTGCCGGGCTGCTCCTGCTGCCGATGTCGGCCGCCGCCGTCACCGTGACGGCCCTCACCGGTCGCAGGCCCGAAATCCGCGGCAAGCTGATGGCGGGCGCCGTGGTCCAGATCATCGCCTGCGCGGCACTGCTGCTGCTCGACACCTCCAGCCCCGTCTGGCTGCTGGCCCTCGTCGGCGCGGCCGTCGGCATCCCGCAGGGGCTGAATGGCCTGGCCAACCAGAACGCCCTCTACGCCCAGGCCGATCCGGCCCGCATGGGTTCGTCGGCCGGTCTCCTGCGCACCTTCATGTACGTCGGCGCGCTGCTGGCCTCCGCCGCCAACGCCGCCTTCTACCAGCACGGCGCCACCACGGGCGGACTTCACCACCTCAGCTGGCTCCTGCTGGCGGTCGCCGGGCTGTTCCTTGTCGTCACCGTGGCCGACCGCTCACTGTCCCGCGTCGGGCACGGTGACGACAGCCACGCGGGCGGCCATGCGGGCGGCCACGCGGACAGCCACCAGAGCAAGGACAACCAGGACAAGGACAGCCAGGGCCAGGACAATCTCTAGCCCTTCATTCCGCGTTCCCCGTCACCCGTCCCCTGTTCCCCTTCAACACCGCACGCTCGTCAAGAAAGCAGGCCCCACCCATGACCGTCACCACCCTTGACCCGAAGTCCGCTCTGGTCGTCATCGACCTGCAGAACGGGGTCATGGCAGTGCCCGGTGGCCCCTACACCACCGGCGATGTCCTGACCCGCACCGTGGAGCTGGCCGACGCCTTCCGCTCCCGCGGCCTTCCGGTCGTCCTGGTCCGCGTCACCTTCGCCGCCGACGGCTCCGACAGGACGCCCGGACGCACCGACACACCCAGCCCCGGCTACACCCCGCCGGCCGGCTGGGACCACGTCGTGGATGCCCTCACCGGCCACGACCAGGACATCACGGTCACCAAGCGGAACTGGTCGGCCTTCTACGGCACCGACCTCGACATGCAGCTGCGCCGCCGGGGCGTCACCCAGATCGTGCTGACCGGGGTCGCCACCAGCATCGGCGTGGAGTCCACCGCACGCGCCGCCCACGAGCACGGCTACCACGTCACCGTGGCCACCGACGCCGTCACCGACAGCGACGGGGCCGCCCACCACAACAGCGTCGAGAAGATCTTCCCCCGGATCGCCGAGACCGGCACCAGCTCGGACATCCTCACGGTCCTGGACAGGACCCACTCCTGACGGTCCCGCCGGCCCGGCCGGGGCCGGTGTGCACGTCCGTCGCGGGGCGTTTTCCCGCGACGGGCGCGGACGTCAGCCCTCGGCTCCGTTCCCGCCCTCGGCCTCGCGGGTCAGATGCGTGAACGCGTCCAGGTTCCGGGTCGGCTCGCCCCGCGACACCCGCCACGCGTACTCCCGCTTGATCGCACTCGCGAAACCCAGCTCAAGCAGTGTGTTGAAGGGCCCGTCGGCCGCCTCCAGGACCGCCCCCAGCAGCCGGTCGATCTCATCCGGTGTGACCACGGACAGCGGCAGCTTCCCGGCGAGATAGATGTCGCCGAGCGAGTCGATCGCGTAACTCACCCCGTACAGCCGGAGGTTGCGCTCCAGAAGCCACCGGTGCACCCCGGCGTCGTTCTCGTCGGGGTGCCGGATCACGAACGCGTTGACCGACAGCGAGTGCTTCCCGACGATCAGCGAGCACGTGGTGGAGAGCTTCCGGGTGCCGGGGAGCTTCACCACGTAGGAGCCGGGCTCCGGGTTCTCCCACTCCAGCTCGGCGTCCTTGAACGCCTGCTCCAGGACCTCTCGTACGTCAGCCTCGCCAGCCTGATCAGCCATGGTGCGAGCGTACGCGACGGCGGTGTTCGTGCATCGCGGCCGTGTAGACGTCCGCGGTCGCCGACGCGGCCGTGTCCCAGCCGAACCGTCCGGCGTGGCGCGCGGCGGCCCCGCCCATCTCGTCCACCAGCTGCGGATTCTCGATGAAGCGGCGCAGCGCCACCGCGTACCGCGCCGGGTCGTGGCCGGGGATCAGGAACCCGGTCGTCCCTTCGCGTACGGCGACGGGCAGCCCGCCGACCTCGGCGGCCACCACCGGAGTGCCGGCCGCCTGGGCCTCGATGGCGACCAGACCGAAGGATTCGTTGTACGAGGGCATGACCAGCACGGACGCGGCCCGGAACCAGTCGGCGAGCTGGTCCTGGCCGACCGGCGGGTTGAACCGGACGATGTCCGAGATACCGAGGCGGGCGGCCAGCTTCTGCAGGCCCTCCGGCTTGGCGAGGCCGCTGCCGCTGGGGCCGCCGACCACCGGCACCACCATGCGCTTGCGCAGCGAGGGGTCCTGGTCGAGCAGGACGGCCACCGCGCGCAGCAGGACGTCGGGGGCTTTGAGCGGTTGTATGCGGCCGGCGAAGAGCGGTACGAAGGCGTCCTGCGGCAGCCCGAGGCGGGCCCGGGCTGCCGACCGCCCGTCGGCGGGGCGGAAGCGGTCGAGGTTCACGCCGGGGTGGACGACGGCGACCTTGCCGGGGTCGGCCTCGTAGTGGCGTACCAGCTCGTCGGCCTCCTCATCGGTGTTGGCGATGAGCCGGTCGGAGGCCCGCACGATCTGCGTCTCGCCGATGACCCGCGCGGCGGGTTCGGGCGTGTCACCGTCGGCCAGCGCGGCGTTCTTGACCTTCGCCATGGTGTGCATGGCGTGGACGAGCGGCGCGCCCCAGCGCTCGGCGGCGAGCCAGCCGACGTGGCCGGAGAGCCAGTAGTGGGAGTGCACCAGGTCGTAGTAGCCGGGGCGGTGTCCGGCCCAGGCCTGCATCACACCGTGGGTGAAGGCACAGAGCTGGGCGGGCAGCTCCTCCTTGGCAAGACCCTCGTAGGGACCGGCGTCGACATGGCGTACGAGCACGCCGGGCGCGAGATCCACCAGCGGCGGGAGGCCGCCCGTGGTGGCGCGGGTGAAGATCTCCACCTCGATGTTGATCGCGGCCAGCCGCTTCGCCAGCTCCACGATGTAGACGTTCATACCGCCCGCGTCGCCGGTGCCCGGCTGGTGCAGGGGCGAGGTGTGCACGCTGAGCATGGCGACCCTGCGCGGCTTGCGGTGCCCGGCGAACTTCAGCCTGGGGGGCCGCGCGGGTCCCGTGATCCGGCCCCCGAGCCGGGACACGTACTGGCTCACGTGGACGGTCCTCTCCTCGCGCGTGCACGGTCGACTCCAGGGCAGGCGCACCCCGTCTGAGGTCTGGAACAGCGGGATACCCTGCCGCATTTCCGCTTTGCCGAATAATTACCTTGACACCCCTCACATACCCTCGGCGCATGGCCCGACCCTCCCCACGCCGCTCCGACGACGGCCGCTCTCCCGGTGACAGCTCTGCCGGCAGCCGGTCCGGAGTCCGTGCGGCGGGCGCCCGTCCGGCCAGCGCCCGTCCGGCCAGTGCCCGTCCAGTGGGTGCCGTGACCCGCGGGACCACCAACCCCAACCGGCTGCGCCGCATGGACCGCTGGATCGCCGCGGTGCACGGGCCCGCCCTGCGGCGCTCGGCCGATCCCCTCGCCGTGGACCTCGGATACGGGGCGGCCCCCTGGACCGCCGTGGAACTGCTCCAGCGGCTGCGCACCGCCGCGCCCGCGGCCGAGGTCGTCGGCATCGAGATCGAGCCGGCCAGGGTCGCGGCAGCGAAGCCGTACGAGCGGCCGGGGCTGTCCTTCCGGCACGGCGGCTTCGAAGTGCCGCTGGACGGCCGCAGCCCCTCGCTGATCCGGGCGGCCAATGTGCTGCGGCAGTACGACGAGGAGCAGGTCGCCGCCGTCTGGCAGCGGCTGTGCGCGCGGCTCGCACCGGACGGGCTGCTGGTCGAGGGCACCTGTGACGAGATCGGGCGGCGGCATGTGTGGGTCGCGCTCGGGCCGGGCGGGCCGCGCACGGTGACGTTCGCGACCCGGCTCGGCTCGCTGCACCAGCCGTCCGATCTGGCGGAGCGGCTGCCGAAGGCGCTGATCCACCGGAACGTCCCCGGCGAGCCGGTGCACGCCTTTCTGCGCGACTTCGACCGCGCCTGGGCCGCGGCGGCCCCGTACGCCTCGCTCGGCGCCCGGCAGCGGTGGATCACCGCCGTGCGCTCCCTCGCGGCCGACTGGCCGCTGGCCGACGACGTCCGCAGGTGGCGCCAGGGTGAAATCACCGTGAACTGGGCGGCGCTGGCCCCGCTTCCGGGAACTTGAACCCGGGTCCGTTCGTCGGACCGGGCAGGGAGTGACGCGGGGGCACGGGTGGGGCCGGGGAGTTGTTGTACGCCTCTGTCGCATTCGCGCAGGGCATGGCACTATCGCGCCAGCGCCACCTAAGTTACTGACGGTAAATCAGCTCTGGAGGGGGAGCTCGTGAACCGACGCCGCTGTGTCGCCGCCGCGATCACGCTGGTCTGCGCGGTGACCGTACTGACCGCGCCGACTGCCGCGTACGCCGATCCCAGGCCATCGCACTCCGGGTCTCCGGACTCCGGATCCGGCGGGTCCGGTTCCGGCGGCGGCTCCGACTCTTCGAGCTCCGGTCCTTCGAGCTCCGGTTCTCCGAGTTCCGGCACCGACCGTCTCGAAGCCGTCCGTCAGAAGATCGACGACCTCTACCGCCAGGCCGGGTCCGCCACGGACGCGTACAACCTGGCCAAGGAGCAGTCCAAGAAGCAGTCGTCCGAGATCGTGAAACTGGCCCAGAGCATCGTGAAGGGCCAGTCGAAGATCACCGCGCTGAAGAAGCAGGCGGGCGCCGAGGCCCGTGCCCAGTACCGGGACAGCGGCCTGCCGCCCGCGGCGCAGCTGATGCTCAGCGGCGACCCGGACAGCTTCCTCGACGGCGCCGACCGACTGCGCTCGGGGCAGCAGGCGCAGAAGAACCTGCTGGCCGAAATGGACCAGACCCAGAAGGACTTGACGGCGTACACCCAGGACGCCAGCGACCAGTGGCAGAAGCTGGAGTCCAACCGCAAGAAGCAGGCCAAGAAGAAGAAGGACATCCAGCAGAAGATCGAGGCGGCCAAGAAGCTCGAATCGAGCCTGGCCAAGAAGGAACGCGAACGGCTCAAGAAGCTTGAGGAGGACCAGGAGTTCAAGGCCCAGACGGCCTGGCTCAGCTCGGGCATCCTGAAGGAGATCAACAACAAGGCGAGCGCCGAGGGCAAGAAGGCCGTCAAGTTCGCCACGGACCAGATCGGCAAGCCGTACGTGTGGGGCGCGGCGGGGCCGAAATCGTTCGACTGCTCCGGGCTGACCTCCCAGGCGTGGTTGGCGGCCGGGGACCCGATCCCGCGCACCTCGCAGGAGCAGTGGAAGCAGCTGCCGCACGTCCAGGTGAAGGACATGCGCCCCGGGGACCTCATCATCTACTTCTCGGACGCGACCCATGTCGGGATGTACATCGGGGACGGGGCGATGGTGAACGCGCCGAGGCCCGGCAGGAACGTCACGATCGGCGGTGCGGGCTCGATGCCGATCCTCGGCGTGGTCCGGCCCGACAAGTAACCTCCCGCCCTTCCCCGCCGCCCGTCGTACCGTCGCATCCCCCGCCCTTCCCGCCGCCCGTCGTACCGTCGTGTCCCCCACCCTTCACTGCCGTGTCCGCCGCCCTTCCCGGCTGTCCCCCCTTCCCGCTGTCCGTGGCGTGCGTCACCCCCGGCCGGCCGGGCAGACGAGTGACGTTCGTCATGGGTCGGCACCCCGTCAAACCGCCGGATGCGGGCCTGGAGAGGGCATATGACCCCGGTGGTTTCTCCGGCGCCATTCCGCTGTGGCCCCGCCAACCGCTAAGGTCCCCGTCTGGTGGTGCGTCGACTGGCGCTCCACCGTGCCCTCGGGGGGAGGGAAGGAAACCGAAGCGATGGAGAACGGTCAGACCGTTCTGCCCCACCAGACCAGGGGACCGGACTCCACCGGCAGCACCGACCTGACGCTGCTGGTGATCGAGAACGATCCAGCGGGCACTTTCACGGTCCCGGAACTGCTCGACGCCTCCGGGACGCGGGTACGCGTCCGTACCGCGCGGAACCTCACCGAGGCCGAGCGGCTGCTCACGGACGACGTGCACTGCATCCTGCTCGACCTGGCACTGCCTGGAGCGGACGCGGACGACGAGCTGTCCGTACTCCGCCATGTCCTGAAGCTCGCGCCGGGCCATGCCGTGCTGGCGCTGGCCACGTCGGGCCATGTGGAGAGCGCGGCGGACGCGGTACGGGTCGGGGCGCAGGACTACCTGCTCCGCGAGGAGCTGGACGGCAGGCTGCTGAACCGTGCCGTCCGGTACGCGGTGGAGCGCAAGCGCGCCGACATCGCGCACTACAAGCTGGCCGAGTCCCGGCTGCGCGCCCAGGAGAACGCCCGCCTGGAGCGCGGCCTGCTCCCGACGCCGCTCCTGGAGGGCTCGGATCTGCGCTTCGCCGCGCGATACCGGCCGGGCCGCTCGCGCGCGCTGCTCGGGGGCGACTTCTACGACGTGGTGCGGACGCCCGACGGGACCGTTCACGCGATGATCGGCGACGTCTGCGGGCACGGCCCCGACGAGGCAGCGCTGGGGGTGGAACTGCGCATCGCCTGGCGGGCGTTGACGTTCGCCGGACTGTGCGGGGACCAGCTGCTCTCCACGCTCCAGCAGGTGCTGGAGCACGAGCGGGAGAGCGAGGAGCTGTTCGCCACGCTCTGCACGGTCGACATCGCCCCGGACGGCCGCCGCGCCGGACTCTGCCTGGCGGGCCATCCCGCCCCGCTGGTCTCCCGCGACGGCGGGACCGCGCAGCTCCTCCCGCACGAGGACGGCGGCCCGGCGCTCGGTCTGCTCCCGCAGGCCCGCTGGCCCCGGCGCCAGGTCGAACTCGGCGGCGCCTGGAATCTGTTGATGTACACGGACGGCCTGATCGAGGGCCGGGTCGGCCAGGGGACGCAGCGGCTCGGCCAGGAGGGCATGGTCGAGATGATCGACCGGCAGCTGACGGCGGGGCTGAGCGGCGAAAGTCTGCTGGAGGCGGCGGTGGCAGAGGTCCGCGACCTGAACGGCGGCGAGCTGACCGACGACGTGGCGGTGCTGCTGCTGGAGCGCCGACGGGGTGCGAGCCGGTAGGACGGGATCGGCACACCTACGGCCGGGGTGGGGACAGCCGGGTAGGGGCTACCGCCCGCCGTTGTACGGCCCGTACGGTCCATCGCTGCTGGAGCCGCCGCTTCTGCGGCCCCGGCCACCGCCCGAGATCTGCCGGACCGCGGGACGCACGTCCACCATGTAGACGATCGTCGCGACCAGCCCGATGACGGGCAGGAACGACAGGATCGGGAACAGCCAGTTCACCACGAACGCGATGGCCAGGATGATCAGCCAGAACGGCTTCGTCTGCTTGCTCGCAGCGCGGTACGCATCCTCCCGGCGGATCACCGCGTCCACCAGCGCGAAGCCGCTGAAGAGGATCAGCGCCAGACTCAACAGCGACATCAACCCTGCGAAACCCTGCATCAACACTGCACACCACCGCCTGTTCGACCGGCCATCAACACGGCCAAGCTACCGGGAGAACGAGCCGGGCACCCAGGAGGTGCCCGGCTCGGCCTGATCCGTCCGAATCAGTCCGAATCCGTCTGAAGCGAACGGACGTCGTCCTGCTTCCCGAGGTCCTACTTCCCGGCCGGCGGCGTGTTCTTCTTCGCCGTCGTGCTGCGGGGCGCGGCGCTCTTCCTGGCCGCGGCGGGCTTGGCCTCGGCCTTCACCTCGGACTTCGGGGAAGCCGCGGGCGAAGAGGCGGGCGCGGCCGCGGACGGCTTGGCGGCGGTCCGGGGCTGAGCGATCCGTGACTCGGCCCTGGCCGACTCGGTCCTGGCTCCCGGCTTCGGCGCGGCCTTGGTCTCGGTCCTGGACTTGGAAGCGGTCGTCGAGCCGGACGTCCTGGCCTTGCCGGACGCCTTGGCCCCCGGCTTCGGCCTGGCCGGCGCATCCGGCTCGACGACGGCGCCGAACACGACGATGTCATCGGCGGCCTCGCCCCGCCACTGCCGCACGGACTGCTCGCCGCGCTCGGCGACCTTCTCGTACGTCTCACGGGCCCGGACCGCGTACTCCGCGGCCACGCCCACACTCCGCAGCGCCAGGTCCTGCGCGGTCTCGCCCAGCTTCTTCAGATCGGTGTCGAACGCCCCGATCACCTCGTTGACCTTCGCGGTGACGGTGGCCTGGGCCTCCTTGGCCTGCGTGGTCACGCGGTCCTGGACGTCCTTGGGGTCGGTGTTGCGCACCGCGTCGATACGCGCGGGCGCCTCGGCCTGGAACTTCTCCAGCAGCGCGGGCACCTTCTTGGCCTGCTGCACGGCGAGGTCGGCCGTGCCGGCCGCGAAGTAGAGGGGGGTCGGGTCGGTGAGGGTCTTACGCAGGTCATCGGTGATGGCCATGACTGTGGTTCCTCCCGGATCAGTTCTGTTCGTGGTCGTCGCGTACTTCGCGTACTTCACGTACTTCTTCATGCACTTCGTGTTGCTGCACTTCGTGTTCTGCGTGCGCTGCGCGCTGTGGCGGCTGCGCGGCATCACTGCCGTCCGCCCGGCCGGCGTCCGCCGTGCGGGGCGCATCCGGTTCGAGCCCGTTCTCCTTGCGGAAGGACTCGTAGATCTGGAGCAGCACCTGCTTCTGGCGCTCGGATATGGAGGGGTCGGCCAGAATGACGGCGCGCGTCTCCAGCTCGTCCCGCTCCCGCTCATCAAGGATCCCGGCCTGGACGTACAGGGTCTCCGCGGAGATCCGCAGCGCCTTCGCCAGCTGCTGGAGAATGTCCGCGCTGGGCTTGCGCAGGCCGCGCTCGATCTGACTCAGATACGGATTCGACACCCCGGCCGCGTCAGCAAGCTGGCGCAGGGAGAGCTGCGCGGTGCGCCGCTGCTCGCGCAGGTACTCACCGAGATTGCCGACGTTGAGTGATGCCATAGGGCCATGCTGCACTCATCTTGCTAACTTTTGCAAGCAGGCGCTTGCAAAAGTGTGTCATGCCACTCCTTCCCGGGCTGAGCGCGAGCACGCCAGTGGGCTCTGCCAAGGTGTGCGTCGTGGACGAACCGGACGAACTGGTGGAGCGTGTCGACGATCAAGATCGTGTGCTGGGGATGGTGGTCAGCCGCCGGCAGGCCACCCAGGAGGGCTGGCTGCACCGGGTCGCCGTGACGGTGTGCCGTGATGAGCGCGGGCGGATCCTCGTTCACCGGCGGTCGGAGCGGCTGTCGCGCTTCCCCGGGCTCTACGAGGTCGAGGTCGGTGGCGCCGTGGATGTCGGTGAGTCCTATGAACAGGCCGCCGCGCGGGAGCTGGCCGAAGAGCTGGGCCTTCGTGTGCTGCCGCGCTTGCTGTTCACGTTCCTCAACCGCAGCGGTGTGAGCCCTCACTGGCTCGGCGTGCACGAAGCCGTGGTGCCGGACACCGTGGCCGCCGATCCTGATGAGGTCGCCTGGCATGGCTGGCTGACCGAGCCGGAGCTGCGGTCGGCCCTGCTGGAGTGGCGCTTCACCCCCGACAGCCACGAAGCCTTCAGCCGGTATCTCGCGTTCCGGACCGCGCAGCCCTGACATCGCCCGCTTCCCGGGCTGGGCAGCGGATCGTGAAAGGCCAGGTCGGGGCGGGAGGTCAGCTGTCCCGTCCCGAAGGATCTGACACCGTCAGATATGACCTGGTCTGATTCGCCGTTGGTCTCAGTTGATCTGGTTCGTCTTCCTGATCACTGCACTACTCTGCCGAGCCATGAACGCGGACCGCTGGTTGGCAGACACCCGGACCTCCTACGACACGGTCGCGGTCAGCTACGCCGACCGAATACGCGGGGCTCTGGCCGGGGCGCCGTATCTTCGGGCGGCCCTGGCGCTGTTCGCCGACCTGGTGCACGCGGCCGGGGGTGGGCCGGTGGCGGACGTGGGCTGCGGACCTGGACACGTCACCGCTCACCTGCACGAGCTGGGTGTGGACGCTTTCGGCATCGACCTTTCATCCGTGATGATCGACGTGGCCCGGCGTGACCACTCCCGCCTGCGGTTCGAGGTGGGCTCGATGACCGACCTCGACCTCTCCGATGCTTCAGTCGTCGGCCTGCTCGCATTCTGGTCGTTGATTCACGTCCCCGACGAAGCAGTGCCCACGGTCTTCGGCCATTTCCGGCGCGTGTTGCGTCCCGGCGGACCACTGCTGCTCGGGTTTCACGTCGGGGACGGGTCGAGGCTGAAGACGCAGGGCTACGGCGGCCACCCGATGAACGTCCACGTTCACCGCCGCAGGCCTGACCAAGTGGCGGCCTGGCTACGCGATGCCGGGTTCACCGTCGAGGCCCACATGCTGATCGAGCCCGACGAGAGCGTTCCAGGTGCGGTCCTCTTCGCACGCCGTCAGTCCACAGCCGAGCCGGACCGGACCAGTTGAGACAGCACCCGGCATTCGTGCTCGGGCCCACGGGCTACGGGAACCCGTCCAGGCTCCCGTTCCCGGAGATCCTCAGGCGGGCAGCGAGGCGAGCCAGTCGGTCAGGAGCCGGTTGATCTCGTCGGGGCGCTCCTGCTGGATCCAGTGGCCGCAGTCGTCGAGGATCCGGGAGGAGACCAGGCCGGGCAGGGTGGTGGAGTACGCCTTGATCGCATCGGCCATCCACATGGTGGAGGCGTCCTGGCCGCCACCGATGAACAGGGACGGCTGGGTGATGGGGGCGCCGTCGAAGTCGGCGAGGTCCTCCCAGTCCCGGTCCATGTTCCGGTAGCGGTTGAGCGCCCCGCTCATGCCGGTCCGCTCGAACTCCCCGGCGTAGACGTCCAGGTCGCTCTCGCCGAGCCAGCCGGGCAGCCGACCGGTGGGGAAGCGGTCGCGCATCCTGCCGCCCTTGCTGACGAAGTGCGGGTCGGGCGCGTCGGGCCCGGGCGCGGTGTCGGGGGACAGCGCGGCGTAGAGGCCCGCGAGCCAGCCGCGCACGTCGGTCTCGATCTCGGCCTCGGCCCGGCCGGGCTCCTGGAAGTAGGAGACGTAGAACTCGTCGTCCCCACCCAACCGCCCGAAGACCTCACTGGGCCGGGGCCCGCCGCGCGGCGCGTAGGGAACACTGAGCATCCCCACCGCGCGGAAGACATCCGGCCTGACCAGGGCGGAGTTGGCGGCGATGGGCGACCCCCAGTCGTGGCCGACGACCACCGCGGACTGCTCGCCCAGGGCGTGCACCACGGCGGCGTTGTCCTCCACCAGCTCCAGCATCCGGTACGCCCCGGGGTCGCCGGGCTTGGAGGAACGGCCGTAGCCGCGGACATCGATCGCGGCCACGCGGTACCCGGCCGCGGCCAGGGCCGGCAGCTGGTGGCGCCAGGAGTACCAGGATTCCGGGAAACCGTGCACGAGCAACACCAGCGGCCCTGCGCCCTGCTCCACCACGTGGATCCGGCCTGCGGGCGTGGAGACCAGCCGGTGCGTGACGTCCGTGGCCTGCTGCGACATGAATCCTCCAAGATTCTCGATCTGCCCTGCGCCAAGATCGATACCCCATCATGCGAGCAACGGCGCGGACGTGGCGAGTCTCGTTGCCGGTTTGGCAATACGGTTCTGTGACGTGACCGTAGCCCGCCGCGGCCGGCCCACCCTTAGCGTTGGGCGCATGATCGTATGGCTCAACGGCACCCACGGCGCAGGCAAGACGACCACCAGTGCGCTCGTGCAGCAACTGATTCCGGATTCCAGGGTGTTCGACGCCGAGAAGGTCGGCGAGACACTCATGGACATCACACCGGGGCTGCCCTGGACGGGCAACTTCCAGCACTGGCCGCCCTGGCGGCCTCTCGTGGTCGAGACCGCGCGCCACGTACTCGACTACACCGGCGGCACTCTGGTGATGCCCATGACGGTCCTGGTCGAGCAGTACTGGCGCGAGATCAGCACGGGTCTCGCCCAACACGCCATTCCAGTACGGCACTTCGTGCTCCACGCCGACCAGGACACCCTCCGCGGGCGCATCGCGGACGACACTGTTCTCGGCCCCAACTCCCCGTTCCGTCTCCAATACCTTGAGCCGTACGCAGAGGCGGCCCGCACCTGGCTGCACGCCGAGGCCGAGGTCGTCGACACCACGCACCTCACGGCCGCCCAGGCCGCCCAGCGGATCGCGGAGGCCGTCAAGGGCTGATCCGAACGAACCGAGGGTGCCCCGGAACTCGTCAGCCGGCGGCCGGAACTCGTCAGCCGGCGGACGAACGGTTCCGGGTGGCCGGGTGGCCGTTGACCTTCACCTTGGGGGAGGCCACAGCATCGGTGGGGCCGGGCGATGTGCTCGGCATGCGCCTGCACGACGTCCAGCGGGGGGACCGGTACCTGCTCTGCCCCGACGGCCTGTCGACCGTCGTGCCGGCCGAAGAGACCCACCGGGTGATCTCCAGGACCGGGGCGCCCGAGTCCGCGGACTCATCGCCCTCGCCAACGGCTCCGGCGGCCCCGACAACGTGAGCTGCGTGGTCGCCGACGTCAGGGAACTCCAGCAGTAGGAGCAAGGCCCCGGATCCGGCCTCATGAGACCGCAGTCAGCCTCTGGCGATGCAGAAGGGATGGCCGGCCGGGTCGGTGAGGACCCGTGCCCTACTGGCCTCATGAGGCTGGTGTTCCGGTTTTCCCGCGCCCAGTTCCAGCAGCCGGGCCTCGGCCTCGTCCAAGTCGTCCCCGACGTTGAAGCAGATGTGAAGCTGCTGGGGAACGGTCTGGCCGGGCCAGTTCGGGGCCCGGTAGTCGTCGACCCGTTGAAAACCGATGAAGAGTCCGTCCTCACGGTTGAGACCGGCAAACTCGGCATCCGACTTCGGGTGCGGTTCGAGGCCGGTGGCCTGCTGATAGAACGCCGCCAGGGCCAACGGATCCGTGCAGTCGAGTGTGATCGCGCTCAACTTCATCTGCAGGGTCATGCCGCCTCCGGACAGTCGATGGGCTTCTGATGCGCGGTCCAAAAGGCAGCAGCCTACGGTTGATCGGGACACTGACCGCATCGTCACTCAGGAGACACCAGCGCATGAATACGCCACCATCGCCGTCGTCGTCGCTGTCTTCGTCGTCATCGCCGTTGCCAATGTCGCCCGAAGCAGGGCGAGCTGAGGGGTCATCGGTCCGGATCGGCGCTCTCGTTCCGCTGACTCGGCCTGGCTGGGTCGAGGCAGGCCGGCACTTGCTCTCCGGGCTCCAGCTGGCCGTTGGCGAAGTCAATGACGCCGGCGGGATCCTCGGAAGGCCACTGGAGCTGGTGGTCCGGGACACCGCTGCTGATCCGCAGAAGGCCGCGGCGGCCGTGGATGAATTGGCCCGGCTGGGCGTGGTTGCCGTGGCCGGGGAGTACCACAGCGTCGTCGCTCGCGCCGCTGCCGCCAGGGCGGACGCCCTCGGTCTGCCGTTCCTCTGCTCGTCAGCGGTGCTCGACGCGCTCACCGAAGAGCCAACGCAATGGGTCGCGCGCCTCGCCCCCGCGCAGTCGCACGGCTGGCAGATCTACGCGGACTTCCTCCTCGGCGCGGGCCACACTCGCATCGCCATAGCAGCCGAGCCGAGTGTCTACTGGGCGTCCGGAGCCCGCATTCTGCGGGACTACCTCGCTCCGCGCGGCGGCACCGTCACCGAACTCGACGCGCGCGCGCTCGCCCCCGCAGCCCTGTGCGACGCGCTCGTCGACCAGCGTGCGACGGCCCTCCTTCTTCTGGTCGGCCACCCCGACCCGGCCGTGCCGATCGTCAAGTCGGTCCGCCGCGACCAGCGCCTCGCCGAGATCATGATCGGTGCTCCGGCCGGGCAGCCGGAGTTCGCCGAATGGGCGGCGTTGCTGGGCGACGACGGCGCCGCGATTCCGTTCCTGCGCTACCTGCCCGAGCGCCTCGGCCCACTCGGTGTGCGGGTCGGGACGGCCCTCCGCGAGGGGCTGGGCGAAGCGCCGTCCTTCGTCGCCTTCGAGGGCTACGACACGGTCACCGTCCTCGCCGATGTGCTGCGCTCGCACGGCGCGGACCGGGCACGCACCGCCGAAGCCTGGCCGGGCGTCGCGGTCGAAGGCACCCGCGGGCCGATCCGGTTCTCCCGTACGCCCGGCATCAGCGTGTGGCAATGGGCTTGGACGCCGGTCCAGGTCGTTGACCGGGATCCGGCGGAACCCGGTCGCTTCCGGGTCCTTCACACCGGCTGAGCGAGCGCGGAGGTCCGATCGCGGGGGGGGGCGGACGCGGTGGGTTCCGGACGGGGTGACGTGTGACGGTGACGGGGTCATGGTCCTGCGAGCTCCTCCGGGACCGGGGTGGTGAGGGGGGAAGCGGTGACGTGCCGTGCGAGCGCCCACACAGCCAGCGCGGCGACGGCGTAGACAGCCCCGAGCAGGCAGGACGCCCACCACCCCGCAGAGGTGTACGCCCAGGTCGTGGTGGTGGCGCCGAGAGCGGAGCCGAGTGAGTAGAAGGCCATGTAGGCGCCGATGACGCTGCTGGAGCGTTCGGGGTGCGCGGCGGTGAGGAGGTGCTGGTTGCTCACATGCACGGCCTGGACCGCGAAGTCGAGCAGTACGACGCCCATGACGAGCAGCCACAGAGTCGGTGTCGTCCGTGTGGTGAGCATCCAGGACGCGGCCAGCAGCGCCAGCGACCAGCCGGTGACGGTCCGGGCGTGCCCCGCGTCGGCCCAGACGCCCGCCCGCGAGGCGGCCACCGCGCCGATGAGGCCGGCAAGGCCGAACAGCCCGATGGCTGACGTACCGAGATGCCATGGTGCGGCCCCCAACGGCAGCGCCAGCCCGCTCCACAGGGTGCCGAAGGACGCGAACAGGAAGAACGCGATCAGTCCCCGGCTGAGGAAGAGCCGGTCGGTGACGACGAGGCGTACCGGGGTGGCGAGGACGTCCCGGTAGCGGGCACGCACAGGCCGGACGTCGGGGTGCAGGGTCAGGTGCGCGATCAGGGCGAGGGCGATGCAGAGCACGGCGAGTACGGCGTAGACGGCCCGCCAGCCGACGCTGTCTCCCAGCACGCCCGCGAGCACACGGACGCCGAGAATCCCGAGCACCACCCCCGAGGTGACCGTGCCGATGTTGCGGCCGCGCTCGCCTGCCGGCGAGGTGGCCGCGACGTAGGCGACCGTGATCTGCACCACCACCGCGAACAGACCCGCCACCGCCAGACCGGCCCCGGCGATCACCCCGCTGGGCGCGAGAGACGTGATCGTCGCACCTGCGCCGGCGAGGATCAGATGCCCGACGATCAGCTTGCGCCGGTCGAGGACATCCCCGAGGGGAACCAGCAGCACGAGCCCGGCGAAGTAGCCGAGTTGACCGATCGCGACCAGCCATCCCAGCGTCGACTCAGCCAGCCCGAGGTCGCTGCCCGCACCCTCCAGCACCGGCTGGATCGCGTAGATCGTGGACACCGCCACCGCGCACACCGACGCCAGCACCAGACGTTGACCGCTTGTGATCGTCGACGACATCCCTGCCCACCCCCATTGACATCGATTGGTTGCGATCTGAAACCGTTTGGAGCGTAGGGCATAATGGTTTCGATCTGCAACTCATTCCGGAGGAGTCCGATGATGGACGCGGTGCCGACCGACCAGAAGGGGACCGACCTCCAACGGAACGACCCGAACTGGGCCGACCAGAAGTGGACCGACCCGGCGTGCCCGGTCGCGCGCGCGGTCGATCTCGTCGGCGACCGGTGGAGCCTGCTGATCGTCCGTGACGCGATGGATGGCGCGGCGTCGTTCACCGATTTCCTGGGCCGCCTCGGCGTCGCCCGCAACATCCTCAGCGACCGGCTCCGGAAGCTCACCGCGCACGGCATCCTCGCCACGAGCACTCCCCCCGGAGCCAAGCGCCACACGTACCAACTCACGGACGCCGGACGCGAGTTGTTCACGATCATCGCCGCGCTCAGGCAGTGGGGAGAACGCCACGCCTTCGCCCCCGGCGAGGACCACTCCGTCCTGACCGACCGCGACGGACGGGAAGTGCCGCGCTTCCACGTGCTGGACCGGAGCGGCCGGCCCGTCACGGCAACGACGTCACACGTACGCAAGGTCGGCGAACAACGCCCCTAGCCGCCTCGGACCGGCAGGACCGGCAGGACCGGCAGAACCGGCAGGACCGGCAGGACCGGCGAGGACCGGCGAGGACCGGCGAGGACCGGCGGTCCTCAGGTACCGCGTACCGCCCATGTCAGCGAGGGATGTCAGCGGTGTCAGCGGGCGTGTCAGCGGCGTGACAGGCCGGTGACAGCCCCGGTGGGGACCGTAGAGGCATGAAAACTTCGGCGATTGCGGTTTCAGGCCTGCGGAAGGCATACGGCGACAAAGTCGTGCTCGACGGCATCGACTTCGATGTCGCCGCCGGATCGGTCTTCTCCATGCTCGGCCCGAACGGGGCGGGCAAGACAACAACGGTGAACGTCCTGACGACGTTGATGAAAGCCGACGCCGGGACGGTGCGCATCGCCGGGCACGACGTGGCGACCGCGACCAGGGACGTACGCCCGCTCATCGGCGTCACCGGTCAGTTCGCGGCAGTGGACGAGCTGCTGACCGGCCGGGAGAACCTGCAGCTGATGGCGGATCTGAAGCGCGTGCGCTCCGGCGACCGGGTGGTCACGCGGCTCCTTGAACGGTTCGATCTGGTGGAGTCGGCGCAGAAGATGGTGTCGACGTACTCCGGCGGTATGCGCCGGAAGCTGGACCTGGCGATGACGCTGGTCGGCAGCCCGCAGATCATCTTCCTGGACGAGCCGACGACGGGTCTCGACCCGCGCAGCAGGCGCACGATGTGGGGCATCGTCCGCGAGCTGGTGGCCGACGGCACCACCATCTTCCTCACCACCCAGTACCTGGAGGAAGCCGACCAGCTCGCCGACCGGATCGCGGTGCTCAACAACGGTCACCTGGTCGCCCAGGGCACCCCCGAGGAGCTCAAGCGCCAGATCCCCGGCACCCACGTCCGGCTCCGGTTCGCCGGCCTGCACGAACTCGACGCGGCCGCACGGGTCCTGGCCGGGTCCACGCGGGACGACGAGGAACTGACCCTGCGGGTGGCCGGCGACGGTACGTCGAGGTCGCTGCGGGCGCTCCTCGACCGGCTCGACGAGCACGCACTCGACGCCGCGGAGTTCTCCGTACACACACCGGACCTCGACGACGTCTTTCTCGCCCTGACCGAGCACACGAGCACGAGCACGGACGCGAACGCGAACGCGAACACCGACACCAGCACCAGCACCAGCACCAGCACCAGCACCAGCACCAACACCGCCGCGACTACTGAGGAGATGGCCCAGTGAGTACTGTTCCGATGCCGTTGGCCGATTCGGCGATCATGTTGCGCCGCAACCTGAAGCACAACCTGCGGAACCCGACCACGGTGTTCAACGCGGTCCTGTTCCCGATCGTGATGATGCTCATGTTCGTCAAGGTGTTCGGCGGCGCGTTCGACGTCGGCGTCGACTACATCGACTACGCGACGCCAGGGCTGCTCGTCATGGCCATCAGTTACGGGCTCGGGGCCACCTCGACAGCCGTGAACTCCGACATGACGACGGGCGTCATCAACCGGTTCAAGGTCATGGACGTCTCCCGCGGTGCCGTGCTGACCGGGCACGTCATCGTCACCGCAGTGCGCTGCCTGGTGGCCTGCGCGGCCATCATCGGGGTGGCCTTCGCGATGGGGTTCGCCCCGGACGCGAGTGCCCTCGACTGGCTCGGCGTGATCGGTCTCATCGTGCTGCTCAGCTTCGCGGCCGGCTGGCTCACCGTCGCCCTGGGGCTGGCCGCGAAGACCGCGGAGTCGGCGGGGCTCGCCGCCGTACCGCTGATCATGCTGCCGTTCCTGAGCAGCGCGTTCGTGCCCGCCGACTCGATGGGGGCGGGCGTGCGGCAGTTCGCTGAGTACCAGCCCTTCACGCCCATCATCGAGACGCTGCGCGGTCTCCTCGCGGGCCACCCGTCGGGCGGCGACGCGATCGCGGCCCTCGCCTGGTGCGTCGGGTTCCTCGTCCTCGGATACGTATGGGCGGTCTCCACGTTCAAGAAGCGAGCGTGACCTCGACCAGCCGGGACCAGTCGGACCGCGTCCCCTCCAGAGCCGCCTCGGCGAACCGCGCGTCGCCGAGGCGGCTCCGTGCGGCCTGCTCGATCCGGGCCACGTCCGGGTGAGAGCGGTACGGAAGCCCGCGTACGTCCGCGCTCGCCGCGAGCAGCCGCGCCGCCTGCTCGGGCTCGTCGCGGCGCAGCGCCAGGTCCGCGGCCCCGACGAGCACATGCGCGATCAGCGGTACGTGTCCCGCCTCGGCCGCCGCCTCGCAGGCCGCCGCGCGGTGCGCCCGGGCCTCGCCGAGGTCGTCGGCGAGGTAGCCGAGCAGGTCGTGCGCCACCGCGCGATGGTGTGCATGTCGCGCCTCCTCACCCAACTCCGCTGTGGCGACGTCAAGTTGCCGGCGTGCTTCCTCGGCATCGCCGCTCCACCGGGCGAGTTCCGCCTTCGCGAGGGCCAGCTCGGCCAGCGCGTCCGGCCAGGTGACCCGCTCTGCGAACCGCTCCGCCTCGGCGATGGCGGCCGCGCAGGCGCCCTCGTCGCCGAGCAGCCAGTACAGCTGCGCCTGCCGCGACCGCATCCGGATGACGTCCTCGGTGGCGCCGACCTCGGTGACGACCGCGATCGCCTGCTCGTAGTACGCGCACGCGTCGGCGAACTCGCCGCGCACGGCCATCCGGTCCGCCAGCTCGGTCTGGGCGAACGAGATCCCGAACCGTTCGCCGAGCGCCCGGAACTCGGCGAGCGCCATCTCCAGGTACGTGTCTGCGTCTCGACCGCCCTGACCGGCCATGATCCGCATCTTGCCCAGGTGCAGCCGGGCCAGCGCACGCACCCAGGGATCCTCGTCGTCGAGCAGCGGCTCGAACGCCGTCAGGAACGCGCCGGGCTCCTGCACCATCCGTTCCAGCGCGTCGACGAGCCCCAGCAGCGGGTAGCGGCGGCTGTGTCCGCCGCTCCGGCTGTACCGGTACGCCTGGTGGATCCACTCCGCGGCCTGGTGTTCGTCGCCCCGCCCGGAGCTCACGAACAGCACGACCAGCGCGTACACCATGGCCCGGACGTCGTCCGTCACCTCGCCCGGCGTCCTGGTGGCCGCTGTGATCAGCTCGATGCCCTCGGTCCTGCGCCCGCCGAGCCACCAGTACCAGCCCGCGCCCGCCGCGAGCCGCATCGCCGCCTGCGCCTCGCCCGCCGCGAGTGCGCCGCGCATCGCCGCAACGATGTTGTCGTGCTCGGCTTCGAGCGTGGCCAGCCAGTCCAGTTGCTCGGCGCGGCGCAGGTGCGGCTCCGCGGTCTCGGTGAGCTCGGTGAAGCAGGCCAGGTGCGCGTGGCGCGCCAGGTCCGATTCCCCCGCCTCGGCGAGCCGGTGACCGGCGTACTCCTTGATCGTGCCGATCATGCGGTAGCGCGGGGCGCTGTCGCCGTCGGCGAGCAGCAGCGACTTCTCGGTCAGGGCGGTGAGCAGTTCGAGCACCTGCCCCTGCTCGACGACGTCCCCTGCGGCGTTCCTCGCGGCGTCCCTCGCGGCGTCTGTCGCGGTGCCTGTCGCGCCGCCCCCCGCGGCGTCTGTCGCGGAGTCCCCCGCGCAGACCCGTTCGGCCGCTTCCAGGCTCGCGCCGCCGACGAACACCGAGAGCCTGCGCAGGACCGCACGCTCGGCGTCGGTGAGCAGTTCCCAGCTCCAGTCGACCGCCGCGCGCAGCGTCCGGTGGCGCGGCAGCGCGGTACGGCTTCCGCTCGTCAGCAGCCGGAACCGGTCGTCGAGCCGGTTGGCGAGCTGGTCGACCGACATGGTGCGCAGGCCGGCCGCGGCCAGTTCGATCGCCAGCGGCATCCCGTCCAGCGCCCGGCAGATGCGCACCATCGTCGCCAGCGTGCGGTCGTCGGCCACCAGGTCCCGGCGCACCGCCCCGGCCCGGTTCCGCAGCAGTTGAACGGCGGGTGAGGACTCGATCTCCCGCGGGCCCGCGTCCCTCCCCGGCAGGGCCAGCGGCTCGATCTGCCAGAGCGCCTCCCCGGTGATGCCGAGCGGTTCCCGGCTCGTCGCCAGGATCCGCAGCCGCCGGCACTCCCCGAGCACCCGGTGGGCGAACACCGCCGCGGACTCGATCACATGCTCGCAGTTGTCCAGGATCAGCAGCATCTCCCGCCCGCGGATCGCGGCGATGAGCCGGTCCGTCAGCTCGGCGTTCGGGGGCCCGCCGAGCAGGGCGTCCCGCAGGCCCAGTCCGGCGAGCGTCGCCTGCGCCACTTCGCCGTCCGCGCCGATGGCGGCGAGCTCCACCAGCCAGGCTCCGTCCGGCAGTTCGCCCAGCAGGGTGCGCGCGGCCTCGGTGGCCAGCCTGGTCTTGCCCGAGCCGCCCGGTCCGATCACGGTGGTGAGCCGGTGCTCGGCGATGAGCTCGCGGACCGCTGCGACATCGGCGCCCCTGCCGACGAAGGTGGTCAGCTCGGCGCGCAGGTTGGTCCTACGGCTCGCTTCCCCCCGGCCAAGCTCTCCCGGCCCCTGTTCTCCGCCGCCCGGTTCTCCGCGGCCCGCCTCTCCCGGCCCCGGTTCTCCCCGGCCGGCCTCGGCGCGCCCCGGCACGCCCCGACCCAACTCGCCCCGCAGCAGGGCGACATGCAGCGCTGCCAGCTCGGGCGAGGGGCCGACACCCAGCGCGTCGTCCAGGGCCTCCCTCGCACGCTGGTACGCCAGCAGCGCCTCACTGTCACGGCCGGCCGCGACGAGGGCGCGCATCAGCGCGGCGACGAACCGCTCCCGCAGCGGGTGCGCGGCCACCAGGTCGGTCAGCTCCGCGACCACCTCCGCACCGCGCCCGATGGCGACCTCCGCCTCGAACCTCTCCTCGGCGGCGGTCAGGCGCAACCCGTCGAGCCGGACGACCACGGCGTCGAACGCGTCGCTGTCCCGCAGACCGATGTCCTGCATGGCGTCACCGCGCCACAGCTCAAGGGCCTCACGCAGCAGCCGCACCCGCCGGGAAACGTCCTCGGTGCGGGCTGCCCGGCCCGCGATGACGAGGCGTTCGAACCGTACGGCGTCGACGGCGTCGGGCTCCACCGCCAGCCGGTAGCCGTCCGTATGCCCTTCGATCACCCCGTACGGCAGCGCCTTCCGCAGCCGGGACACCAAGCGGTGCAGGGCGTTCGTCGCGTCGGCGGGCGGGCGCTCCCCCCAGATCCAGTCGACGAGCGACGCCTTCGGGACCGCCTGGCCCGGCTTGAGGGCGAGGGCGATCAGCACTGCGCGCAACCGCGCGCCCGGCACGTCGACCAAGGCGCCGTCGTCCGTGCGAACCTCGAATGGACCCAGCATCCTGATCTGCACCCGCTGAGTCTGCCATGGGCGCCTGCCATCGGCCGCTGGCAGGCGCCCAGTTGCTGCTGAGGGGCTGCTGCCAGGCTTCGGCGCGGCTACGCCTTCGGCGTCTGGGAGATCCGCACCATGTTGCCGGAGGGGTCACGGAACGCGCAGTCGCGCGGGCCCCAGGGCTGCTCGATGGGCTCCTGGAGCACCTCGGCACCGGACTCCAGCATCTTCTCGAAGGTCGCGTCGAGATCGTCGGAGCGGAAGCCGATGTTCGGCAGGACGCCCTTGGTGAGCAGTTCCTGCAGGGTGTCACCGTCGGCCTGGGACCGGCCGGCATGCGGCTCCGAGATCACGATCTCCAGGCCGGGCTGGGTGGCGCTGCCGAGGGTGACCCAGCGGAAGCCGCCCGACGCGACATCGTTGCGCACCTCCAGGCCGAGCGCGTCACGGTAGAAGGTGAGGGACTCGTCGACGTCGTTGACGGTGATGTGGCAGTACTGGAGCGCGATGGTCATGAGGTCAAAGCTAGGTCCTGTCCGGCCGATCTTCGTGGGCCCGCGACGCCTGGCACGGCACCTCGCCGCGTTGTCGGAGTCACCCCAGTACGTCCAAGTACGGGGGCGATCCTCCGCCTTGCGAGGCACCGCACCAGACGCCGCGGCCTGATCCACGAAGATCGGCCGGACAGGACCTAGGCGGCCGCCGCTGGGCCCGCTTCTCGAATCCTGACCGGGCGGGTGCGTACTTTCGCCACGCACGGGGGCATCGCCGTGACGGCGCCGTGCTCGCGGGCGCGGTACGCGGTCGGCGACTCCCCCACGAGTTCGCTGAACCGCGAGCTGAACGAGCCGAGCGACGTACAGCCGACCTCCATACACGCGTCGGTCACACTCGTACCGCCGCGCAGCAGCGCCATCGCCCGCTCGATGCGGCGGGTCATGAGGTAGCTGTACGGCGTCTCGCCGTAGGCCGCCCGGAACTGCCGCGAGAAGTGCCCCGGCGACATGAGCGCGTGCCGGGCCATCGCCGGGACGTCGAGCGGACGCGCGTACTCCCGGTCGATCAGATCCCGTGCCCGGCGCAGCTGCGCGAGGTTCTCAAGATCACGCGGTTTCATGGGTTCCAGATTACCGCCCGGCACTGTCAGACCCAGCGGACGGACCGGCGGACGGACCGGCGGACGGCTCAGCGGAGAAGCCACCGCGAACACCCCTGACTTGAAAGAACGTGATGTGGCTCACCGCCTCGGCTGCCGGATTCGGCCCGCGGTGGTACGGGTCAGCCCACGTCGGCGCGGAACCGGCGCCGGTACTCCGTCGGTGTCGTGTCGAGTCGCCGGCGGAATGCCCGTACCAGCGTGTCCGTCGTGCCGAACCCGCAGCTGGACACGATGCGTTCCAGGGTCGCGTCGGTGGATTCGAGCTGGTTGCGCGCCACTTCGACGCGCGCCGACTCGACATAGGCGCTCGGGGTCGTGCCGAGTTCGGCCTTGAAGATCCGGGTGAGCTGCCGCTCGCCGACATGGGCGTACGCGGCGAGGTCCGCCACGGTGAGCGGTTCGCCGATGTTGCGCATGATGTGGTGCCGGAGGTCATCCACGCGCCGTGTCGTGGAGACCGGCTCCAGGGGCACGCTGAACTGGCTCTGCCCACTCGGCCGCTTCAGATACATCACGAGCTGCCGGGCGACACGCAGCGCGAGGGCCTCGCCGAAATCGTCGGCGACCAGGGCGAGTGCCAGGTCGAGGCAGGCGCTGATCCCCGCGCCGGTCCACACGTCGCCGTCGCGGATGAAGATCGGGTCGGCGTCGACTTCGACTTCCGGGTGATCGGCTGCCAGTTGCTGCGCGGTCGACCAGTGGGTGGTGGCGCGCTTGCCGTCGAGCAGACCGGCGGCGGCGAGGAGATGCGCCCCGACACAGACGGATGTGACCCGCCGTGTCCTGGCGGCGAGCGTCCTCACCCGGCCGACCACGGCGGGGTCGGTGAGGGCGTGGACACGGCGGTGGCTGTCGGATTCGACCGCGCCGGGGACCAGCAGGGTGTCGATGCTCCGCGTGGACGCCTCTTGAAAGGTGATGTCGGGGAGTACGCGCACACCCGCCGATGTGGTGACGGGGTCCAGGGTCTCGGCGGCGAGGACGACCTCGTATCCCGCCGCGCCGCCGGTCTCCCGTTGCACGAGGGAGAACACCTCGGGTGGTCCGGTGATGTCGAGGAGGTCGACGCCCTCGAAGAGGACGATGACGACGAGCCGTGCGAGGGCGCTCATGGGGGTCTCCACCCGGTCAGCCGGTCCGGCCGGCCCGCGAGGGCCGCAGCGATGGCGACAGTGACGGCAATGGCGATGCCGTGATGTCTGGATCTGCATGTTAGATGACATTGCCGACACCCTCAGGCGACCGTAGCGTTCTGGACGCAGCTCACCGAGAGCGCGACATCCGGTACGACACCGCATACGACAACTGAGGTGGTACTTCCATGGCTACGACGACTCTGCGCGAGCTGAACGGTCTCGACGAGACGCCCGCTTCGCTCGCCGATGCGACCCTGATCCTCGTCGACTACCAGAACACCTACGTCAGCGGTGTCATGGAGCTGACGGGCTGGCGGGCCGCGCTCGACTCCGCCGCCGCACTGCTGGGGAGGGCCCGGGAGGCCGGCGCGAAGGTCATCCACGTCATCCACGACGGCGGCCCCGGCACCCCGTACGACATCCGGGCGGAGACCGGCCGGATCCACCCCTCCGTGGCCCCGGTCGAGGGCGAGCCCGTCGTCGTCAAGACGGCCCCGAACGCCTTCGTCGGCACCGACCTGGGCGAGCACGTCGACGCCGCAGGCCACCAGGACGTCATCATCGCCGGGTTCATGACCCATATGTGCGTGACGTTCACCGCCGAGGGAGCCTTCCTGCGCGGCAACAGGCCCACCGTCGTCGCCGACGCCTGCGCCACCCGCCCCCTCCGCCCGGCAGGTGCCGGAGCAGGTGCCGGAGCGGGCACCGAGCTGAGCGCCGACCAGATCCACCACAGCGCGCTCGCGACGATCACCGACCTCTACGGGGTCGTCGTCACGTCCGGGAAGCTCTGAGCCCGGCGTGTCCGAGCCCGGCAACCCCGGCTAGAGCGGCAGCCGGTACTGCCACCACCGTTCGCTGATCCGCAGCTTGGCCGACTTGAGTGCTACGCCGAGCACCTCGTCGTCCAGCTCGCGGACCCGGAAGGACTCCACCGAGGGGTGGTCCTCGCGGATCTGCTCCACGAAGTCCGCCACCAGGGAGCCCAGTTCGGGCCCCTCGACGCCATGGTGGCCGACCCTCTCCACGTACACCTCGGGACCCGCGACCACAGCGGCGATCCGGGCCGCCGTGCGCCCGTCGGCCGTCAGCAGTTCCAGGCCCTGCCACCCCGTGCCCCGGGGCGCCCGGCGGGTCCGTACGGCCGGCAGACCGTCGGGGCGCTGCCAGCGGGCCAGCGCCGATACGCCCCACTTCCGGCCCAGCTCCCGGTGGATGGAAGCCTCCAGTTCGGCCGCCGCGCGGGCATCCAGTTCCGCACCGGTGTCGCCCCGGTCCAGCCAGTCCAGCGCACGGTATCCGGCCGTGCGGGCCGCGTTGGCCGCCGCGCGGAAGAGGGCGACCAGGACGGCTTCCTCGTCACCGGTACCGGCCGGCTCGGCGACACTGCCCTGGACGATGCGCTCGCGCTCCCGGGTGACGAGCAGCCACTCGACGGTCGCCGCTTCCGGATCCTGGCCGGTGAACACGGGAGCCCACCCGAGCAGTGCGCCGTCGCCCGAGCGGGCGGTCGCGACGCCCAGTGTCCCGGGGTGCGGGCGGCTCCCACCGGGCGCCGGGGTACCGGCAGGCAGCCCGGCGCACAGCTCCTGCCACAACAGGTGCTCCGCCCGGGGCGCCCGGTCGAACTCCACCACGATGTCCAATGTCGTCCCCACTCACGCAGCCAAACTCACGCAGCCAACAGGTGGCCGTCCCCGGCACTCACCCGGCCGAACTCACACGGCCGGCACATGACCGTCTCCGGCACCGGCACCGTCTCCGGCACCCGCAGGCATCGGCGAGAACCGGCGGGCACACGGGGACGCGGCCTTCCCGCGCCCCTTCGCTGCCTGCTCCACGTGACCGGCCTCTTCCTCCACCTGCTCAACCATGGTCCTCAATATGCGCCATAGCTGCTTCCGGGGGTGCACCCGGCCCCTGCGAAGGAGCCGCGAGTTCGGCGGGCAGCTCCCAGCAGCGCACCGGGTCCAGCCGACGGACCGGCCTACCGGCTACCGGCTACCGGCTACCGGCCCCACAGGATGTCCAGGACCGGCTCCCAGGTGTTGAGCACCAGGTCGGCTCCCGCCGAGGCGAGCTCGTCGACGGCCGCGTCGTTCGTGGCGTAGCCGAGGAACGGCAGGCCGACCTCCTGGGCCGCTCGCAGGTCAGGCACCGAGTCGCCGATCACCAGCGTCGTCGCGCGGTCCGCGCCCAGCCCCGTCAGTGCCTGCTCCAGCATGTGCGGATGCGGCTTGAGCAGCTGGAGGTCCGCCGCCGCCCGGCCGTGGATGTGCGGCCCGAAGCACTCGTCGAGGCCCCGGCCGGTCACGTACTCGCGCACCGCACGGGGCGAGTGGTTCGTGGTGACGGCCAGCCGGCCGCCGGTCGCCGCCCAGGTGCGGACGACGCCGTCCACGTACATCGTGGGCCACGCCCCGGCGGCGGCGCGCTGCTCCTGGCGCGTCAGCCACTCCTCCAGGTCGGCCACGAGATCACTGTCCGGGTGGAGCATCCCGACCGTACGCAGGATGTCGAGCGGACCGGCGAGCCCGCCGAGGTCCGCGTCCGGGGCGAGAGCGGTGATCCCGCGCTCCTCCAGGAAGGTCCGCATCCCGTCGGAAGCGGCCCGCTCGGCGCTCGGGCCGAACAGCCGGCAGAGCGGGCCGTCGAAGCCGAACAGCACATACCGTGTCGAGGTGATCCGGTCTCGGAGGTTCTCACGGATCACGGATACCGCCTGTTCGCTTCTCGTCGTGTCAGCCGGGTCAGTCGCGTTGGCTGTCTCAGTCGTGTCAGTCGCATCTGAAGTCACTCGGACAGGCTCCCCAGGTCCGGACCCTTCGCGGTCCTGACTGCATCGAACCACTTCCGCGGCTCTTCCACCACGTTCCGTTTTGGCTGCGGACCGCTCGGCGAACTTCTCTGCGAATGCGTCTGTCCGTACGTCAAGACGCCAGTCTCCGCCCGGCCGTTCCACATCCGGGTGACATCCCTCTCGTTCCGCTGCCACACCGCACACGCCGCCGCGATCCGTTCCGCGTCCGGCACCCTGCGCAGCCCGAGCGGCCCCCGCGCGGCGGCGAGCAGAACGAGGATCCGCTCCGCGGTCGCCATGAGCTCCACCGGGCCCGCCCGGTGCGGCAGGGCCAGCGTCAGCCGGATCACATCGATGTGGACGGAGAGCAGCCGCTCGAAGTCCAGATAGACCCGCAGCGCGCCCCGGTGGCCGCTCAGCGCGCCGGGGCAGCTCACCGCGACCGCCGACCGCCACGCCCGGAGCGCGGCCCTCCGCCGGCGGCCGGTGGCGTACCGCATCCGTCCGAGATGGGCGGCGATCTCGTATACCGGGTCGCCGTACAGCGCCAACTCCCAGTCGATCAGGGAGAGTTCTCCGTCCGGGCCCACGATCAGATTCCCGGCGTGGGAGTCCGTGTGCAGCAGCGTGAACGGCCGCTCGCCCAGTCCCGCCGCCCGCTCCCGCAGCCTCCCGAGCGCGCCGTCCCCCACTCCGAGCGCGGCGAACAGCTCCTGGTGGGCCCGGCTGCTGCGGCCCTTGACCTCGGACTCGGTGAAGTCGACGAGCGTACGCAGGAACCCGCCGCAGTCCCCGTCCGCCGGCCAGCCGCCGGGAAGCGGCGGCAGCGCGTGGGACGGGACTGCGGCCGTCTGCCGGAAGAGCGCCTCCAGTCGCGCCGTGTAGCCGCGCCCGGGGCGGCGGCCGGCCCCGTACCGGCCGGAGAGCGGCACGCCCTGCGCGAAGGAGTGCACGGTGAAGCCCGGCCGGTCGGCGAGCACCCGCGGGCTGCCGTCCACCCGTCCCGCGATGGCACGGAGCAGTTCACCCTCCGGCCAGATCCGCAGATTGAACTGCACCGCTTCGGGGATGGGCGCGCGCACCTTCACGGGCGTACCGGCGGGGAGCGACACCGCGGCGGCGAGGTCGGGTGGCAGCCCCACGCGGTAGTTCCGGTGGTAGTAGCCGCTGAGGGGTTCCCCCTCACCGGCGGCTCGGTACAGCAGGTCCCAGCTGTCGGCCGTGCGGCCGGAGGCGCCGCGGGCTACATCAGGCATGCGGCTCCTGCGCTCTCGTGACCGGAAGCTCGCCGGCGGGCCGTCCCTGGCCGCTGCCCACCTTCATACCCAAGGGTACTGATGGCCTCAAACCCCTCGGGATGAAAGGGAGTTGTACCAACTGCGGGCCCCGGCCTCCCGGCCGGGGCCCGCAGGGATCACAGGGTGGGGGTCAGCTCGGCTGGTCGCCGGTGTACCGGTAGATCTCGTTGCCGCTGTTGATGTGCCACACGGTGCCGTCGGCGCCCGCGGCGATGTCGGTGGCAGTGCCGGGGATCTTGATCCACGGGTTGCCGCCGCTGGCGTCGTTGTTGGTGTACCGGTAGATGCTGCCGGCGGGATCGACACCCCACACATTGGTCCGGGAGCCCACCGCGATGCGCTTGAGACTGCCGTTGACGCTCTTCCACGGGTTCGAGCCGTCCTGGTCCCCGGTGTACCGGAAGACCTGGTTCCCGCCGTTCACTCCCCACACCGTGCCGTCCGCGCCCGCTCCGATGTCGCTCAGCGCCCCCGGGATCTTGATCCACGGGTTGGCGTCGTGGTTCGTGTACCGGTAGATGGCACTGGCGGAGTCCACTCCCCACACGTTCGTCCGGGAGCCCGCGTCGATGCGGACCAGGCTGCCGGAGATGCCCTTCCACGGGCCCGGGTCGTTCTGATCGCCGGTGTACCGGTAGATCTGGTTGCCGCTGTTGACGCCCCACACGGTGCCGTCGGCGCCCGCGCCGATGTCACTCAGGCCCCCGGGGATGTTGATCCAGGGGTTGGCGTCGTAGTTGGTGTACCGGTAGATGGCGCTCGCCCCGTTCACGCCCCACACCGTCGTCCTGGACCCCGCTGAGATGGCAGTGAGACTGCCCGCCACCTTCACCCAATCCGCCATGCCGAACCACCCTCCGTAGAGCCTGTGTTGGGTGCAATCATCCGGGCCGGGACGGACCTTCAAAGGGGGTGAATGCTTGTCTTAATACCTAACAAGCCAGTAAATCGATGTTTTGATCCCTGCCTGCTTGTGGGGTGAGGTCGGGAGTGGCTCCGCCGGAAGCATTTCGGCTGGAAGCGCCGTCCCGCCCAGGGGGGATCGACAGGAGTACCGGCATATGCCTCCTGCGTAGCAATTCCGTTTGCCCGAGCCGGAGTTCAGTCGCCGGCCGTGCAGCGCGCCCGCCCCTCGGGCCGGCTGCGCCGGGGCGGGTCAGCCCCCGACCGCCTCCGTCATGGCGGCCAGGTCCGCCACGAAGTACTCCGCGCCCGCGCCCCTGAGCCGCAGCAGCTTCACGGACCCGGTGCCGTACCCCACGAACGGAACGCCGATCGAGGTGGCCGCGCGAGCGTCAGCCGGCGAGTCCCCGATCATCAGCCCGTCAGCGGCTGCCGTACCGGTCTCCGCGAGCAGCCGTTCCAGGCAGTACGGATGCGGTTTCATCAGCCGCGGATCGTCGTGCCGCCCCACGACCGCGCCGAAGTACTTCTCGATTCCGTGCAGTTCGAGATAAGCGCGGGCGGCGGCCTCGCTGTTGTTGGTCGCGATGACCAGTTGCTTGCCGGCCGTCAGCAGCGCTTCCATCAGGTCGAACGCGCCGGGCGTGGGCTCCGCGGTGGCCGCCGCCTCCGTCTCCAGCTCCTCCAGCCGCTTGCGCAGGGCGGAGACCAGTCCGTCCGGGTCGCTGGGGAAGGCGTCGTGCGCACGCCGGAGCACCGCGAGGGGATCGTGCGGCTCGTCCGGTTCCGACCAGTGCGGCAGTCGCACGGCGGCCATGGCACGCAGTTCGGCGGCGATCGCCGGGGCGCGCAGCCCGGCGAACAGCCCGCAGACCGGCCCGTCGAAGTCCCAGAGGACCAGCGAGGCACGGGAGAGCAGCGCCCGCAGCCCGGCGGCGGGGGTGAGGGCGTGGACAGGGGTGGAGGTGGAAGTGGAGGTGGCATCGGAGGAGGGCAGCACGTCAGTCGCCGAAATCCGCATCTTGGGCCAGCTGGTCCCAGTAGGAGTCGAAGAATTTCTGCGCCGCTTCCACCTTCAGTGCCTGTCCGGGCTTGGTGTACGGGAAGAGCGTCGCGCCCACACCGAGCGAGTCGAGGATGGTGACCTCCACGCCGTCGATGGGCTCAGGTGTCCACTGCTCCAGGGTGTAGTAGCCCTCCAGCAGCTGGTCCTTGTTCAGCAGGTACAACTTCAGCGGCGGGGTGAAGGGCACGGTCCGGATCTGCACCGAGACCTCGGGGACCAGTCCCTGGTGGCGCAGTCGCAGCAGCGAGTGGCGCAGCGACCTGGCGTGGTTGATCACCATGTCGCGGTGGCGCTTGCGCGGCCGGTCGTCATCGGGGTCCTCGACCCCCCGCGGGAAGGCGAGCCGTATCCCGGTGATGTCGGGGAGCATCAGCCGCAGTGCGATGCTCTGCGGCCCGATCTCGCCGTCGCTGATCCGGGCGACCTGTGCGCCGAGGTGCTGGGCCATCGTCTCCGACGTCAGCGAGAGCACGTCCATCGTGATCTCCTCGGCCTCGAAGGCGGCCCGCAGCCTGGGCTGGAGAGTGACCTGCGCGGGCTGCGCGGACGGTACGGGGTGCGCGGCGGCCGCCACACCGTGGCCCTCGGTCACGGTCGCGGGGCGGCCCCGGCTGGACGAGATCAGCCCCTCGGCCCTGAGTACTTCGAGTGCCCGGCCGACGGTCTCGCGCGAAACGCCATAGGTGGCCTGGAGTTCGCGCTGCGAGGGCAGTTGGCGGCCCACCCGGTGGACGCCGTCGGCGATCTCGGTCCGCAGGTCGTCCGCGATGACCTGGAACTTCCTGCTGTCTGTGCTGCCTGCGTCACGTGGGGCCACCGCACCACCGTACAACTACCGGGCACCTCGGCGTAATTGACAGGACCAAACAGACAGGACCCAACAGGCAGGGTCACTTTTCCGGCCAACCAACCAGGCCAGTCGCCAGACAAGTTTACGGACATGTAACCAGCGGGCATACCACCGTCAGGCCAACCAGGCCAACTTGTCTGGTACTTGACTGCAAGAACCTCTCCACGGAGAACCACTCCACGGGGCACGAGCCGATACAACGGTGTGCAGGCAACTGGTGCTCCCCCACCATCCCGAAGGAGGGAACCCCATGCCTACCGCAGCTCTCCTGGTCGCAGGACTCGGATTCGTCATCGAGCAGACCGTTCAGTCCGCGTTCGGAATCGCAGGTCTCGTCGGATTCGGCATGCTCACCGTCGGCGTGAAAGCAGGCAGCGTCCCGTGCAGCTGCCTGGGCGCCTTCATGCTGTTCGTCCAGGTCAAAGCCCTGATCGGCTGAGGCCGAACGGGACCCCCTGGGCCGGTTCGTCCTAGAAGCCGTCCGGGCACCACGGCCGGACGGCCGTACGGAACAGCGCCTCGGTGACGGCGACCGCACCAGCCGTCTCCTCCGAGATCCGGCCCAGCGCGGCGAGCCGGACCGCCGAGGCCTCACCCAGATACAGCGCCGCCAACTCCCCCGCGTCCAGCGTGACATCGGCCGCTTCGGAGGTCGGCGCGCAGGTCGCACCGTCGGGCGAGGCGTCCAGCCGGTAGCGGCCCGCCGAGAGCCCGTCGTGGTCCGTGACCTCCAGGACCAGGGTGCCGGACGCCTCGTACGTACGGGCCTCCAGCGCCCGTACGACATCGAGCAGCCGGATCCACAGGAAGTCCGCGTGCTGGGTGAGCCTGGCCGCGCGCGGGTCGGGCAGCAGCGACGACAGCAGATCGTCCGGACCCCGGTGCCCGGCATTCACCGTAGTGACCCAGTCGACCGAGCAGAGGAAGTGCCACAGGGCGCGCTCGGCGGCCGGGGACACGGCGATCAGATCTTCCACCGTCGCGGTGTTGAGCGGCTGCTTGGCGGGGCCCCAGTGGTCGTCGGCCTTGTACGCGAGGAGGCCGTCGATCTCGCCCCGGGGCGAGCGGTACACCGCGTAGAAGGGCTCGGTCCACGGCCGGCCCGGCACCTGGTCGAGGCCCGTCTGCAGGGCCCACCAGCGTTCGTTCCTGCTGACCGCGCCGGGCTGCGACTTCCGGAAACGGGCGTGCAGTTCGGGGCCGAGCTTCCGTACGTCCGCACCGTCGACCAGATCGATCCGGCCGCCACACTCCGGGCGGGCCCAGCGCGGGTCGAGTCCGGCGCGCGGCACGTCGACCGTCCAGTCGGTGGCCCAGGTCGCCGGGCCGAAGCCGAACCGGCCGTAGATCGGGTACTCGGCGGCGATCAGCGTGGCCAGCACTTCGCCGCGCTCCTTCGCCGCCGCCAGATCCACCGCCATCATCCGGCTGAGCAGACCGCGCCTGCGGTGCGTCGGGGTGACCGTGACGTGGGTGACCGCGTCGGACGGGAGCGAGGCTCCGCCGACGACGGTGATCTCCTGCGCGAAGGACCGGAAGGTCGCCACACAGCGCCCGCCGTCGAACGCGCCCCGGGTGCGGGCCAGATCCGTGTGCGGGAGGCGGCTGCGCACCTCCTCGTCGGAGGCCGACGGCGGCTGGAGGAAGCCGGTGTGACAGGCGCGGAGCCAGTCGGGGTACTCGGAATCGGAGATCGTACGGACGTCAACTGCCATGGTGGCCACGGTAAGCACCCCTCCTCGGACTGTCGCGCGAATTTCGGACCGGAGCCTGTGAAACCGCCACCGGACTGCCGCCGCCGGACCGCCGCCTCAGGACTGCCGCTTCCGGAATGGCCCTTCCGGAACAGCCACTTTCCGGAACAGCCTTTCCGGACCGGCGCTTTCAGACCGGCGCTTTCAGACCGCCGCGCGGATTTCGCCGACCTTCGCGGCGCCACCGAGCAGCGGCGCGTCCGCCAGCCTGGCCAGCACCGGGCTCTCCACGCCCATCCGTTCCAGGGTCCGCGCCAGCACAGGACCGAGCACCCGGGTCGCACCGTCGTCGACCTTGAAGGCGAGCGCCCGGCCGTCGGGGAGCGCCAGCGCCTGGACCGCCTCGGCGCCCATCTTGGAGAGCGTGCCCGGCAGCGCCCGCATCACCCATGTGTCGGGCCTGCGGGTCCCCGCGACGTACTCGGGGTGGGCGCGCATCGCGTCCGCGACCCGGCGCTCCGGCGACCCCTCGGGGGCCAGCACGAACGTACGGAACGCACGGGCCAGGCCCACCAGGCTGATCGCCATCAGCGGCGCCCCGCACCCGTCCGTACCGACCGACGCCACCCGCTCGCCCGCCGCCTCCTCGATCACCGTCAGCACCAGCCGCTGGAGCGGGTGGGAGGGGTCGAGGTAGGAGTCGGTGGGCCAGCCGTTCAGCGCGCAGACGGCCAGCATCGCGGTGTGCTTGCCCGAGCAGTTCATGGTGACCCGCTCACGCCCGTGGCCCGCGGCGAGATACCCCTCGGCCTCGACCGGGTCCAGCGGGAGATCGGCCGGGCACTGGAGATCGCTCTCCTGGAGCCCGTACTCACTGAGCATCGTGCGCACCAGCGCCCGCTGGAACTCCTCGCCCGAGTGGCTCGCCGAGGCCAGTGCCAGCCGCTCACCGGAGAGGTCGAGGCCGGCCCGCAGAATGGCGGCCGCCTGCATCGGCTTGTTGCTGGAGCGCGGGAAGACGGGCAGCGACGGGTCACCGAGCGCGTAATCGACGCTCCCGTCGGCCGCGAGCACCACCAGCGAGCCCCGGTGCCGGCCCTCCACGAAGCCGGAGCGCACGACCTCGGCGAGGACCGGAGATACAGGGGCGGTGGTGCTGGCGGTCATCGTCGGCCTTCCGGGAACGGGGCCCGCTCACCGGAAGGATCGCCTCAGGTGAGCAGGTCGTCTACTTGCGCTTCGCCCTCACGGTACCTGCGGGCGATCTCCGCGCTGCAATCGTCGGCGGTCCGCTGGAGGTGCTGTCGGCGGCTGGATACCTGCTGTTCGTAGCGGACGAGGCGGCCCATTCCGGTGTGCAGCTCTTCGTCCGTACGGGCGCAGAGGTCGGAGAGTTCCACCTCGGCGAGCATGTCGGCGGCCAGCTTGCTGTTCTCCGCGCTGCGCGGCGTCGAGAGCGTCACATGGCGGGCCGACGAGCGGTGCGAGGACGGCACGTCGGCCAGGATCTCGGAGAGCCGCTCGACGACCGGGGACTCCGGTCCCGTACGCCGGGACAGCTCGGCGCGGAGGATGTCGATCCGCCCGTGCAGCATCCGGCGTACGTAGCTGAGGTCGGCCTCGTCCCGCTGGGCGTCCCTGCGCAGCGTGCGCAGTTCGGGCAGGCGCAGCCCGCCGATGTCGTGCTCGGTGGCCGCCGGGAGCGCGGCGCCCGCGCGCTGCGCGGGTGCTCGTGGCACGGAGCTGATCCGGGTCATGGACACGGGACCGGGCGACTGCCCGGCGCCAGATGTACTCATATGCGTATTCCGTCCCCTCGACCGGTGCGGTGCACCGCCTCTCGTGCATGGTGCCACTCCGGATGGTGCCGCTGCTGGCTCTCCGCGCCCGTTCGGCCCCGGATAGGTTGGACCGTATGCGTGCAGTGGTGCAGAGGGTGGACGGCGCGAGCGTCGTCGTGGCTGGTGAGACCGTGGGTGAGATCTCCGGGGAGGGTCTGTGCGTCCTTGTGGGGGTCACTCATGAGGACACTGCGGAAAAAGCGGCGCAACTAGCCCGAAAGGTCTGGTCGCTGCGGATCCTGTCGGGCGAAAAGTCGTGCTCGGACGTGAATGCACCTTTGCTGGTGATTTCACAGTTCACCCTCTACGGAGACGCCCGGAAGGGCCGCCGCCCCACCTGGAACGGGGCCGCCCCCGGCGAGGTGGCCGAGCCGCTCGTGGACGAGGTGGTGAACCAGCTGCGCGCCCTGGGCGCGACGGTCGGGACGGGCCGGTTCGGCGCGAGCATGCGGGTCTCGCTGACGAACGACGGCCCGTTCACGGTCCTGCTGGAGATCTGAGCCCGGCCGCCAGGAACCCTATGGCGCCACGGCTCTACGGCTCCACGACGACTTCCTGGGCGGCCGCGGTGTCCCCTGCCAGCAGCTCCGCGTCCACCGGCACATTGCGCTTCACCAGTGCCAGCGCGATCGGTCCCAGTTCGTGGTGGCGGGCCGACGAGGTGACGAAGCCCAGCTGGCGGCCCTCGGCGCCGTCCGATGCGAGCCGGACCGGCGTACCGTGCCCCGGCAGCAGCACCTCGCTGCCGTCCAGATGCAGGAAGACCAGCCGGCGCGGCGGCTTCCCCAGGTTGTGGACACGGGCGACCGTCTCCTGGCCCCGGTAGCAGCCCTTCTCCAGATGGACCGCGGTGCCGATCCATCCCAGCTCGTGCGGGATGGTCCGGTGGTCGGTCTCCAGACCGACCCGCGGCCGGTGCGCCTCGATGCGCAGCGCCTCGTACGCGAGGAGCCCGGCGACCGGACCGTGCTCGGCCGCATACGCCTCCAGCTGCTCCCGGGGCAGGAAGAGATCACGGCCGTGCGCCGTCTCCCGTACGACCACGCCGTCCGGCACCCCGGCGATCGAACCGGCCGGCAGATGCACGACCGCGATGTCCTCAGTGCGGTCGGCGATCTCGGCCCGGTAGTAGAACTTCATGCTCTCCAGGTACGCGATCAGCTCCTGCTGCGTGCCCGGCTCGACATGCGCCCACACCGTCTCGCCGTCGTCCACGAGGTAGAGGGCGTGCTCGATGTGGCCGTTGGCCGAGAGGATGAGCGCCTCGGTGGCCACGCCCTGCGGCAGCTCGCTGACGTGCTGGGTGAGCAGCAGATGCAGCCAGCTCAGCCGGTCGGGGCCGGTGACCGTGATGACGCCGCGGTGGGAGAGGTCCACGAGGCCGGTACCGTCCGACAGCGCACGCTGTTCGCGGAACAGGTCTCCGTAGTGGGCGGCGACACCTTCGTCCCGGCCTTCGGCGGGGACGGCACCGGGCAGTGACAACAGCGGGCTCTTCATGTCCGCAAGCGTACGACCGCCCGCCGCAAGGCTACGAACCGCCGCCGGAAGCAGGGGCCTGAGCCTCGGCCTGCCCCTGGGGCTGCTCCTCGGCGGCCTTGGCCGCGCACTTCCGGCACCGCCCGAAGATGGCGAAGTGCTTCATGTCCGTCTCGAAGCCGAACGACTCGCGGAGCTGCCCGGTGAAGTCCGCGGCCACACTGATGTCGGCCTCGATGACGTCCGTACAGTCCCGGCAGACCAGATGGATGTGGTGGTGCCGGTCGGCGAGGTGGTACGTGGGAGCACCGTGCCCGAGATGGGCATGGCTCACCAGGCCCAGCTCCTCAAGCAGCTCCAGGGTGCGGTAGACCGTGGAGATGTTCACGCCGCCCGCCGTCTTCCGCACCTCGGTGAGGATGTCGTCGGGCGTCGCGTGCTCCAGCGCGTCCACGGCCTCCAGCACGAGCTGTCGCTGCGGGGTCAGCCGGTACCCGCGGCTGCGGAGGTCGCTCTGCCAGTCAGTGGTCACCACGCCTCCAGTGTAGGAGCGGCCTACTTGAAGAAGGCGATTCCGTCGTCAGGAAGGTCCTTCAGATCCTTCGCCCACTCGCTGGGGTCGACGGACTTCTTCAGATGCGCGGACATGTAGGGCCGCAGCTCGACCTCGGGCGTGGCCTTCTCGCCCACCCACATCAGGTCGCTGTTCACATAGCCGTAGAGCCGCTTCCCGCCGCTGTACGGGCC
Source organism: Streptomyces sp. NBC_00440 (assembly GCF_036014215.1). Taxonomy (NCBI): domain Bacteria; kingdom Bacillati; phylum Actinomycetota; class Actinomycetes; order Kitasatosporales; family Streptomycetaceae; genus Streptomyces; species Streptomyces sp. NBC_00440. Next base: position 3,773,373 of record NZ_CP107921.1, read on the forward strand.
GGACGCCGCGGTCCGCGCGACCGCGTCGGTCACCAGGTCGATCTGCGGCTTCTGGTCGGCGAGCTCGCCGTACCAGATCTCGACGACGCCCTGGTCGCGCACCATCACGACCTCGACCTTGCGGTGCTCGTCCACGCGCCAGTACCCGGACTCGGTCTCCAGCGGCCTGACCTTCGCGCCCTCGGAGTCCAGCACCCAGGTGTGCGAGGTGTACTCAAGGAAGTCGCGGCCGTCGTGGGTGAAGGCGACCTCCTGGCCGAAGTTGCACTTCTCCTCACCGGGGAAGTCCGCGACACCGGCCCCGGTCCACTTACCGAGGAGGAAGACCAGCGGGACGAGGCTCGGATGGAGGTCCGACGGAATCTCGATCATGAGGGCTCAGACGATCTGTGAGAGGGGTTCGGGCTACCGGCTGCCAGTTGCCGAGCGGTCAGCGCTGGCCCTGGTAGAGCTTCTTCACCGAAAGACCGGCGAAGGCGATGACGCCGACGCAGACCAGGATCAGCAGAGCGATGAAAATGGCGTCAAGCACGAGGTGCTCCTTGTATGAGCGACTGCACGGACGACGGCGGCCGCGTGAACGTGAAAAGCAGGAAGGGCCGGGCCCCAGCCTAATGGGTGGGGGCCGAGCCCTCTCTGCGAGGTGCGGCGGCGGCCGACGATTAGAGTTCCGCCATGGCCCAGAAGAAGCTAGTGATCAAGGTGACTGCGGGATCCGACGCCCCCGAGCGGTGCTCCCAGGCGTTCACCGTGGCCGCGGTCGCCGTGGCCAGCGGGGTGGAGGTCTCGCTCTGGCTCACCGGTGAGTCGTCGTGGTTCGCCCTGCCGGGCCGGGCCGCCGAGTTCGAGCTGCCGCACGCGGCGCCGCTGCCGGATCTGATCGACTCGATCAGGGCGGGCGGACAGATCACCGTCTGCACGCAGTGCGCGGCCCGCCGCGACATCACGGAGCAGGACGTACTGGAGGGCGTACGGATCGCGGGCGCCCAGCTCTTCGTACAGGAAGCGATGGCCGACGGCGTCCAGGCGCTCGTCTACTGAGGTCTGGAACGACCGGCAACTGCCGGGTGCGCCGCCCCGCCTACCGGCGTCGCTTCTTCCCGTCCAGCTCGTCCCACCACTCGTCGGACGTACGGTCCCCCGAAGGCGGCAGGTCCGAGCGCTTGTCCGTGCGCTTGGCCGTCGGCCTGTCCGTGGACTTGCCCGTCGGCCTGTCGGCGGACCCGCTGTCGGGCGGCGGCTCGTCCCACCAGCGGTCATCGGGACCGCGCCGGTTGCCGACGATCGCCGCGACCGGCGGGATGACCATCGCGACGAAACACATGGCGATGGCGGCAGGCACCGACCAGAGACGCACGAAAGCCCAGGCTGAGACGAAGAGCAGCAGACAGCCGCCCATCAACAGAAAATAGCCGCGCCGACGTCGCGAGTACATGCATCCAGCGTAAGACCGATCGGCAACTCGTCGCCCCCGGAAGGCGCTCGGCAAATTTCCGGCCCTCGCCTGCCCCGGACGGCGCGGAGGGCCGCACCCGGTCCAAGTGGCGTCCAACCCCCTGGGGTGCGGCCCTCCGGCCAGATCAGGTCCTGCTCGGATCCTGCTCGGTCAGACAGCGATCGCGATCTCCGCGAGGCCGCCGGTCTGCGCGACGACCGTACGGTCTGCCGTGCCGCCCGGGACGAGGGCGCGCAGCGTCCACGTGCCCTCGGCCGCGTAGAAGCGGAACTGTCCGGTGGCCGAGGTCGGGACCTCGGCGGTGAACTCGCCGGTCGAGTCCAGCAGGCGCACATAACCGGTGACGGGCTCGCCGTCACGGGTCACGCTGCCCTGGATCGTGGTCTCACCGGGCTTGATCGTCGAGGCGTCCGGGCCGCCGGCCTTCGCTCCGCACATGCTGTTCTCCTGAGGGGCCTGAGAGGTTGGTGAAGGTCGGTACTACTTGTTGGCGCCGAGCTCGATCGGCACACCCACGAGGGAGCCGTACTCGGTCCACGAGCCGTCGTAGTTCTTGACGTTCTCCTGGCCGAGCAGCTCGTGCAGCACGAACCAGGTCAGCGCGGAGCGCTCACCGATGCGGCAGTACGCGATGGTGTCCTTGGCAAGGTCGACCTGCTCGTCCTCGTAGAGGGCCTTGAGCTCGTCGTCCGACTTGAAGGTGCCGTCGTCGTTGGCGTTCTTCGACCACGGGATGTTGCGGGCGCTCGGCACGTGGCCGGGGCGCTGCGACTGCTCCTGCGGGAGGTGCGCCGGGGCGAGCAGCTTGCCGCTGAACTCGTCGGGCGACCGGACGTCGACCAGGTTCTTGCTGTTGATCGCGGCCACCACGTCGTCGCGGTAGGCGCGGATCGACTCGTCCTGCGGCTTGGCCTTGTACGTGGTGGCCGGGCGGGACGGCACGGCGTCGACCAGGTCGCGGGAGTCGAGCTCCCACTTCTTGCGGCCGCCGTCGAGCAGCCGGACGTCGCTGTGGCCGTACAGCTTGAAGTACCAGAAGGCGTACGAGGCGAACCAGTTGTTGTTGCCGCCGTAGAGCACGACGGTCGTGTCGTTGCCGATGCCCTTCTCGGACAGCAGCTTCTCGAAGCCGGCCTGGTCGATGAAGTCACGGCGGACCGGGTCCTGGAGGTCCTTGGTCCAGTCGATCCGGATCGCGTTCCTGATGTGGTTCTTCTCGTACGCAGAGGTGTCCTCGTCCACCTCGACGATGGCGACCTGCGGGTCGTCGATGTGGGCCTCGACCCAGTCTGCGTCTACCAGAACGTCGCTGCGGCTCATGCGGAATCTCCTCCGGGGATGGGGAATCCCCTGCTCCTGCGGAGCCCGGGGACGTGCGGCGGGATGGTGCGATGGTGTCGGCGTACGGATCCACGGAGGCCGGGAGACAGAGCGCATCCGGCACCGCGGGGGGCAGCCCCGACAGACGGTCGGGGGACCCGGGGGATACGGGAGTCGGAGCTCCCGCTCAGAAGGCGCGACAGAGCATGGCGGAGACACGGCACAGGTCGACTGCCCGCCGCTTCGTGAGATCCGCCTGCTGCTTCATACGGTCGATCGTAGGGAAGTACGGGCGGAGATGTCACCGCCGTATCGCACACTGAGACGCGATCGTCCGCGATGCGAGACAATGTGCCAATGGCGCGCGTACGGCCCGGGATCCCCACGGTGCCGTACTTGCCCACCATCTGAGGACCGGACTCCCCCGTCTCACCATCCGGTCACTGTGGGGCTCTCCGCCGGCCCCGTGCTGCCGCCGCCCCTCCTACTGCCCGGCCAGCGCGACGTTCGTACCCGTGACGCCGATGTCGACGCCGTCCGCCGTGGCCCGCACCTCGCTGAGCTTCAGCCCGGCGGGCAGCCCGCCGACCGCGCTGTCGAAGTCGGTCTGCTGCCGGACCAGACCCTCCAGGCCGGGGATGCCCTCGCCGGGCACCACGTCCGCGTGCACCTTGATCCGGTCCGTCCCCACCATGGTCACCGTCGAGATCACGCTGCGGCTGACCGTGCGCCCCAGAACGGCCACCGAGCCGGTGACCTTGACCTTGCCGTTCCCCGCGTACGCGACCTTGGCGCCGGATTCGGAGGCCTTGGTGAGGTCCCCGTACGAGATGTGCGCGCTGCCGCTGGCGCGCGCGGCCACCGCGCTGCTGAAGTTGCTGGAGACCGTGACGTCGTGCAGTTCGGCCCGGACTTCACTGATCCGCAGGTGGCGGCCGGACGCTTTCGCGTCGACGCCCTTGAGCGTGACGTCGACCCGGCCGAGCTTCTTGTCGAGGACCTGGGTCAGGAACGGGAAGCCCTTGATGTCGACGTCGGGGGAGGCCGAGAGGCTCTCGCTGCTGCGTATTCGGTCCGCCGCCTTGTTGTCCGCGACATGCACCGCGATCCGGTCGGCGAGGACGAAGAGGCCGCCCAGTACCACGACGACGATGAGCAGTGTCCGCAGTGCTCGCATGGCCGGTCGTCCCTCTGCTCGTACCCGAGTCCTGATCCGTGCCGGTGGCACGGACCCGAGCCTAGGGCCTTTCGTTTGGATCAGGCCGGATCAGGGAGCGGGGTCTGGTGCGTGCAGCTGCAAGGCGGAGGATTGAGGCAACGCGGAGCGTTGTTGATTGACGACAACGCCGCAGATGAGCGTGCCAGACCCCGCGAGCCCGGCATGATCCAAACGAAAGGCCCTAACGGGGTGATCAGCCGACGAGTCGGCCGATGAGGTAGATCGCCGGTGCGGCGGCGGAGAGCGGCAGGGCCACTCCGGCCGTCATGTGCACGAACCGGGACGGGTAGTCGTAGCTCGCGACGCGCAGCCCGATCAGGGCGCAGCCGCCGCCTGCGAGCCCGAGCAGCGCGCCCTGCATCCCGAGTCCGGTGACAGTGCCCGCCAGGGCTCCGGCGGCCGCCGCCGCGACCAGGGCGCCGACGAGCCCGGCGGGGCCCGGCAGCGGGAGTGCGCGGACGACGGCCGCGACCGCCACGGCCGTACAGCCGACCGTCACCGCGTCCGTCGACGCCGCGAGGATGCCCGTCGCGACGATGGTGAGCGCGGAGGAGGCGATGGTGGCCATCAGTCCGGCCATCCGTTCGTCGGCCGGTGCGTGGCTGCGCAGCTGGAGCACGAGCGTGAGCAGCACCCAGACGCCGAGCGTGCCGATGATCGCGGCGGGCCCGTGGCCGGCGCCCGCGACGAGCAGCGCGATGTCCGCGACAACACCGCCGAGGAAGGCGAGCGCGATGCCCTGCCGGGCGGGCCACATGCCGTTCAGCCGGAACCAGCCGGCGGCGGTTACCGCCTGGAGCACCAGCAGCGGCACGACCACGGCGTACCGCCCGCCGAACGCGGCGGCAGCGAGCACGATCCCGAGCCCGGCCGTGAGCACGGCGGGCTGCATGCCCGGAGGGATGATCGGCGACCGCCCCTCGGCGCGGGCCCGCTGCGCGTCGGTGATCCGCGCCTGTCCGACGGTGCTGGGGGCGCTGTACGCGGGGCCGTCGGCGGGCGACGCCGCGGCGGGCGCCTCAGCGGCGGCGGGCGCGGGCGCGGGCCGCGCGGCGTACGGAGCGGGGGCGGGCGTCTCCGGCGGAAGGGGGAGCGACGCGGGCGGAAGGTAGGTGGATTCGGGCCCGGTGTAAGGCTGCCGCGGGTCGTGCTGCTGGGGCGCCGGGCTCTGCGGGGAAGCGTAGGGCTGCTGGGGAGCCGGGCTCTGCTGGTACGGCTGGTTCTGCTGATACGGCTGGTTCTGCTGGTACGGAGGCTGCTGCACGTACGGGTCCTGCGGGGCCTGCTGGTACGGGGCTTCCTGGTACGGAGCCTGCTGCTGGGCGTACGGGTCCTGCGAAGCCTGCTGGTACGGAGCCTCCTGGTACGGGGCCTGCTGCTGCGCGTACGGGTCCTGTGTCGGCGGCTGCTGCGCCGGGTCCGGCCGCACCGGCGTCTGCACCGGCTGGAACTGGGTGTCCCAGGTCTGCCCGTTCCAGGTCTGGTTGAACGGATCATCCGGGTGCGGATCCTGGTGCCCGTTCGGATCCTGGTGCCCGTTCTGGGCCTGGTAGAACCGCGGGTCGGGCTGCTGCGGCGACTGCTGCTGCCCGTACGGATATGGCTGATCACTCATCGTGGGGGGTCACCCTCCTGCGAACGGCGGGAGCACCTCGACCGTGCCGCCCTCGGCAAGCCGTACCGTCTCATGGCCGCGGGTCCCCACGGGATCACCGTCGACGAGGAACGAGCATCGCCGCAGCACCTGCGCCAGCTCACCGGGGTGCCGCTCGCGCGCCGCGTCGAGTGCTTCGGCCAGGGTGGCGCCGCTGTACGGCTCCTCGGCTGTGCCTGCGGCGGCCTTGGCGGCGGCCCAGTAGCGGATGGTTCCCGCGGGCATGGGTACTCCTCATTGGTTTACGTCGCGCGGGTCCATGATGCCGGGTGCGGAGAGGCGACCGCGCCGCTGCCCGTCGCACCCCCGGCCCCGGCCCGCCCCGAATTCGCTGGAACCGGCCGACCGAGCCGCCTAGCGTGTCCGGATCGCTGATCATGCGCATGGTGACCATGAACGGGGCGTTCGCCTTCCCCGGACTGGACGAGCCCCACGGCTGGAACGACCCCGAGCTGCTGAGCGCCGAGATCCCCGGAGCCGGCGCGGTCTCCTCGGCGAACGGCCTGGCCGCGCTGTACGCGGCCGCGGTGACGGAAGTGGACGGTTCGGCCCGCCTGCTGACGCCCGCCACGGTCACGGACGCGGTACGTGAGGTGTCGGCGGGCCCGACCTGGCAGGGCTTCGACACGGGCCAGCGCTGGGGCTCGGGCTTCCTGCTCGACTCGACGGCCCCGCGTCCCCTGCTCGGCCCCCGGAGCTTCGGCAACGACGGTGCGGGCGGCCAGTTCGCATTCGGGGACGACGAATTCGGGGTGGGTTTCGCCTACGTCTCCACCAAAATGATCGGTTATGGCGACGCCCGCGCGACCCGCCTCATCGAGGCAGTACGGGATTGCCTGAACGCTTGAGACCGGCCCGGGTCAGGCCCCTTCCGGACGCATCAGCCACTCCCCCACCCGCCCCAACAACTCGTCCCCGGCCGCATTCTCCGCATGGCCCATCCCCGGCTCCACCCAAAGCTCCGCGGCCCCCGCCCCGGCCGCCGCGGCCAGCATCCGCGGATGGTCCAGCGGAAAGTAGGGATCCCGGTCCCCGTGCACGATCAGCAGCGGCGCAGGCGCGATCATCGGCACCGCGTCCACCGGTGACAGCGGTACCGGGTCCCACTCCTCCGTGTGGATCCGGGTCCGGAGCCCGAACCGCCCCACCAGCCTCCCCAGCGGTCGCGTGACCACCCAGTGCAGCCGCCGCATCGGCGCCGTCCCCCGGTAGTACCACCGCGCGGGAGAACTCACCGCGGCCACCGCCTGCACGGACCCGGCAGAGCGGGACTCGGCAGAACGCGACCCGGCAGAGCCGGTACCGGCAGCCCCACCCGCACCACCGTCAACACCGGCACCCCCGGCACCCCCCGCCCCGTCCCCGTGCAGCGCCGCATGTCTCAGCACCACCGAGCCGCCCATCGAGAAGCCGACCGTCACCACCCGGCTGTGCCCGAGGCTGTGGGCCCACTCGACCGCCGCCGCCAGGTCGAGCACCTCCTTGTCGCCCACCGTCGAGCGCCCGCCCGACCGCCCGTGCCCCCGGAACGAGAACGTGACCACGGCCGCACGCTGCGCGAACACCCCCGCGGCGCGCCGCACCGCGGGCCGGTCGACCGACCCCGTGAACCCGTGCGCGACCACGATCGCCGTGTCGCCCGGACCCTTCACACACGGCTCGTACCGCGCCTCGACCGGTACTCCGTCCCGGGTACGAAGGATCACCCTGAGGTCGCCCGGAGTGACCAAGGGAACAGAGGCATTCCGGAAAGGCTCTTCTGACGCAGAACTCATGTGGGCTATTCTGGTGGGATCAGGACCTGGGCAAAGTTGCCCCCAGGTCCTTTTGTGCTTTCGGTGGGTTGTATACGAAACCCGCCGGAGCCGCGCAGCGAACCCCGGGCGCGGGGTATGCGCAGAAAAAAAGCAGTGCCACATACGTCCTCGCAGGGACCGAGGAGGAACCGACGTAATGGGCGAGCGATATATGCACGACCGTATGACGACCACGGCAGGTGGAGCGCGATGAGTTCTCTGCTGCTCCTGACCAACGCCCTCCAGCCGTCGACGGAGGTGCTACCCGCCCTCGGACTTCTGCTGCACAGTGTGCGGGTCGCTCCCGCCGAAGGCCCGGCTCTCATCGACACCCCGGGTGCCGATGTGATCCTCGTGGACGGGCGCCGCGACCTTCCCCAGGTCCGCAGTCTCTGTCAGCTGCTCCACTCCACGGGACCCGGCTGTCCGCTGATCCTCGTCGTCACCGAGGGCGGCCTCGCGGCCGTCACGGCCGACTGGGGCGTGGACGACGTCCTGCTCGACACCGCGGGCCCGGCCGAGGTCGAGGCGCGGCTGCGGCTCGCGACCGGCCGCCAGCAGATCACATCGGACGACTCCCCGACCGAGATCCGGATCGGCGACCTCTCGGTCGACGAGACGACGTACAGCGCGAAGCTCAAGGGCCGGGTCCTGGACCTGACCTTCAAGGAATTCGAGCTGATCAAGTACCTCGCCCAGCACCCGGGCCGGGTCTTCACCCGCGCCCAGCTGCTCCAGGAGGTGTGGGGGTACGACTACTTCGGCGGTACGCGCACGGTCGACGTCCACGTAAGGCGGCTGCGCGCCAAGCTCGGCCCCGAGCACGAGTCGCTGATCGGCACCGTACGTAACGTCGGCTACCGCTTCGTCACCCCCGAGAAGGTGGAGCGCGCGGCCGAAGAAGCCCAGGCCAAGGCCGCCGAACAGGCCTCCGGGGCACTGACCCGGACGGAGGACACGGCGGGCTCCCGGGAGGCTGCCGTCCGGCCCGTAAAACGGTAGGTCCAACGGCAGGTCCATCCGCGTAGACTGCCGCGCGTGGCCAAGGTGACGCGGGACGATGTGGCGCGACTGGCGGGGACTTCGACCGCTGTCGTCAGCTATGTCATCAACAACGGACCGAGGCCGGTCGCCCCGGCCACGCGCGAGCGGGTAGTCAACGCGATCAAAGAGCTGGGGTACCGGCCGGACCGGGTGGCGCAGGCCATGGCCTCACGGCGCACCGATCTCATAGGGATGATCGTGCCGGACGCCCGGCAGCCCTTCTTCGCGGAGATGGCGCACGCCGTCGAGCAGGCCGCATCCGAGCGCGGGAAAATGGTGCTCGTCGGCAACTCCGACTACGTCGACGAGCGCGAGGTCCACTATCTGCGGGCCTTCCTCGGGATGCGGGTCTCCGGTCTGATCCTGGTCAGCCAGGGCATGAGCGAGCGCGCCGCCGCGGAGATAGAGGCGTGGGACGCCCGCGTGGTGCTGCTGCACGAGCGGCCCGAGGCCATCGACGACGTCGCCGTCGTGACGGACGACATCGGCGGCGCGCAGCTCGCCACCCGCCACCTCCTGGAGCACGGCTACGCGTACGTGGCCTGCCTGGGCGGCCTCGAATCGACGCCCTCCGTCGGCGACCCGGTGGCCGACCACGTCGAGGGCTGGCGGCGCGCGATGCAGGAGTCCGGCCGCTCCGTCGACGGCCGGCTCTTCCAGGCCCCGTACAACCGCTACGACGCGTACCAGGTCGCGCTGAAGCTGCTGGCGGGCCCCGACCGGCCCCCGGCGATCTTCTGCTCCACCGACGACCAGGCGATCGGTGTCCTGCGGGCCGCCCGTGAGCTGCGGATCGACGTGCCCACCGAGCTGGCGGTGGCCGGCTTCGACGACGTCAAGGAAGCGGCCCTCACGGACCCGCCGCTGACGACGGTGTACTCGGACCGCCCGGCGATGGCGCGCTCCGCGGTCGATCTCGTACTGGACGACGCGCTCCGGGTCGCGGGGTCGCGGCGGGAGCGGCTGAAGCAGTTCCCGTCGGCGCTCGTCGTGCGCAGGTCCTGCGGCTGCGGCTGACGCCCGGTCCTGATGCGCGGTCCTGACACCCGGTCCTGACGCCGGATCCTGACCGCCCGGCCCTGACACCCAACCCCGCCCGCGCACAGGCCCGTCGGGCCTTTATATCGGGCATACGGGGTTCTGTCGGGCTTCTCAGCGGGCACTCAGGAAACTCTCATGGTCGGTGGCAAGGCTATGAGACATGACCGAGAACCCGGAGCAGTACCCCAACCCGCAGCAGGACGATGCGTACGCGGCCCGGTCCTTCCCGCCGCCGCCCGCACACCAGCCGTCAGCGGCCTGGCCGCCGCCGGCTCCGGCCGCCCCGGCGGACCACGTGACCTCCAGGCGCGCCAAGCGGCCGATCGCTCTCCTCGCCGCCGTCGCCATCATCGCCGCGGTCGTCGGCGGCGGTTCGGCGGCGCTCGCCGAGTCCCTGATGGACAACGGCAGCAACGGCGCGAACCCCGCGGGCACCGTCAGCGGCACCACCGTCTCGCAGTCGAGCAAGGGCACGGTCTCCGGTGTCGCCCAGGCCGTCTCACCGAGCATCGTGGAGGTCAAGGCGACCTCCACGGCAGGTCAGTCCACCGGGGCCGGCGTGATCGTCACCGCCGCCGGTGAGATCGTCACCAACAACCACGTCATCTCGGGTGCCGACACGGTCAAGGTCTCCCTGAGCGACGGCAAGACGTACACGGCGAAGGTGGTCGGCACCGACCCCGGCAAGGACCTGGCACTCATCAAGGTGCAGGGCGCGTCCGGCCTCAAGCCCGCCTCGCTCGGTGACTCGTCCAACGTCGCCGTCGGCGACCAGGTCGTGGCGATCGGCTCCCCCGAGGGCCTGACCGGCACCGTCACCAGCGGCATCATCTCGGCGCTGAACCGCGATGTCACCGTCGCCAAGGAAGAGGGCCAGGGGCAGAGCCAGGACCAGGGCCAGGGCCAGGACGGCCAGGGGCAGGGCTACGGGCAGCAGGGCGGCGGCGACGGGAACTGGCCGTTCCAGTTCGGTGGGCGGCAGTTCAACGGCGACACCGGCAACTCCACCACCACGTACAAGGCGCTCCAGACCGACGCCTCGCTCAACCCCGGCAACTCCGGCGGTGCGCTGATCAACATGGACGGCGAGATCATCGGCATCAACTCCGCGATGTACTCGGCCAGTTCGCAGAGCAGCGACAGTTCGAGCGACGCCGGGAGCGTGGGCCTCGGCTTCGCCATCCCGATCAACACGGTCAAGGCCGACCTCGCCCACCTGCGCGCGGGCGGCAGCAACAGCAACTAGTGCGACCCGCGTGAGCCAGCACCACCCAGCACCACCAGTCGGCGCAGCACTCGCGCCGGCGCCACCCAGGAGGACCCCGTGACCGCAACTCCGCACGGCACCGCCACCGTCACCATCACCATCAACCGAGCCAGGCACGCCCTGCTCACCGCGATCTCCTGGGCGGACCCCGCCGGTCTGGGGCTCCCCCTCGCGCTGGCCCAGTCCCAGGCAGACCAGGCCGGAAAGACCGAGCAGGCCGGAAAGACCGACCAGAGCGGGAAGACCGGACAGGAAGCAGCGGCACGGGCCCCCGAGGTGCGCGCCTCCGCCTCCTCCGCCCCCTCCCCCGCGCGCTCCAAGGGGCGTGCCGCGCGCCGCCGACGGTCGGCCGTGCGAGGCTGAGGGACGCCACGCCGAAGACCGACGCCCCCCAGTAAACGAGGACAGAGAGCCGATGAGCCCCGCCGAGGACGGCCACGACCAGCAGCGCATCCTGATCGTCGACGACGAGCCCGCCGTACGCGAGGCGCTGCGCCGCAGTCTCGCCTTCGAGGGGTACGGGACGGAGGTCGCCGTCGACGGTCTGGACGCGCTGACGAAGGCGGCCCCGTACGCGCCGGATCTCATCGTCCTCGACATCCAGATGCCCCGCATGGACGGCCTGACCGCGGCCCGCAGGCTGCGGGCGTCGGGGTCGACCACCCCGATCCTGATGCTCACCGCCCGTGACACCGTCGGCGACCGGGTCACCGGACTCGACGCGGGCGCCGACGACTACCTGGTGAAGCCGTTCGAACTGGACGAGCTGTTCGCCCGTATCCGCGCGCTGCTGCGGCGCAGTTCGTACACGGCGGCCGCGGGCGAGGTCCCCGACGACAACGTGCTGTCCTTCGCCGACCTGCGGATGGACCTCTCGACGCGCGAAGTGACGCGTGGTGAGCGGCGGGTGGAGCTGACCCGTACCGAGTTCACGCTGCTTGAGATGTTCCTGGCCCACCCGCGCCAGGTGCTCACCCGCGAGCAGATCCTCAAGGCGGTGTGGGGCTTCGACTTCGAGCCGTCGTCCAACTCGCTGGACGTGTACGTGATGTACCTCCGCCGCAAGACGGAGGGCGGCGGTGAACCGCGTCTGGTCCACACGGTGCGGGGCGTGGGGTACGCGCTGCGGACCGGGAGCGCCGAGTGAGCTTCCCCCAGCCCGTGCGCTGGTTCCGGCGGCTTCCGCTGCGCTCCCGGCTGGCGATGCTGACGGCGGCCGCGGTGGCGTTCGCGGTGGCCGTGGTCTCGGTGATCTGCTGGTTCCTGGTGCAGGGGAAGCTGTACGACGAGATCGACTCGAAGCTCGCCGGGCAGATCTACACCCAGACCGTCTCCCCCACCACCCTGCGCAACAACCTCAACGACTGCCGCGCACCGGAGCCGCCCGGCAACTTCGGCCAGCAGACCTCCCCGTACTACGCGCAGCTCGTGCAGTCGGACGGCACCATCTGTGTGCGCGGTGGCGCGGGCACCATCAAGGTCACCGCCGACGACCGTTCCCTGGCGAAAGCCGGCAACACCAAGCTGCCCAGATACCGCAACGGCACGGACTCCGACGGGCACGCCGTCCGCATCCTCACGGCGCACGTGCTCTACCAGCCCGGAGTGCCCTACCCGGACATCGTGCAGATGGTCGCCTACCCGCTGGCGGACACCCGCAGCACCCTCAGCGAACTGGCCCTGCTGCTTCTCGCTGTCTCCGGTGTCGGTGTCATCGGGGCGGGCGCGGCGGGCCTGTGGATCGCGCAGGCCGGGCTCAAACCGGTCGACGAACTGACCGAGGCCGTCGAGCACGTGGCCCGTACGGAGGACCTCACCGTACGGATCCCGGTCGAGGGCGAGGACGAGATCGCCCGGCTCTCCCGGTCCTTCAACTCGATGACGGCCGCGCTCGGCGAATCCCGCGACCGTCAGGCGCAGCTCATCGCGGACGCCGGGCACGAGCTGCGCACCCCGCTCACCTCGCTCCGTACCAACATCGAGCTGCTCGCCCGCAGCGAGGAGACCGGCCGCCCCATCCCGCCCGACGACCGCAAGGCCCTGATGGCTTCGGTCAAGGCGCAGATGACCGAACTGGCCGCGCTCATCGGCGACTTGCAGGAGCTGTCCCGCCACGAGGCGACCCATGCGCCGGAGACCCTGAACGTCGTCGCGCTGCACGACATCGCGCAGTCGGCGCTGGACCGGGCGGTGCTACGCGGCCCGGAGCTGACCTTCACCGCCGACCTCGGGCCCTGGTACGTACAGGCCGAACCGGCCGCGCTGGAGCGGGCCGTGATCAATGTGCTGGACAACGCGGTGAAGTTCAGCCCGCCCGGCGGGACCATCGAAGTCACCCTGGGCGAGGGCCGGCTGACGGTACGGGACCACGGCCCCGGCATCCCCGCCGACGACCTCCCGTACGTCTTCGAGCGGTTCTGGCGGTCCTCGTCGGCCCGTTCCCTGCCCGGCTCGGGCCTCGGCCTCTCCATCGTGGCCCGTACGGTCCAGCAGTCCGGCGGCGACATCGAGCTCAACCCCGCGCCGGGCGGCGGCACCGAGGCGGTCATCCGGATCCCGGGCGCCGCGACACCACCGCCGGACGCGCCGCCCTCAGCAGAGGCGTGAGGCGCCCGCCCCACCGGGCTCCGCGCCACCGGACGTCACCCCACCGGGCCCCGGTCCTTCCGCCATCGGGCGACCGGGGCCCCGCCCGTCCTCAGCGCTGCTTGCCCCAGTGCAGGCCGGAGCCCGCCAGGTCCGCCCTGATCCCGTCCTTCTCCACCACCACATGGCGCAGGCTGATGTCGCCGGGCGCCTTGGGCAGCTTGAAGGAGAGCGAGAACTGACTGGAGAGCTCCGGCGGGCGAAGGCTCATCACGGCGGCGATCAGCTTGGGGTCGATGCCCGCCTTCTGCAGCAGCCAGGGGTGGGCGACGACCTCGTCGACCAGGTTGACCTGCATCAGCTGGTGGGCGAAGCGCGGTGTGCCGGTCAGCTTGTGCAGCTGGTCGTCGCTCTGCAACGCCTGCTGTACGCGCTTCTGCGGTACGCCGATGCGCTGGACGATGGACGGTACGGAGAGCAGCGCCTTGATGTGGCTCTCCTCGCGGGCGATCCGGGCGGCAGCCTCGGGGGCGAGCCGCAGCCCGGAGTGCGCGCGGTCCTTGCCGGGCGTGTACGTCGCGATGCCGGGCACCTCGATCCGCATGTGGTCGACCGTCGTGGAGACCGCCCGGCCGCCGTCCCGCTGGACGTGTGCCTTGGCCTGGACGCGTACCTCGGTGCCCGCCACGGGCAGGCCGCCGTGGACATTGATCGAGTCGTGCCCCTCGTCGGTGAACTTGACCTGGGAGGCGCCGAGCTCGCGGTTCATGTCCTCGAACGAGAGGAAGACGTCGCCGTCCATCGAGCCGACCACGGCGCCCTTGATGGAGCTGGGGAGGTCTCCGTTGATCCGGATGTCCTTGGCGGTGGCGTGCACCTCCGCGAGGGAGACCCGGTCGGCCGGGACGTCGGGGACGGCCACGTCGACCCGGTCGAGGTGCTTGTCGAGAACCTGGGTGAGGAACGGGAAGCCGTGGATGTCGACCTCCGGTCTGGTCACCAGGTGCATCGACTGCTGGAGCTTCTCGGCGGCCTTGTTCTGCGCGTACAGCTCGGCGAACCGGTCGGCGAGGAAGAGGAATCCGGTGCAGACCAGGGCGGCGACGGCGACCTTCACCACGGTGGACACGGCGGCGAACCGGCGCCGGGCCCGGTGGTTGGGCGGCGACCAGCGGTCATCGGGGTCGTCACGGCTCTCGCCGGCGACACCGTCGGCTTCGTCGTAACCGTCGGCTTCGTCGCCATCGGACTTCAGCCCCAGCCCGAGGGGGTCGTGCTCGTCGTAGCCGTACGGCTCGAAGCCCGGCTCCGGATCGCGGAGTTGTGCCAGTTCGTCGTAGGGATTACGCGGATGCGGGGGTATGCGTGTGGGGGGTCGCATCGGCTCATCCCACCACGCGTGCGCCCCCCGAACGCAAGTCGTACCGGGGGTAGCACCCTGCTTTGCACCCTTTGTCGGCTACCGCCGGATGTTAGGCCGGTCACAGCCCGAAGCGGGGCGGCCAGAAAAAGTCTGGCCGCCCCGCTTCGGTGAAGGGACACAGTGAGCCTGGGGCGGCCGCGGCTTCGGGCTGCCCCGGATGCTGTCACTCACATAACTGCTCCCTCATTCGAATTACTGCGACCCCGGACCAGAAGTCCGGGAAAACATTCACCGATAGCGGCGAAATGATCTCCGGAACACCGGGTGCCCCGCCGCGCGACACTTCACACATTCCCTGCCGAGGAAACCAACGCGTCACTCTGTCCGGCGGGCGCCGTCTACCACCGGTACCAGCGACTGCGCTTTCCACCGCTCGCCGCGGGACGGATGACGAATCCCAGCAGCCACACGACCAGCACGACAGCGGCGATCCACCACAGGGCCTGGACGGCGAAACCAGCACCGAAAAGGATCACTGCAAGGACAAGAACAAGAAGAACAGGAATCATTTTTTTAACCTCCGAAGCATCGAGTGCCCCGACATCACTGCTTCATTCCTCGAAGCTCCGGAAAGTCCCCGACAGTAACTTTCCCAGCCTCTCGGCACGTCCCTCAACGCAACTCTCAGTACGCCTCTCAGCGCCACAATTCCCCGACGGAAAATCAATAGGACTCGAAGAGGAACGAAGAAGAACCCTACGGAAAAGCGACGAATCGAGAGCGCGGCGGCACTACGCCGGGCCGGGTCTCGGCCAGGGGCTCAAGCGCCAGGGGCTCAGCGGCAGGCATCGGATACGCCGTCCAGCCAGTCGCGGATCGCACCTCGCTGCTCCGCCGTGAACGCGGCTTCCAGCTCGGCTTCACGGCGGGCGACGGCGATCCGGGCATCGGCCAGGCGCGCTGGCCGCCTTCGTACGCGTCGAACTGCGCACCCGGCAGCCCAGCTTCGACCCCCGGCTGCTCGCCCAGCGGATGTTCGGCGGCGGCAACGCGGCACTCGGGTTGCTGCTCTTCGCCATGACCGCCGCCGGCTTCTACGGCGCCTTCTACCTGCAAGGCGCACGTGGCTTCTCGCCGCTCCAGGCCGGGTTGGCCTTCTCCCCGACCGCGCTCGGCGCCATCGGGGGAGCGCCGCTCGGCGTCCGGCTGTCCCGTCGCTGGGCACTGCGCCCCGTCACCGCGACGGCGCTGGCCACGGCAGGACTGGCCATGGGCTCCACCATGTTCTTCGGGCTGCACACCCCCCCTCGCCCGGAACGAGATCGCGTATCTGATCCAGGGCCTCTCGATCGGCATGGTGATCGGCCCGGTGACCGCAGGGCTGATGAGCACCCTGCCGTTGGAACGGGCCGGCGCCGGATCAGCCGTCATCAACACCGTGCGGCAGACCGGCAGTCTGCTCGGGATCGCGGCAGGCGGCACGATCATGTCGATCGTGTATCGCCGCGGGATCGAAGCCTCGCTGCGCGATCAGCCCCGCCCGGTACGGGACCAGGCGCAGGTCTCCGCGGAACAGGCCCGTCACGCCGCCGCCGCGACCCACCAGCCCGCCCTGGCACACGCTGCCGACAACGCGTTCATCCACGCCATGCACGTCAGCGCGGCCTGGACCATGCTGATCGCACTCTCCGGAGCAGCCCTGCTGGTGACCGCCCTGCGTCCGGCCCGACAGCCTGCTGAGGTCCCGACCGGTACGGCGGTGGCGGCGGTAACGGAACGCGGCCGACCCGACCGCCGGCCATGACCGCGCGCCTCTCTGCCCCGCCCTTTGCTCCGGCCCTTACTCCGAGACCCCGCCCCGGGGGCGTCCGGCGTTGGCGGCGAGTGTGCGGGCGGCTTCGATCACTGTCTCGCGGCGGCGGGCGAAGGCGGCCTCGTCGGTCTCCTCGTCCAGAGCCATGCGGGCCATCCTGGGCACCGCGAAGTTCCACGCGATCAGCCCCATGATGGTGAACAGCAGGTCCTGGGCAGCGCGGACCCGGGCGTCCTCGGGCAGATGACGGGCCACGCCTCCGTCCACGAGATGGCGAGCCTTCTCGCGGAAACCGTCCCGGCGCTCCTGCTCACTCTCGGGTTCGTCGCCCGCCTCCAGCGCCTCCCACAGCAGCAGCCTGATCAGCTCCGGGTGCTCCTGGTACCAGTCGAAGAGCTGCCCGACCACCTCGGCCATCGCGTCGGGATCGACGGACACGGAGAGCCGGACCTCCTCCAGCTTGGCTCGCAGGATGGCGGTGAACAGCTTCTCCTTGCTGCCGTAGTACAGGTAGATGGCCTGCTTGTTGGCCCTGGCGGCCTTGGCGATCCGGTCGACCCTGGCCCCCGCCAGACCGTGCTCGGCGAACTCGGCGACGGCGGCGGCGAAGATGCGCCGCCTGGTGTCTTCCGCGTCATAGGCCATGAACAAATTAAACCATCCGGTTGACTGCTCCCTGTCCAGGCAGCAGTATGAACACAAGAGTAAAACAACCAGATGGTTTATTCACGGAAGGCTCTCCCATGAGCACTGCGACTCCCGTCCCGACCCCCATCCCCGTTCGCTCGCCGCTGCCGAGCGCCCTCTCCGGTACGACTGTCGTCCTCGTCGGCGGAAGCTCGGGAATCGGCCTGGCGGCGGGCACCCTGCTGCGTTCGGTCGGCGCCCGTGTCGTGCTGGTCGGCCGCGACCCCGACCGGCTGAAGGCCGCCGTCCACCGGCTGCACAGCGCAAGCCCGGCCGGGGCTCCCGACGATGCCGTGCTGGCCGTTCCCGGCGACGGCGGCGACGAGCGGACCCTCGCCGATGCCTTCGACAGGGCGGGTCACGTCGACCATGTGCTCGTCACCGCGGGAGGCATGAACGGCATCGGCCCCCTGACCGGACTGTCGGCCGATGACATCCGCACGGCCTTCGACTCCCGGCTCCAGGCGGCCTTCACCACCGCCCGCACGGCGGCGACACGGCTTCCGGCAGGAGGCTCGCTCACGTTCAGCTCGGGGATCCTCGTGGTCCGCCCCGTGCCCGGGATGGCCGCCCCGCTGTCGGTGGCCGGTGCTGTGGAGACCCTCACCAGGGTTCTCGCCGTGGAGCTGGCCCCCGCACGGCTGCGCGTGAACACCGTCCGCTTCGGCCGGATAGACACACCGCTGCTGCGTTCGCTGCCGGGCCTGGACTCCGACGACGCGATCGCCACCGCCGGATCGACCACTCCCCTCGGCCGCTTCGGCA
This sequence comes from Streptomyces sp. NBC_00440, assembly GCF_036014215.1. NCBI lineage: Bacteria > Bacillati > Actinomycetota > Actinomycetes > Kitasatosporales > Streptomycetaceae > Streptomyces > Streptomyces sp. NBC_00440. The sequence continues at coordinate 3,791,384 of NZ_CP107921.1, forward strand.
CCGCTGAGGAAGCAGCCGCCTCGGCCCTCTTCCTCATGGCCAACACCTACGTCACCGGCCAGGTCATCACCGTCGACGGCGGCGAAACCCTCACCTGAGCAGTCGGCCCCGGGAGCCTTGCCCGTAACCGCTCCCATGCCGGACCGGCCCACCTCAGTACGGCCCGCACGTGCCGCCCAGGACGGGGATCAGCGCCCCGCCGTCGACACGGAATTCCAGGTACGGGCGCACGGACCACTCGATCCACCGCCCCCGGTGACTCAGCGAGAACCCGCACGGCTCACCCCGGTGCAGTGCGCCGATCGCACCGACACAGCCACCTCCGTCGACCCAACTCAGCGCGCGGTGGCGCTCGATGGGCGGAAGGGCGTGCGCCAGCTCGCGTACGTCCGCTCGGATACGGCGGATCGCCTCGGCCGGTGCGGTGGCCGCGTACCGCGCCACGTCCGCAACGTCGTCGGCGCCCATCGTGCAGTAGGTGATCCGCTCGCACCAGAAGGCGCGGGTGGGGTGCGCGACACGCATGATGTGGCCTCCTGACGCGACGTCGGGGCCGCCCCCTGCCTACTGCCGGCGTGACGAGCTGCAGGCAGGGGGCGGCCCCTTCTTGCCCCCTCAATCGGCGCAGACCGAAGGGGAGTTGAAGCGCCTTTGCATGAACACAGGTCACCAGTAGCCCCGTTGGCGGCGCGATATGAAGCTAGCGGTTGCACCCACCCCGTATCAAGCGTTTGACGTCTAACGAGTGATACCAGTCGCCCGGATGAGTGCTACGGAACAAAACAAGGCGGCCCCCACCTGCGCCGGTGGGGGCCGCCCGAAGCGGAAGTGGGCCCGACTCACGCCAGGTCGTCGAACTCGCCCTCCTTCGCACCCCCGAGGAAGGCACGCAGCTTGGCGCGGGTCGTGTGGATGACCACACCGGGGTTGTCGCTCTCACGCATCAGGATCTCGCCCCCTTGCTCGGCGAGTTCGAGACAGTTGTTCCCCTCCGCACCCGACGACTTCGAGGACTTGCGCCACTGGATTTCCATGGTTCTCACGCCTTCATGCTTGTTGTGCGATTCTTCGGATGAAGTCCCGGGAACTCTCCGGATCGAGCGACCGCTCCTCGGTCCGGTCGAGCACTGCTCGATAGTTCACGAGACGAGTCTCGGCATCCAGAAATGCAGGCCCGGTCGCAGTGTCCATCTGAACGGTGTCGAGCTGCGGGACTGAGCCGTAGACGTATTGTGTCGAACTGCCGGGCTCCGGGAAACCGCCTGCCGCGAAGGGGATCACCCGGATAGTGACGTTGTCCCGGTCCGATTCCTTCAGCAGATGGGCAAGTTGACTACGGGCCACGCTCGGGCCGCCGTACGTCATCCGCAGAGCGGCCTCATGAATGAGGAACGTGCAGGCGAGCGGTGCTTCACGGTCGAGCACGTCTCGACGCTTCAGCCGATGGGACAGCTGCCGCCGCTGCCGTGCCGGACTCAGTGGCGGCACCACTTCCGCGAACACGGCACGGGCGTAGTCCTCATTCTGGAGCAGGCCAGGCATGTACATGATGTGCACCGAGCGGATCCCGACGGCATGGTGCTCCAGCTCGGCCAGGTCGAGCGCACCGCTGGAGAAGTCGTTGCGATAGTCCTCCCACCAGCCGCTTATGCGCTCCGACGCCATGTCGGCCAGAGCATCGATATAGGCCGCGTCAGGGCACTCGTACTGGCCGGCCCAGGTCCGCACCCGTTCACTACTGACCCCAAATCGGCCTGACTCGGTGTTGCTGATCGCAGTGCGGTCCGTACTGAGCAGCGCTGCGGCCTGAGCGAGCGACAACCCCGCGTGCTCACGCATCTTCCGCAGCTCAGTGCCCAGACGGCGCTGCCGCGCCGTGGGCGCCTTCCTCGATGGCATCGACCTCTCCTTAAGTCGGAACCCAGTGTGGCCCGTGCCCATTCGACAGTCCACCTCGTTGAGTGAATGAGTCGACTTGGTCACACTAATTAGCCTTGTGCACTAACGTCGTCATCGACGTCGACAAGCCCGAAGTGCAGCCGCTTCAGCGCGCCTTGAGTCCTGCGCGCCGATCCGGCCATTGCCACGGACAACGAGCGGCGCACCCGTTTCGGATCGCATCGCGTAGGGAGAACCCTCATGACCCCCGCCGCACCACGCCGCCCACAGGGCGGCGAGTTCTACCGCATCGCCCTGCCCAACACCGCCAACGCACCCCGCATCGCACGGGACTTCGTCACCTCGCTGCTCACCGTCAGCCGTCACCGCGACCTCACCGACGACGCGCGGCTCTGCGTAGCGGAGGTGGTGACCAACGCCCATCGCCACACCCGTACGCCCCGGATCCAGCTGTACGCGACCGTCAACCGCAAGCAGATCACCGTCTCCGTGGCGGACAACGCGCCCTGGTTCCTTCCCGCCCTCGCCCCCTCACCTGCGGACGATCAACTGGAGTGCGGGCGCGGACTGTTACTGCTCGACCGACTCGCGTTCGCCTGGGGATGGACCCTCCTGGGCGGCTGCACCCCGGACCGCAAGGCCGTCTGGTTCACGCTCGCCAGGGCCGGGACCGGCGAGCCTCGATAGCGCCGCGCGCCCCTCCTCACCTGCTGTTTTCCCATACTCGGACCGATGCGACGCTCCGGCGCGTGCAGTCGGCAACGCAGGCCGACTCCGTAGCTCGTTGGAGTGGATGCCCCGGGCTGATCTTCTGCTCGAAGCAGTCGATCTGTATACCTATGGCTACGGAGGGTTACTTATTCAAGTGACCCGTCAGCGCCAAGGAGCATCTGGTGAAGTTCCGTAATTCTCTGTGTGTCGCGGCCGTATCGGCCTCGCTGATCCTCGGTGCGGGTAGTGCCTTCGCGGCTCCCGCCCTGACCACAAGCCAGGCCGGAGCGGCCAAGGTTGCCGCCGCGCGTCCCACCAGTGACACCATCATCCGGCCGCGCGCGCAGATCTGTAAGAACGGTGCGTGGACGTCGGGCAACGGCCGGACCATCCTCCGCATGCAGGAGGACGGCAACTTCGTCCTCTACAAGGACGGCCACCCGGCCTGGCAGGCGCCCCACACCTGGTCGCACGGGAACTGCGCCGTGTTCCAGGAGGACGGCAACTTCGTCGTCTACAACTCCGCGAATGAGCCCGTGTGGGCGTCCGGCACCTGGCACAAGGGCGCCTACCTGGCCATCCAGGACGACGGCAACGTCGTCATCTACAACAACGAGCACCGCCCCGTCTGGGCGACCAACACGGGTGACTGACCTGACAGTTCCCGACCCGGGAGCTGAAGGCTGACAGCCGAAATGAAGAAGGGGCGGCGAGCCGTCAGGGCCCGTCGGGTCTCCGCCCCGCCAACCGCACACCGAGAACCGAGCGCCGGGACGCCGGCCCCTCGCCGACACCACCGGACCAAGATCCACACCTTGCTCACTTTACGTAGCAAGTCCGCTACTTTCAGTGACGCAACGGCCGTGTGGACGGCCGTGCTTCCCGGAAGGACCTCTGCACCATGCGACGTGTCACCAAGATCGGCCTGTTTGCCTCGGCCCTGATGCTCACCCTCACCGGCGCCGCCACCGCCACCGCCCAGCCGGACACCGCCACCACCCGTGCCGCAGCAGGCGACGCCGCCTACTTCGAGGTGGCCAATGACCATGACTACCGCAACACCTGGGTCATCAAGCTGACCAAGCCCGAGGAAATCCAGCACGCCCGCGACCTGGCGAGCGGCGCGACGACCGAGAGGCCCCACGTCATCGGGCGGATCGACAAGCGGCCCGCGCCGTACAACCCCCGCTGGAGCTACAACCTCCGCCCGGACACCATCAGTTTCTTCGACTACGCCATCGAGGTCTGCGACGCGCACCCCGCGTACGTCGAGGAGCACCTGGACGAGGCGGGCGGGGCGTTCCTCCCGGGCCTGGTCTGGTGCCCCTGGTCCTCGCACATCACGAAGGAAGTCCCCGCGCCCTGATCTCGCTCTCCCGCCACGGGCTGCGGCCCCCGTCTGCCTAGTCGGTCCGGGCACCTTCGACGACTCGCTCACCGTGACGCCGTACTTGTTCCAGGCGACGGTTACAAAGTGGACTGGAATCAGCCCGCCCACCGGCATTGTTGGGGCCCGGCCCCGTCGTCAACCCTGCCGTCGTGCGAGCACACGGACGCCCTCGGAGAGTGGTGGTCGGCTCGTCCAGGGCAAGTGGCCGACAGGGCTGGACGCGTTCTTGAACCCGGGCTTGTTCATGAACGCCGGGCTGATTCCGGCGTCGGCTCTTCCTCCGCGGCCGGTGCCGGCCGGCCGGTCCTGGGATTCGGCAACCGCGTGGAGTCGGCGTCCGGTCGGCCGGTGGTGTCGTCCGGTTCAGTGACCTGCAGGCCGTCCGGATGTTCCGAGCGGGTGCTGGTGCGGGCGCGCGGCGATGCCACGGTCCGCACCCCGGAGGCCAGTTCGTGGAACCAGAGTTGAGGCGCCCGGCGTCGGGCCAGGAGTACGTACGCGCCTACCCAGCCGCAGACGAAGGTAGCCAGCAGTATCTGCGGGAAGTGGCCGATCAGCAGCCAGTAGACATCATGCACGCCCGCCTGGGTGACCTGGCGGAGCAGCCCCATGGGCCTGTCCAGCAGGACCAGCGACGCCGCCACAAAGGTCGCCACCAGCGGGAGGGCGACCACGCCCAGCAGCACCGCGCGTACAACGAGCCGCCACAGCGCGGGCTTGCCGTCTTCTCCGACCGGTACGAGCCGGAGCAGGAGCAGCCGCTTGCCCGGGGTCACCCCGATCAGCCAGGGCACCACGACGAAGTAGGCGGGGAGGGCCACGGCCATCACCGGCGGCAGGACCTCAGAGCCTTGCTGCCCGGCGTACATCAGGGCCAGGACCGCAGCGGCGATCACGGCCGCGGCCCCGGCCAGGTCGGCCAGCAGCGCCACCAGCCGCTGACCGACGGGGACGAGCCGCCGCTCACCCACCCTCTCTTCCGGCGTGTCCAGTGTCGGCAGCACCCGGGCGAGCGGTCCGGCCACGCACCAGCCGACCAGTGCTCCCGCGGCGTTGATCAGCAGGTCGTCCACGTCGAACAGCCGGTAGGGGCACGGGTAGATACCCCACAGCGCGGTGCCCTGCGTGATTTCGAAGAACAGTGAGGCGCCGAAGCCCGCGACCGCCGCCGCCGCGATGCCGCGCCGCAGGTGATAGCGGACGAAGGCACCCAGCGGCACCAGCATGACCAGGTTCAGCAGCGCACCGGCCACCGCTGGGTTGTGGAACACCAATGCGCCAAGCGAGACCTTGTGGTGCGCGTCCTTCCAGATGTCACCGAAGGTGTTGCCCGGTATCCACTGCGGATGGGCGACCGCGGCGAACCTCCGGCACATGCCCTGCGTCTCCTTGGGCAGCGGCACGATCGTCATGCACAGGGCCGAGATCGCGTAATACAGGAAGCCAAGGAGCGACATCACGCGCCATTGCGACATGACGCCGTGCCGCCGGTACAGGACGACCGCCGTCGGCAGGAACAACACCAGGGCCAGGAGAGGGAAGAGCGCCGCGGCCGTCTTCACCGGCAACAGGTAAACAGAAACCATGCGGAGACTATACGATCCTCTAAACACTGTGTGTATAGCCGGACGGGCTGCGAATCCACCAGCAGGCGGACGGGGGGGGGCCGCTCTCCGTGTGGGGCACCCGTGCTTCTCAGTGATCTTTCTGGTTACTTGCTGAGCCGGCCGAGCTGAGAACGGTAGTCGGGCAGGTCGATGGTGCTGATCTTCTGCCCCTCCTTGAGCATCCAGTTCAGGAGGGAGCGCCTGTTCAGAAGGCCGTTCCGGATCCGGAGGCCGACCGTGGTGCCAGGGGCGAGGAACTTCCCGGTGCGGCTGCCGCCCTTCTGGCAGCCCTGGGCATAGCCGCGCATCGCGTTCTCATACCGGCTGAAGGCCGCACGCCGGTCGCCATTGGCCAGCGCGAGTTCGCCGGCCAGCACGTAGGCGGCCACCATGCCGGTTCCGGTGCCCATGCCGCCGATCGTCGCGCCGCAGGCGGCGTCCCCGACGAGGCCGATGCGCCCTGTGGACCAGGCGGGTACGTCTGCCCGGCTGATCGAGTCGAAGTACAGTTCCGGGGCCTGCTGCAGGGAGTCGAGAAGCCGCGGTACCTCCCAGCCGAGCCCGGCAAATGCCTTGACGATCAAAGCCTTCTGTTGTTCCAGGTCATGGCGGTCATACGTGACCTGGGGCGAGGCGAAGACGAAGAAGGCACTGGCCTTCGCCGCGTCCCGGTGATCGCCGCCGACCCTGGCGAGTCGGCCCGGCGTGTTGTAGCCCACCGAACATCGCCCGATGCCAAGGTCGTTGGGCAGCTGCCAGGTGGCGGCGTAGTAGCCGAGATGGCGGACGAAACTCTCCTCGGGGCCGAAGGCGAGTCGGCGCACATTGGAGTGCAGCCCGTCCGCACCGATGACGAGGTCGAACTCTCGCGGTGTGCCGTGCCGGAAGGTCACCTGTACGCCTCCGGTGGTCTCGGTAAGGCTGGTGATCGAGTCGCCGAAGACGTATTCGGTGTGCGGGCGGCTGTGCTCGCAGAGCACCCGGGCCAGGTCTCCGCGGAGTACCTCCACGTCGCCGCCGGCGAACTCGGCGGGCAGGTGCAGAAGAGATCGGCCGTGCTCGTCGACGAAGCGTATGGGGCTGCCGCCGGTCTGGATCCGGCGCAGCTCCGCGAGAACACCCATGCGCTTCAGCACGGTGAGGTGTGCCTCTCCGCGGAAGTCGACGGCTTGGCCACCGGCACGCAAGGCCGGTGTCAGCTCGACCACTGTGGGCCGGAAGCCATAGCGGCCCAGCCAGTAGGCCAGGGCCGGACCAGCGATGCCGGCACCGGAGATGAGGACGTTCTTGTTCAGGGGAACCACTCCTCACAGAAACTGTGTCCACCGGATACTGATTATTAGTGTGTACGGTAGACACAGTTTTGGCGGATTGGCAACACTGCGGAGGGGAACGGCGAAGTGAGCGACGAGCGGAGCGAGACCGTACGGCTGCTCTGGGGCCCGCACCTGAAGCCCTCACGAGGGCCCAAGCCCGCACTCAGCCTGGGCGGCATCGCGCGGGCCGGCATCGAGATCGCCGACGCGGAGGGGCTGGCCGCTGTATCCATGCAGCGGGTTGCCGGGCTGCTCGGCGTCACCAAGATGGCGCTCTACCGGTACGTGCCCGGCAAGTCCGAGTTGGTCGCGTTGATGGTGGAGACCGCAGTCGGCGAGGCGCCTTCGCCTGACGGATCGCGCTGTGGGTGGCGCGAGCAACTCAGCGACTGGGCCGGTCAGCTGGTCAGCGTCTTCGAGCAGCACCCATGGCTGCTGGATGCAACGGTCGGCCCGAGAATCATGGGCCCCGGAGAGCTTGCCTGGACGGAGCAGGCCCTCGCCGCACTGGACGGCACGGGCCTCTCGGGCGCCGAACGGCTGGACGCGGTCCTGCTGCTGGCCGGCCATGTGCGTGGAATCGTTCAGCAGGCCCGTGCGGCAGGTCATGCAGGTACCCCTGAAGCGCAGCTCATCGTCACCCTTGGGGAGCTGATGCAGGCACACGGCGCGGACTACCCCGCTCTGACCGCCGCGTTGACCTCGGCGACCCAGCACGGCGGGCAGGACCAGGGATTCGAGTTCGGACTGCAGCGCATCCTGGATGGTTTGGGTCTGCTCATCGCTCAGCGTTCGAACTGAGCCGGACGGTGCTGGCCGGCCGACGGTCCCGGCGGCCGCGTTGCAGCCGGCGTACGAGCCACCCGGCATCGGCCAGAGGTCAGGTCGGATCCAGTCGCTTCCCGGCGGGTCACGTTCCCGGCGTCTGTACGCTCGCCCCCATGACGAATGCGCCCGCAGACCCCGCACCCGGCCGGCAGATCCAGACCCTCGACGCCCTCACCGCCGACCAGGAGCAAGCCGTACGCGCGCTGCTCGCCGAGGCCGCGCGGACCGATGGGCAGCAGGCCGTCTCCGAGCAGGGACGGCTTCAGCTGCGCGGAGGGCGCCGCGAAGGGGTTCAGCACTTCCTGGTCAGCGTCGGTGACACGCTCACCGGGTACGCCCAGCTGGAGGCGACCGACCCCGTCGAGGCACCCGCCGCCGAACTCGTCGTCCACCCCTCGCACCGGGGACAGGGCAACGGCCGCGCGCTCGGCTCCGCACTGCTGGCCGCCTCCGGGCGGCGGCTGCGCGTCTGGGCGCACGGCGGACACGCGGCGGCCCGCCACCTCGCCCAGGTGCTCGGGCTGGCCAAGTTCCGTGAACTGCGCCAGCTGCGGCGCCCGTTGGCCCCGCTGAACATCCCCGAGCCGGTGTACCCGGACGGCGTCACCGTACGGACCTTCGTACCCGGTCAGGACGATGCGGCCTGGCTCGCCGTGAACGCCGCCGCCTTCGCCCACCACCCCGAGCAGGGGTCGATGAGCCAGCGCGACCTGGACGACCGGAAGGCGGAGTCCTGGTTCGACCCGAAGGGGTTCTTCCTGGCGGTACGGGACGCGGATGCGGACGGCGGCCCCGGCGGGGAGATCGTCGGCTTCCACTGGACGAAGGTGCACGCCGACGAGCAGCTGGGCGAGGTGTACGTGGTCGGCATCCGCCCGGACGCCCAGGGCGGCGGCCTCGGCAAGGCGCTGACCGCGACCGGGCTGCGCCACCTCGCGGCCGAGGGGCTGCCCACGGCGATGCTGTACGTGGACGCCGACAACACGGCGGCCGTCACGGTGTACGAGCGGCTGGGCTTCACCACGCACGAGGTCGACCTGATGTACCGCTCGGAGTCCTGACCCACGGAGACCCGGAGCCCTGAATCGCGGAACCCCACAGCCCCGACCTGCGGAAACTCACAGTCCTGACCTGCGGAAACGCTGCACGGCACACCGCCCTCCCCGGCCGCCCGGGGAGGGCGTTTCCGATCCCGGATCCGATCATGGAGTTGACATGCCTCCGACCTTGCATCACCCTTTCACTACTCAACTAGTGAAAGGGGGGTGGGCACGTGATCGAGTTCCGTATCGACCGGCGCAGCGGCGTCTCGACGTATCTCCAGATCGCCCAGCAGACCAAACAGGCTCTGCGCCTGGGCCTGTTGCAGCCCGGTGACCAGCTGCCCACCGCACGCGCGGTGGTCGAGTCCACCGCCATCAACCCCAACACGGTCCTGAAGGCCTACCGCGAACTGGAACGCGAGGGACTGGTCGAGGCCCGGCGCGGCATGGGCACCTTCATCCGCAAGTCGCTCGGGCACACCCCGCCCGCGGACTCGGCGCTGCGGGCCGAGCTGACCGAGTGGGCCGCCCGGGCCCGTACGGCCGGACTGGAGAAGGACGACGCGGCAGCGCTCTGCGCCTCCGTACTCGACGACTGCTTCCAGGACACCGCCGGCACCACCGGCGCTACGGCCACCACCGGCTCCACGGCCACCACCGCCGCCTCGGACACCCACATCCACACCCGCGCCACCACCGACGCAGCCCGCTCCAAGGGGGACATGCACACATGACCGACACCGCCATCGAGGCCTCCGGGCTCGGCAAGACCTACGGGAGACGGCGCGGCTGGGCGCTGCGGGGCTGCTCCTTCCGGCTGCCCGTCGGGCGGGTCTGCGCACTCGTGGGCCCCAACGGCGCCGGCAAGTCGACGCTGCTCGCCCACACCGCGGGGCTGCTGCGGCCCACCGAGGGCGCCGTACAGGTGCTCGGAACGTCGGCCGCCGCTGCCCGTGAACGGATCGCCTTCGTCGCCCAGAGCAAGCCGCTGGTCGGGCAGTTGACCGTCGCCGAGACCCTGCGCATGGGGTACGAGCTGAACCCGGCCCGCTGGGACGCGGCGGCCGCCGAGCGGATCATCGCCGGCGGCAAGCTGAACCGGAACGACACCATCCGTACCCTCTCCGGCGGCCAGCGCACCCGCGTCGCCCTCGCACTCGCCCTCGGCAAGCGGCCCGAACTGATGCTGCTGGACGAGCCGATGGCCGATCTCGACCCGCTCGCCCGGCACGAGCTGATGGGCGCTCTGATGTCCGAGGCCGCCGAGCACGGCACGACGATCGTGATGTCCTCCCACGTCCTGGCCGAACTGGAGGGCGCCTGCGACTACTTGCTGCTGGTCGACGCCGGCCGGGTACGGCTGGGCGGCGAGACCGAGGACCTGCTCGCCGTCCACACCCTGCTGACCGGTCCTGTGGCATCCCTCGACCCGCACACCGTCATCGAGTCGCGCACCACAGGACGCCAACTGACGGCGCTGGTACGGCGGGACGGGCCGGTGTCGGGTGACTGGCAGGCCATGGAACCGTCCCTGGAGGAGCTGCTCCTCGCCCATCTGCGGTCACCCGACGCACCCGCCCTGCTGACACCGAGCGCCGAACACCGTACGGAGGCAAGGACATGAGCACCCTGCACCAGAACACCGTGACCGACCCCGGCACCCCCGCCGGTACCAACGCCGGCACCGACGCCGGCACCGGATCGCAGCGGCTGCGCGGACCGTACTGGGTCGCCGCCCGGACGCACCGATCCACCCTCCAGGGGGCCGCCGGGCTCCTCGTCCTGGCCGTGCTCCTGCTGATCGCGATCCGCGTCTGGGGCGGCGGCCTGGCGGGCGGGTACTGGACGGACACCCGGATTGTGGAGAACGCCGCATCGGTGATCGCGCTGCTCCCCTATCTGATCGCCGCCTTCGTGGCCGGACCGGTCGTCGCCCGCGAGCTGGAGTCCGGCACCCACCAGCTGCTGTGGACGCAGTCCGTCTCCCCCGTCCGCTGGTTCGCGGCGAAGCTCGCCGTGCCGACCGCGCTGGCCCTCGTCGGTTCGGTCGTACTCGACGGCCTCTACCGCTGGGTGTGGAGCACCAGCCGGCACGAGGACGTGGCCCTGAACTGGTATTCCGACAGCGTCTACCACGCCATCGGCCCCATCGGCATCGCCACCGCCCTGCTCGTGGTCCCGCTCGGCGCCCTGACCGGCCTGCTGATCCGCCGCACCGTGCCCGCGATCGTGACGAGCCTGATCGCCACCGCGGCCGTATCCAGTGTGCTTGAGGCCGTACGCGGCCACCTCTGGCCGGTCGTGACCGTCCGCACCAGCCTCGCCACGGGCTACCCGGCGATGAACGGCATGGTCACCGGCGAGGGCGCCGTCACGACGAGCGGCGCCCACGTCGCCGACCCGATCTGTGTGGACGACAAGCAGTGCCAGGCGGCCCACCACCTGGCGGGCTACTTCCGCTCCTCGCACCCGGTGTCCCACTTCTGGCCGCTCCAGCTGGTCGAGACCGGCATCCTGCTGGCCCTGGCCGCCGTGCTGGCCCTGGTGGTGTTCCGCGTCGTCAAGCGGATGGCGGTCTGAACGCCGCGACGCCGGGTCAGCCCTCAGGGGCCGGGGCGTAACGCTGGAGGGTGATCCCGCTGCGGAAGGCCCTCGACTCCAGGAGCCGCAGCCGCGGGATCCCGTACCCCTCCGGGAAGAGACGGCGGCCGCGGCCCTGGACCACGGGGTAGACGAAGAAGCGGTACTCGTCGACCAGGCCGGCCGCGATCATCGTGTGCGCCAGGGTGATGCTGCCGGTGAGCACGATGTCCTTGCCACCCTCCCGCGCCTTGAGCGCGGTCACCTCCTCGACCGGGTCGCCCTTCAGCACCGTCGTGTGCTCCCACCGCGGATCCGTGAGCGAGGCGGACACCACGTACTTCTGGACCCGGTTCAGATAGTCGGTGATGCCGGTGGTGTCGTCGGTCTGCTGCGGCCAGTAGCCGCGGAAGTCCTCGAAGGTCCGCCGGCCGACGAGCAGGGCGTCGGCCCGGCTGTCCTGCCGGTGGCTCTCCTCCATGAGGTCGCTCATGTCCACAGCGCCCTGGCCCTGCGGGTCGAACCAGTCCGTGAGCATCTCGACCGAGCCGTCGACCGTGATGTTCTGGGTGATCGCGAGGGTGCGCATACCGGTCCTCCTGCTGCTGACGCGATGCCGATACCGATGTTGACTGCGCCGGGGGCGGAGAATCATCGGTGCAGACCGACCGGCACCCGCCTCCCGGACGTCATGGCGCGCTTCCCGGACGTCATGTCCTCGTTACCCGTCATTCAGACGCGCTTGCGACCCTCTCGGAATGCAACCCGTCACCGCGCCCGCCGACCCTCCCGCGCGGAACAATGGGCATATGAGCCAGCAGCCCAGTGCAGAGGTCCCGGTCAAGCACCTCCAGCCCTCCGTCGGTTCCATAGCAGCACACCGTCCGCACACCGTCGCGGCAGCCGTTCCCGACCTGGATCCGGGCATCGACGCCGACGTCGACGCGTACGAGGAGTCCGCCGACGGCGCCGGCGCCGAGCTGCCGTCCGGCCGGTTCCTCGACCGGGAGCAGAGCTGGCTCGCCTTCAACGAACGGGTCCTCGAACTGGCCGAGGATCCGGCGACCCCCCTCCTCGAACGGGCTAATTACCTCGCCATCTTCGCGAGCAACCTCGACGAGTTCTTCATGGTCCGGGTGGCGGGCCTCAAACGCCGTATCGCGACCGGTGTCGCCACCCGCTCCGCATCCGGCTTCCAGCCCCGCGAGGTGCTGGAGCAGATCTGGACCAGGTCGCGCGAGCTCATGGCCCGGCACGCCGCCTGCTACCAGCAGGACGTCTCGGCCGCGCTGGCCGACGAGAACATCCACCTGATCCGCTGGGATGACCTGACCGACAAGGAGAAGGCCCGGCTCTTCACCTTCTTCCGGCAGCGGATCTTCCCCGTGCTGACCCCGCTGGCCGTCGACCCCGCGCACCCCTTCCCGTACATCTCGGGTCTCTCGCTCAACCTCGCCGTGGTCGTCCGCAACCCGGTCAGCGGCCACCGCCACTTCGCCCGGGTCAAGGTGCCGCCGCTGCTCACCCGGTTCCTGGAGGCGTCGCCCCAGCGGTACGTGCCCGTCGAGGACATCATCGCGGCGCATCTGGAGGAGCTCTTCCCGGGGATGGAGGTGCTGGCGCACCACATGTTCCGGGTCACCAGGAACGAGGACCTGGAGGTCGAGGAGGACGACGCCGAGAACCTCCTCAAGGCCCTGGAGAAGGAGCTGATGCGGCGCCGCTTCGGGCCGCCCGTCCGGCTGGAGGTGGAGGAGTCCATCGACCCGTACATCCTCGACCTGCTGGTCCGCGAGCTGAAGGTCTCCGACGCCGAGGTGTACCCGCTGCCCGGCCCGCTCGACCTCACCGGGCTCTTCGGCCTCGCGACGCTGGACCGGCCCGAGCTGAAGTTCCCGCCGTTCATCGCGGGCACCCACCGCGACCTCGCCGAGGTCGAGTCCGCTTCGGCGCCCGACATCTTCGCCGCCCTGCGGGAACGGGACGTGCTGCTGCACCACCCGTACGACTCGTTCTCCACCTCCGTCCAGGCCTTCCTGGAACAGGCCGCCGGCGACCCGGACGTGCTCGCCATCAAGCAGACCCTGTACCGGACGTCCGGCGACTCACCGATCGTGGACGCCCTGATCGACGCGGCCGAGTCCGGCAAACAGGTGCTCGTCCTGGTCGAGATCAAGGCCCGCTTCGACGAGCAGGCCAACATCAAGTGGGCCAGGAAGCTGGAGGAGTCGGGCTGCCACGTCGTCTACGGCCTGGTGGGGCTGAAGACACACTGCAAGCTCTCGCTCGTCGTACGGCAGGAAGGCGACACGCTGCGCCGCTACTCCCACGTCGGCACCGGCAACTACCACCCGAAGACGGCCAGGCTGTACGAGGACCTGGGGCTGCTCACCGCCGACCCGCAGGTCGGCGCCGACCTCTCCGACCTGTTCAACCGGCTCTCCGGCTACTCGCGGCGCGAGACCTACCGGCGGCTGCTCGTCGCCCCCAAGTCCCTGCGCGACGGCCTGGTCGTCCGGATCGACAAGGAGATCACGCACCACCGCGCGGGCCGCCCCGCCTACGTCCGCATCAAGGTCAACTCCATGGTCGACGAAGCGGTCATCGACGCCTGCTACCGGGCCGCGCAGGCCGGCGTTCCCGTCGACGTGTGGGTGCGTGGCATCTGCGCGATACGCCCCGGTGTCACCGGCCTCTCCGAGAACGTCCGGGTCCGGTCGATACTGGGCCGCTTCCTCGAACACTCCCGGGTGTTCGCCTTCGGTAACGGCGGCGAACCCGAAGTGTGGCTGGGCAGCGCCGACATGATGCACCGCAACCTCGACCGCAGGATCGAAGCGCTGGTCCGCGTCGCCGACCCGGCCCACCGCGCCGCGCTCAGCCGGCTCCTGGAGACCGGGATGTCCGACACCACGTCCTCCTGGCACCTGGGGGCCGACGGCAACTGGACGCGTCACGCGACCGACGCCGAGGGACGGCCGCTGCGCCATGTGCAGGAAATGCTGATAGACGCCAGGAGGCGCCGCCGTGCGACCCCTTGATGCCCCCCTTGACGCCCCACGGAGGCGTCTTGATGCCCCACGGAGGCGCCGCCGTGCGACCACCCCTTGACGCTCCCCGGAGGCGCAGTCGTGCCACGCCCTGACCCGACGGCGACCGCGGGCCAGCTCCTCGCCCGCTATCTGCACGACCAGGCCGCGGAGTTCCTGCGCAGCCTGCGCACGTACTCGGAAGGAGACGAGGAGGCCGCCCGCGCGCTGCGCCGGTCCGCCCGCCGTATCAGCGGCACCCTGCACACCTTCCGCGGCCACCTCGACGCGGCCTGGGCCGACCAGCTGCGGTCCGAACTGGCCTGGCTCTCCGGCACGCTGGCCCGTGAGCACGCGTACGCCGAGCGGCTGGCCCGGCTGCTCGAAGCACTCGGCAGGCTCTCGGCCGGTACGGCTTCGCTGCCGGGGCCGCGCGACGGGACGGCCCCGCACCCCGCGCTCGCCATGGGCGCCGCGCGCGCCGGCGCGCTCCTGGAGCGGCAGCTGACCCTGGCCAGGACCCGCGCCCACTCGGCGGCGCTCCAGGCGCTGGGCTCCTCCCGCTTCCACGCGGCCGCGGACGCCGTCGCGCTGCTGGCGTCGGACGTGCCGTTCGCGCCCGCCGCGACCACGTACGCCACCGAGACCCTGCCGCCCGCGGCCGAGACGGCGGGCCGCAGACTCTCGGACGCGGTGACGGCGCTGCCGCTGCACCGGGCCGCGCACCCGTACAACGCGGAGGGGCTGAGCGACGCCCAGGACGCCCCCTGGCACCAGGTCAGACTGCTGCTGCGGCTGCACCGCTACGCGCAGGAGGCCCTGCACGCCGGCCAGGACGACCGGCCGGGCCCCGACCTGCGGCTCTACGGCGCGGGCCAGGCCCTCGACCAGCACCGCGAAGCGGCCGAGGCCGCGGGGGCAGCCGCTTCGGCGGCCCGTACGCCCCGGATCGCCCCGGCGACGGCGTACGCACTGGGGGTGCTCCACGCCGACCAGCGCCACGAGGTCGAAGCCGCCCGCTACACCTTCCAGCAGACCTGGCAGCGCACGGCGGTGAGCACCCCATGACGAGTGACGCGGAGGTTCCCGTACGGGCGGCGGGGTGCGTGCTGTGGCGCCGCGCCCCGGCCGGCGGGCTGGAGATCTGCCTGGTCCACCGGCCGAAGTACGACGACTGGTCGCACCCGAAGGGCAAGCTGAAACCGGGCGAGGACACCCTGGCCGCCGCACTGCGCGAGGTCCACGAGGAGACCGGCCACGACTGCGCCCCCGGCGCCCGCCTCCCCACCGTGCGGTACCGGGCGAACGGCCGCCCCAAGGAGGTCAGCTACTGGGCCGCCGAGGCGACGGCCGGAGAGTTCACCCCGAACAGCGAGGTGGACCGGGTGCGCTGGCTCTCCCCGGCCGCTGCCCGCGCCCGCCTCACCCAGCAGCGCGACCGGGAACTGCTCGACGCACTGCACGCCGCGCTGCGCTGACGCCACCGGACCGCACCGGACCGCCCCGCACCGGCCCAGGAGGCACGGAAACGCCCGGAAACGCCCGGAAACAACGGGCCACCGCGAGGCCACAGAGGCGCCGCAGAAGGGCTGGAAACAGCGGTGCCGCACAGAGGCATGGGGCGTACGGGGCCTGTGGCGGCGGACGGTGCGTCACCCTGCGGTCACCGCACAGGACCCCGCACCCGGTCGTCCGCCGAGGTTCACTCTCCGTTCACTCACCCCCGTCGGCCACTTCACCTGATCTGCCTAATTTCGGCCTTACACGGTGCACGGCACCCCGCCGCACCGGTCACCTCTTCGCACGCCGCCGTACAACGAATCGAAACCCGGCGGCTCCTGGAAGGAACACCCGAAGTGAAGCTTCAGCAGCGCAAGACCCGGCTTCGCGCCGCCGCGCTCGGCGCCCTCGCCGTATCCGGCGCCCTGGTCCTCACGGCGTGCGGTTCGGACAACAACAGCGGCTCGACCGGAGGCACCGGCACCAAGACGAACGCCGCATCCGACGTCAAGTGCGACGGTGCGAAGGGCCAGCTGCGCGCCTCCGGTTCGAGCGCGCAGAAGAACGCGATGGACCTGTGGGCCAAGGGCTACATGGCCGCCTGCCCCGGTGTCGACATCAACTACAAGTCGTCCTCGTCCGGTGAGGGCATCGTCGCCTTCAACCAGGGCACGGTCGGCTACGCCGGTTCGGACTCGCCGCTGAAGCCCGCCGAGGTCGCGGACTCCAAGAAGGTCTGCACCGGCGGCGGCCAGGGCATCGACCTCCCGATGGTCGGCGGCCCCATCGCGGTCGGCTACCACCTGGAGGGCGTGGACAACCTGGTCCTCGACGCCCCCACGCTGGCGAAGATCTTCTCGGCGAAGATCAAGACCTGGGACGACCCGGCGATCAAGAAGCTCAACCCCGGCGCGAAGCTGCCGTCCAAGGCGATCCAGCCCTTCCACCGCGCCGAAGACTCCGGCACCACGGAGAACCTGAGCAAGTACCTGACCGCGGCGGCGCCCGGCGACTGGAAGTACCCGGTCGGCAAGTCGTGGCCCGCGCCCGGCGGCCAGGCCGCGGCCGGTTCGGCCGGTGTCTCCCAGCAGGTGAAGCAGGTCGACGGCTCGATCGGCTACTTCGAGCTCTCGTACGCCACCTCGCAGAAGATCTCCACGGTCAAGATCGACACGGGCGCCAGCGCCCCCGTCGAAGCGACCTCCGACAACGCCTCCAAGGCCATCGCCGCGGCCAAGGTCGTCGGCACCGGCTCCGACCTGTCGCTCAAGCTCGACTACACCACCAAGGCCGACGGCGCGTACCCGATCGTCCTGGTGACGTACGAGATCGTCTGTGACAAGGGCAACAAGTCCGACACCCTCGGCACCGTCAAGTCCTTCCTGAACTACACGGCGAGCGACGAGGGCCAGAAGCAGCTCTCGACCGCCGGTTACGCGCCGATCCCGACCGAGATCAACGCCAAGGTGCGCAAGACGCTCGCCACGATCTCGTAGTCCGGTTCCCCACGTTCCACACGTTCCACAGCAGTGACGGCGTCCGGCCCGGAGCGCTCCTCCGGGCCGGTCACCGCCCCCCCATCCGGTGCACCGCCGCCAGGGGAGCCACAGCTCCCCCACACAGACCGGAAAGACCACCATGGCTACCACCGCACAGATAGACACCCCTCCACCGGAAACCCCCCTCCACACCCCGTCGGGCCCGTCCACCGGCCGGCTGGGCGACCGGGTCTTCCTCGGCCTCTCCAGAGGCTCGGGCGTCCTGCTCCTCGTGGTGATGGCAGCGATCGCGGGGTTCCTCACCTACCGCGCCTCCATCGCCATCTCGAAGGACCAGGGCAACTTCTTCACGACGTTCGACTGGCTGCCCTCGCAGACACCGCCGGTCTTCGGCATCGCGGTCCTGCTCGTCGGCACCGTCATCAGCTCGGTCATCGCGATGGTCATCGCGGTCCCCGTCGCCGTCGGCATCGCGCTCTTCATCTCGCACTACGCGCCGCGCAGGCTGGCCACCACACTCGCGTACGTGGTGGACCTGCTGGCCGCGGTGCCCAGCATCATCTACGGCATCTGGGGCGCCCTGATCCTGGTGCCCTACCTCGGCGGCCTCAACGTCTGGCTCGACCAGTACTTCGGCTGGACGTACATCTTCGACCAGACGCAGCCCGGCGTCTCGCGGAACATGCTGACCGTCGGCATCCTGCTGGCGATCATGATCCTGCCGATCGTGACCAGCGTCAGCCGGGAGGTCTTCCTCCAGGTCCCGCGGATGAACGAGGAAGCCGCGCTCGCCCTCGGCGCCACCCGCTGGGAGGTCATCCGGCTCTCCGTACTGCCCTTCGGACGCTCGGGTGTCATCTCGGCCTCCATGCTGGGCCTGGGCCGGGCGCTCGGCGAGACGATGGCCGTCGCCACGGTCCTCTCGCCCAGCTATGTGATGTCGCTGCACCTGCTCGACCCGGGCGGCGGCACCTTCGCCCAGAACATCGCGGCGAAGTTCGACGAGGCCAACCCGCTGGGGCGTGACGCCCTGATCGCGTCCGGCCTGGTCCTCTTCGTCCTCACCCTGCTCGTGAACGGCGCGGCCCGGCTGATCATCGCCCGCCGCAAGGAGTACTCGGGGGCCAACGCATGAGCGACACAGCCGTAGAGACCGGACAGGAGCAGACGCCGCGCGTGCACGCGGCTCCGAGCCTCAGCGCCCGCAGCCTCCCCCGCTGGGCGCCGGCCGGCTTCGCCGCCGCCGCGATCGTGATCGGCGCGGGGATCGGCACCGCCGCAGGCCTCAGCAGCAAGGTCCAGTGGGGCCTGATCGCCGTCGCCGCCTTCCTCGCGCTCTCCTACGTCACGACCGCGCTGGTCGAGAACAAGCGCCAGGCCAAGGACCGCTTCGCGACCAGCATCATCTGGGTCTGCTTCATCCTGGCCGTCATCCCGCTGCTCTCGCTGCTCTGGACGACCGTCGGCCACGGGGTCAAGGACCTCAGCGTCAACTTCCTCACCCACTCGATGGTCGGCGTCCTCTCGTCCGACCAGGGCGGCGGCGTCTACCACGCGCTGGTCGGCACCGTGGAGCAGGTCGGCATCGCCACGGTGATCGCCGTCCCCATCGGCCTGCTGACGGCCGTCTATCTGGTGGAGTACGGCAAGGGCGCGCTGGCCAGGGCCGTGACGTTCTTCGTGGACGTCATGACCGGCATCCCGTCCATCGTCGCCGGCCTGTTCATCCTGTCGATCATGCTGATGACCGACACCGCGCCCTCGGGCCTGATGGGCTCGCTCGCGCTGACGATCCTGATGATGCCGGTCGTGGTCCGCTCCACCGAGGAGATGCTCAAGCTCGTCCCGAACGAGCTGCGCGAAGCGGCGCTGGCCCTCGGCGTACCGAAGTGGCGCATGATCCTCAAGGTCGTCCTGCCGACCGCGATCGGCGGTATCACCACCGGTGTGATGCTGGCCATCGCGCGCATCGCCGGGGAGACCGCGCCGATCATGCTGCTGGTGTTCGGCAGCCAGATGATCAACACCAACCCCTTCAAGGACGGCCAGTCCTCCCTGCCGTACTACATCTTCGAGCAGTACAAGCTCGGCGAGCCGCCCGCGATCGACCGGGCCTGGGCAGCGGCACTGGTGCTGATCGCCTTCGTCATGATCCTGAACCTCGTCGCCCGCGGCATAGCCCGCTGGAAGGCCCCGAAGACCGGCCGCTGAGGCCGAGAGAAGAAGCTGATTTTCATGGCCAAGCGAATCGACATCAGCGGCCTGACCGCCTACTACAGCTCCCACAAGGCCATCGAGGACATCTCGATGACCGTGGAACCCCGCTCGGTGACCGCCTTCATCGGCCCGTCCGGCTGCGGCAAGTCGACCTTCCTGCGCACCCTCAACCGGATGCACGAGGTCACCCCGGGCGGCCGCGTCGAGGGCAAGGTGATGCTGGACGACGAGAACCTGTACGGGAGCCACGTCGACCCCGTCGCCGTACGCCGTACGGTCGGCATGGTCTTCCAGCGCCCGAACCCCTTCCCGACCATGTCGATCTTCGACAACGTCGCGGCGGGCCTGCGCCTGAACGGCTCGTACCGCAAGAGCGAGCTGACCGACATCGTCGAGAAGTCGCTCCGGGGCGCCAACCTCTGGAACGAGGTCAAGGACCGCCTCAACAAGCCGGGCTCCGGGCTCTCCGGCGGCCAGCAGCAGCGGCTCTGCATCGCCCGCGCCATCGCGGTCGAACCGCAGGTCCTGCTGATGGACGAGCCGTGCTCGGCGCTCGACCCGATCTCCACCCTCGCCATCGAGGACCTGGTGGGTGAGCTGAAGGAACGCTTCACGATCGTCATCGTGACGCACAACATGCAGCAGGCGGCGCGCGTCTCGGACCGCACGGCCTTCTTCAACCTCTCGGCGGTGGGCAAGCCGGGCCGGCTCATCGAGATCGACGAGACCGAACGGATCTTCTCGAACCCGTCAGTCCAGGCGACCGAGGACTACATCTCGGGCCGCTTCGGATAGACGCCACGGCTTGCGGTGCTGCATGGCGGTGCCACCGCAAGGCAGAAAAAAGGGCCCGCCCCCCGTGGATTCCGGGGGGCGGGCCCACTTCGTACGGCCGCCCGGGCGAGTGCGCCGGCGGTCAGAAGAGCAGCAGGACGACCCAGTAGCTGAGGGCAGCGACGACCGCGGCGGCCGGCATGGTGATGAACCAGCCGAGGACGATGTTCTTGGCCACGCCCCAGCGCACCGCGCGCGGGCGCTTGGTCGCTCCCACACCCATGATCGCCGAGGTGATGACGTGCGTGGTCGAGATCGGCGCCTGGAAGAGGTATGACGAGCCGAACATGATCGCTGCACCGGTGGTCTCCGCCGCGAAGCCCTGCGGCGGGTCCAACTCGATGATCTTGCGGCCGAGGGTCCGCATGATGCGCCAGCCGCCCGCGTACGTACCGAGCGAGAGCATCAGCGCGCAGACGAGCTTGACCCAGACGGGGATCGCGTCGCTGAAGGTCTCGTGCCCGGAGATGACCAGGGCCATCATGACGACACCCATGGTCTTCTGCGCGTCCTGAAGACCGTGGCCGAGCGCCATGCCCGCGGCGGAGACCGTCTGGGCGATACGGAATCCGCGCTTCGCCTTGTGCGGGTTGGACTTACGGAACAACCACAGGATCGCGACCATCACCAGATAGCCGACCACAAGACCGACGACCGGGGACAGGAACATCGGGATGACGATCTTCTCGACCACCCCGCTCCAGTGCACCATCGTGCCGCCCGCGAGCGCGGCGCCGACCAGTCCGCCGAACAGGGCGTGCGAGGACGAGGACGGCAGCCCGAAGTACCAGGTGATCAGGTTCCAGACGATCGCGCCGACGAGCGCGGAGAAGAGGATGCCCATCCCCTTCTGCCCGGTGGGCGTGGCGATCAGCCCTTCACTGACGGTCTTGGCGACCCCGCTGCCCAGGAAGGCGCCCGCGAGGTTCATCACAGCGGCCATCGCCAGAGCCGCACGCGGCGTCAGCGCCCGGGTGGACACCGAGGTCGCGATGGCATTGGCGGAGTCGTGGAAGCCGTTCGTGTAGGTGAATCCGAGCGCGACAGCAATGGTCACGATCAGAGTGAAGGTGTCCACGAGGTTCAGGACTCCTTGACCGCGATGGTCTCCACCGTGTTGGCCACGTGCTCGAACGCGTCGGCAGCCTCTTCCAGCACATCCACGATCTGCTTGAGCTTCAGGACCTCCATGGCGTCGTACTTGCCATTGAAGAGGTGGGCGAGCAGCTTGCGGTGGATCTGGTCGGCCTGGTTCTCCAGCCGGTTGACCTCGATCCAGTACTCGGTCAGGTTGTTCATCGTCCGCAGGCTCGGCATCGCCTCAGCGGTCAGCACAGCTGCCCTGGCCAGCACCTCGATCTGCTGCTCGACGCCCTTGGGCAGCTCCTCGACCTGGTACAGCACGACGAGGTCGACGGCCTCCTCCATGAAGTCCATGATGTCGTCGAGGCACGAGGCGAGGTTGTAGATGTCCTCGCGGTCGAACGGCGTGATGAAGGAGGAGTTGAGCTGGTGGAAGATCGCGTGAGTCGCGTCGTCCCCCGCGTGCTCCGCTGCCCGCATCCGCTCCGCGATCTCGACCCGGCCGGATGCGTCCGCGCCGAGCAGTTCCATGAGGAGCTTCGAGCCCGTGACGATGTTGTCCGCGGATGCGGCGAACATGTCGTAGAAGCTCGTCTCCCTGGGGGTCAGACGAAAGCGCACGTGGGGTCCTCGGGGCTCTGGATTCGGTCAGGCTGATGCTAGGCGCATCATCCGGCCACGGCTAACCGGCGTTGTTCAGTGTCGCCCATGGGGCACAGTGATCAGCACGGGGCCCGCCCCGATTTTCGGAAGGATCGGTACTATATACCCACGAGGGGTATCAAGAACCTTTCTGGACAGCGAGACACCATCATTCACAACGGTTCCACAACGGGAGGACGCGATGACAACCACCGAGGCGGCCGGCGCGCCCGACCGTACGGGCCAGGAGCCGGGCACCGAGCCCGTCGTGCACGGCTACCACAAGCAGAAGGACGAACACCTCAAGCGGCTGCGCCGGATCGAGGGCCAGATCCGCGGGCTCCAGCGGCTCGTGGACGAGGACGTCTACTGCATCGACATACTCACCCAGGTATCGGCCTCCACCAAGGCCCTGCAGTCCTTCGCGCTCCAGCTCCTGGAGGAGCACCTGCGGCACTGCGTGGCGGACGCGGCGGTCCGCGGCGGCGAGGAGATCGACGCGAAGGTCGAGGAAGCCACCAAGGCGATCGCCCGGCTGCTGCGCACCTGAGCCCCCGCTCCGCCCAGCGGTCGCCGGCTGTGGCCGGTGGTGACTGGTGGTGGTCGGTGGTGGCTGAAAATCGTCGGTCGGTACGGTCAGGGCGGCCGCTGCCCCCGGCTGTGACCGCTGCCCCCGGCTGCGACCGCTGCGACCGCGGGAGCCAGAGCCGCCGGGCAGTCGGTGCGGCCGGGAGCCCTGCCCCCGGCCACCCTGCGTCCTCCGGTTGCCGCGTCCCGCTCAGCGGTCGCGTTCGCGGTCCCGGCGGGTGCCGGCGCACCCCTCCGGGGGCGCGGTCCGCGCGGGCCGCGCGGTCCTCACCATCAGCACCTCGTCGATACGGGCCTGGCTGAGCCGCTCCTCCAGCGAAGCGGCGGCCGCGATCATCAACTCTCCGCACAGTTCGATCTCGACGAGGGCGATGCGGTCCTGGACGGTCAGCACTCCGGCCATGGCCATCACCCCTTTCTGAGCCGACTTCCCAGCGTAGGGAAACGCGTACACGCCGCGCATGGCACGGACGGACCATTTCCCACTGGTTCCTGACGGTTCCTCTCGGCCCCCACGTGACCCCCGCCCGACTCCTACTCGACGCTCCCGGCGTAGATGTCGCCGAGCGGCGGCAGCGTCACCGACACCGGTGCGCCGAAGTCGTAGAGCAGCGTCGTCGACGCCACCTGGACCGTTTGCCCCTTGTTGGCGAAGCTGAACATCTCGCGCACCTTGCGCAGCCGGCCCCGGGCGTCGAAGTAGGCGTCGAAGGGCACACCGGGTCCGGCGAACCCTTTCGCCGCCGCGGCCAGCACCGCCCTGGCCTGCGGCGCCGCGTTCCGGGCGGCCACCGACAGATCGGCAATCCCCTTGTAGTGCCGCACCCGCGTACCGGCCAGCTCCTCCGTACCGGCGTACGCCACCCCGCGCGCCCCGCGCAGCAGCTCGGCCGCGACCAGCGGATCGGTCGCCCCGTTGGTCACCAGGTTCCCGTCGGAGAGTTTCGCCGGCTCGATCCGTACCCACTCACCGGCGGGCACATTGGCGCCCCTGTTCTTCATGTAGACCGCGGCGGGCGTGAGGAGTTCGGTGATCGGCGGATGCTCCTCGGCCCCCGCGGCATCCGGGGGCAGGACGACCCGGAGCCGGCCGCTGCGCCGCCTGAAGTCGAAACCGCCGGTGCCCCGGATGGTCACCCGCGTCCCGCCGGTCGCCATCGTCATCGCCGTCCTGGCCCGGGAGCTGCCGGCCCCGGCCAGGACGTGCGCGGCCTCCCGCACCGCCTCCGGCCCGCCGTTCCGGTCGTCGGCCGACGCCCCGGTCCCGGCCGTACAGCCACCGGCCCCCACCACCCCCGCCAGAGCGAATGCGGCACCGGCGAGCGCCCTGGCCCTGCCTCTGTACTGCTCCACCATCGCCTGCCAACCCCCAACGCCTGGCCAGTAATCGTCCGCGCCCGCCTCCTTCGCCTAACGACTTCCGTGAACCCTCGTCACGCCCCAGTACCGTGGACGGGTGCGCGACGACGACCCCCTGCGGAACCCCCGGCAGCACACCACCACGACCTCCGAACGCGGCTCCTTCTGCACGGCCCGCTGTGTCTGCGGCTGGACCGGCCCGGCCCGCCGCTCGCGCGAACGCGCCCGTACGGACGCGGCGGAGCACACGGCACAGACCTGAGACACCGTCGGCACGTCCGCCCCACCCCGCACCCACCGCCCGGTGACCGAACGGACGGTCGCGTCATGGAACCCGTACACCCGGGGTACTCGTCTCGTACGCCGGGAGGTTCACTCATGCAACGTCGCACTCTGCTCGCCGCCGTACCCGTCCTGGCCACCGCCGTCGCCTGCCGCAACACGAACAGTTCGGGCAATACGGGCAGTTCAGACCAGAAGCCGCCGGGCTCCACGACCGGTTCCACCACCACCAGGACCACACCCGGCAGCACCCCGCCCGGCACGACCGGCTCCGGCTCCATGCCGCGCGCGGCCGCCGACTGGACCGCACTCGCCCACGGGCTCGACGGCAAACTCATCCGCCCCGGCGACGCCGACTACCCCACGGCCCGTCAGCTCTACAACACCCGCTACGACAGCCTGAAGCCCGCAGCCGTCGCGTACATCGCGGGCGAGGACGACATCCGTGAGTGCCTCGCCTACGCGCGTGCGCACCACATACCCGTCTCGATACGCAACGGCGGCCACTCCTACGCCGGCTGGTCGTCCGGCAACGGCCGCCTCGTCATCGACGTGTCGAAGCTGTCCCATATATCGGCCGACGGCACGATCGGCGCGGGCGCCAAGCTGGTCGACGTGTACGAGACCCTCGGCAGGAGTTCCCGCGCCATCCCCGGCGGCTCCTGCCCCACGGTCGGCATCTCGGGGCTCACCCTCGGCGGCGGCCACGGTGTCGCCTCCCGTGCGTACGGCCTGACCTGCGACAGCCTCACCTCCGCCACCCTGATCACGGCCGACGGCAAGCGCCTGACGGCAAGCGCCAAGGAGAACAAGGACCTGTTCTGGGCGCTGCGCGGCGCGGGCAACGGCAACTTCGGCGTCGTCACCTCCATGACCTTCCGTACGCACGCGGCACCGCGGACCGTCTCCGCCTATATGTCCTGGCCCTGGTCGAAGGCGCACGCGGTCATCGACGCCTGGCAGAAGTGGGGCCCCGACCAGGCCGACGAGATCTGGTCGTCGGCACATCTGGAAGCCGCTTCGGGCGGAGGCACCCCGAGCGTCTCCGTCGCGGCGTTCTCGCTGGGCACGTACGGAGACCTCCAGAACGCGGTCGACCGCCTCGCCGACCAGGTGGGCGCCCCGGCCAGTTCCGTATCACTGCGCAGGCGCGGCTACGAGGACGCGATGCTCGTCTACGCGGGCTGCGCGAGCCTCAGCGAGAACCAGTGCCATCTGCCGGGTCCGACGCCCGGCCGCCGGACCGCGGGAACGCTGCGGCGCGAAACGTACGCCGCCGCTTCGGACTTCTACGACCGGATCCTCCCCGCGGACGGCATCGACGCCCTGCTCTCCAGGACCCGGGCCGTCGCCGGTCCGGGCACCACCCAGGGCGCGGGCTCGGTCGCGCTGACCGCGCTCGGCGGTGCGATCAACCGGGTCTCCCCCTCGGCCACCGCGTTCGTGCACCGGCGTTCACGGATGCTGGCCCAGTACATAGCGTCCTGGCAGCCCGGCACCGCGGGCACCACCCAGCAGGCCTGGCTCAAGGACACGCACCGGGCGATGGGCCCGTACGCGTCGGGGGGCGCCTACCAGAACTACATCGACCCGAAGCTGACGGACTGGCGGTCGGCGTACTACGGGGCGGGGGCGCCGAAACTCGCCGGGCTGAAGAAGCAGTACGACCCGCAGCGGCTGTTCGACTTCCCGCAGGCGCTCTGACAGGGGCGCCCCCGGCGCCGGGCCCGCCGTGCCGTGCTGCGCTGTGCCGTGTTGTGCTGTGCCGTGTTGTGCTGTGCTGTGCTGTGCCGACTGACCCGGCCACGCCGGATCGGGGTAAACCCCCAGGCCGGGGGCAGGAGTCAGCGGTAGGCACCACTGTCAGCACCAGGATCAACACCGGTACCGGCACCGGACGGCGGAGAGGCATGCATGGGCATGGAGCGACGGGCCGCACCGGAGCCCGGCGAGAGTCCCGCCCTTCCGTGGATCCCCCGCCCCGGCCGCCGCGCACCTGACCCACGCCCGGTGTCCGACGCCTGGTCACGTGGAGGGACGGCGCTGCGCCGCACCCCCGTCTCCCTGTGGAACGACGACGTGTCCGACTGGGCCGCCGCCCTCACCTACTACGCGATCCTCGCGCTGGTCCCCGCGCTCCTGGTCACCATTTCGGTCATCAGCCTCGTCGCCCCCACGACCACCGACGAACTCATCGCCGACGTCACCGCCTGGGCCCCCGCCGAATCCGGCACCGCTCTGCACCAGGCGCTCAGCCATGTCGCGGGCCAGCGCTCCGCCGCTCTGACCGTCCTGATCGGCGGCTCGTTCAGCGCGCTGTGGTCCGCCTCCAGCTACCTCGCGGTCTTCCGGCGCGCCCTGCACTCCATGTACGAGGTCAAGGACGAGCGCCCCGTCCTGCGCAAGGCGCACCGCATCCTGCTGACGGCCGTGGCCCTGCTCGGGCTACTGGTGGTGAGCGCGCTCGCCCTGGTGCTCAGCGGCTCCCTGGCCGCCTCGCTGGGCCACGCGCTGGGCCTGGGCAACGCGGGAACCGACGTCTGGAACCTGCTCAAATGGCCGGCCCTGCTCTGCTGTGTGGCCCTGCTGGTCCTGCTCCTCTTCCGCTCCGGACCACCCGCGGCCCGGACCTCCCACCGCGGCCTGCCCGGCGGCGTACTCGCGGCGCTGCTCTGGCTCATGGCGTCGGCGGGCTTCACGGCGTACGCGGCGGGGTTCGGCACGTACAGCAGGCTGTACGGATCGCTGGCCGGCGTCGTCGTGTTCCTGGTCTGGCTCTGGCTCTCCAACCTGGCCCTGCTGGCAGGAGCCCAGTTCAACGCGGAACTGACAAGGGATACCCGCGCGCCAAACTCAAGCCCGGCAAACTCAAGCCCGGCAAACTCAAGCCCGGCAAACTCAAGCCCGGCGAAATCAAGCCCGGCGAAACCAAGCCCGTCCGGCGATTGAGGACCGGGGCCCGGGGCAGAGCCCCGAAAACCCCGCACCCAACCGGCACCCCGCACCCCGCACCCCGCACCCCGCACCGGAACCTGTCACGCGGCCAGATCGTTCCGCCCGGACTCCGACCGCGCCTCCGGAATCTCCACCGCGGCAGCCGCCACCGTCCGCGTCCGCCGCGACCGCACCAGCATCCACGCCCGCTCGGACCGGGCGACGGCCCGCACCACCGGGGTCAGCAGCGCCATCGCGAACGGCGAGAGCAGCAGCGTCACCGCCGTCCCCAGCGCGAACCCGCCGACCACATCCGTCGGATAGTGCACGCCCATGAAGATCCGGCAGAACCCCTCGGCCAGCGCGAGCCCGATCGCGGCGAGCCCGAACTTCCGGTGCGCCACGAAGAGTCCGGCCCCGACCGCCATCGCGAGCGTCGCGTGATCGCTCACGAACGAGAAGTCGGTCTTGCCCTTCACCAGGACGTCGAGCCCCTGATGCTCGACGAACGGCCGGGCCCGGTGGACGAATCCGCGGATCGGTACGTTCACCAGAACAGCGATCCCGGCGGCCAGCGGCGCCCAGATGATCCCGGCGACGGCCGTCACGGCCGACTCGGTGTCCGGCCGCCTGCGCACGCTCCACCAGCACCCCAGCACCAGCAGCACCACCGCGAGCAGGATCCCGTACTCGCCGATGAACTCCATGGTCCGGTCCGCCCAGCCGGGGGCCGACTTCGCGAGGCCGTTGATGTCGTAGAGCAGCTGGACATCAAGGTTCGACCCATCGTTGGTGAGCCCAGCCATTCGCTGCCCCTTGCCTTTGCCTTCGCTCCACTGCGCGGCGTACGTCCGTGTAAGCCGCTGTACCAACCCCCGCGGTCAGTGCGCACTCTTGTAGGTGTCCCGGACAAGGGAACGCCCGGCACACCCGCGGCGTTCCGCTCTCTACCGAATGATCACCAGGCCGTTATCGAAGAGTGACTCATCGTCGCAGCTCAGAGGGGCCGGAGTTACAGCGAGTTCAAGCCAGGCGACGGACCGTCTCAGGCCTTCGACCCGTTTTTGGGCAGTGCATTTGCGCCATCCTGGGTGACGCGCGTGGCCCCGAAGTAGTCCGGCGAGTCGATCTTGTCGAAGCGGATCACCGACCCGGTGTACGGCGCGTCGATCATGTAACCGCCGCCCACGTACAGCCCCACGTGGTGGATGGCACGGGAGTTGGAGAGGTCGTTCGAGAAGAACACCAGATCCCCCGGCAGCAGCTGATCGCGGGACGGATGCTCCCCGGCGTTGTACTGGTCGTTGGCCACCCGCGGCAGCGTGATCCCGACGCTGTGGTACGCGGCCTGCGTCAGCCCCGAGCAGTCGAACCGCCCGCCCTGACTCGCGGTGCCGGTCCCGCCCCAGAGATACGGAGTACCGAGCTTCTGCTGCGCGTAGTAGATGGCCGCGGCGGCCTGCTGCGACGGAGCCACCCCGTTGACCGGCCTGGCGAAGCTCTTCTCCAGGGTGCGGATGACCTTGACGTAGTTCTGCGTCTCCCGGTACGGCGGGACCCCGCCGTGCTGGATGACGGCGTACGACCCCGCGTTGTACGCGGCGAGCATGTTGTCGCTCTGATCGCCCGGCACGTTCTTCACGTACTTGGCCAGTTCGCAGTCGTACGACGCGGCTGACGGAATCGCGTCGGCCGGATCCCAGATGTCCTTCTTGCCGTCGCCGTTGCCGTCGACACCGTGCGTCGCCCAGGTGCCGGGAATGAACTGGGCCATCCCCTGCGCGTTCGCCGGGCTCTTGGCCGTCGGATCCCAGCCGCTCTCCTGGTACAACTGCGCCGCGAGCAGTGCGGGGTTGAGCGCGGGACAGAGGTTGCCCCACTTCTGCACGGTCGCCTGGTAGGCGGCCGGCACGGCGCCCTTGGCCAGCGCGACGGTGGAACCGGTCCTGTCGATTCCGGCCGCGGCGGAGTACGTTCCGACGACGAGCAGGCCGATGAAGCCCAGACTCGCCCCGAACCCGATCCCGCCCATGACCAAGACTTTGCGCATCCCTCAACCCTCCCCCATTCGGCCCCGGTTCACTGCCTACTTCACTCGGAAACCCGAACAGCTGATGCTGGCGTAGTCCGTTGGGGTTGATTTGACGTGATCGGCTCCACCGGCCCGACCGGAACCACCGGATCCACCGGCCCGGAAGGCGCCGCCTCGCCCAGCCCCGCCAGCGCCCCGTAGAACGCGTCGTCCACCAGCGCCGCCCGCACCGAGCAGGCCGCGATGACCTCGGTGAGCGAGGGGCGGGCCGCCGGGTCCTTCGCCACGCAGCGGCCGATCAGCCCGGCCAGCTCCGGCTCGACGCCGCCCAGGTCGATCTCCTCGTGCACCACCCGGTAGCCGATCCCGGCCGGCTGCCCGCCCCCGAACGGCGCCCGCCCGGTCGCCGCGTACGCCATCGTCGAGCCCAGCGCGAAGACATCCGCCGCCGGTCCGACCTGATGCGTGATCAGGACCTCGGGCGCGGCGAAACCGGGGGTCCCGGGCGCGAGCCCCGTCTCGGTGAGCGCCGCGTCCCCCGTGCCGCGGGCGATCCCGAAGTCGATCAGCTTCGGGCCCTGCGCGGACAGGATGATGTTCTGCGGCTTGAGATCCCGGTGCGTCACTCCGTACGCATGGACACTCGCCAGCCCCTCGGCGAGCGCGGCGAACACTCCGCGGCAGGTCGCCACCGGGAACGGCCCACGACGGCGTACGGCATGACTGAGCGTCGGGCCCGACACATACTCGGTCGCCAGCCAGTACGGCGGCTCGGCCAGCGAGGCGTCGATCAGGTTCGCCGTGTACGCGCTGCGTACCGCCCGTACGGTCTCGACCTCACGGCGGAAGCGGCCGAGCGCCTCGGGATGGTCGGTGATCTCGTCCCGGATGACCTTGATCGCGACCAGCCGCCCACCGGGCGAACGCCCCAGATGGACCTGGCCCATGCCGCCCGCACCGAGCCTGGCGAGCAGTGCGTGCGCGCCTATCCGCGGCGGGTCGTGAGGTCTGAGTGCGTCCACTGGGCCCACTGTTTCAGCCGACCCGGCGCCAATCAAGGGGCGTTGGACCTCACGGCCGCCACGAACGCCCTCTCACCGCCGCACCCGCACACCGGCAACAGGGCTGCCCGTCACCGGCCGCCCGCGCCGCCCTGCCGCAGCTTCTTGAAGGTGTACGCGCCACCCCGCGCGGCCGGCACAGAGGTGCACCTGACCAGCAACCGCTCACCGCCCGCCCGGCCGGCGCTCCGGCCGGGCCGCCGGTACTCGACCACGTACGTGCCGTGCAGGACGACATGGCTGTCCGGGTCCAGTGAGCAGGTGAGCGTCGTACCGGTCTCGGTGCCCGTCCTGGCGGCGGCGGCCGGCGGGCCGGCCGCGGCCACGTCCTTGGTGGAGCCCGGCTCGGCCCCCGGCGCGGCCACCGGCTCCCGCACCGCCCGGAGCACGATGCCGCTGACCCGCGTACCGCTGCCCGTACCGCCGCCCAGCCGGCCGCCGGGCGCGGGGTGGACGAGGGCGGCGACGAATCCGTCGCCCGGGACCACCGCGGCGAAGTCACCGTCCCAGGACCAGCCGGACTCGACGTCGTACGACAGGTCGGCCGGGCTCATCCGGTCCAGGTCCACCTGGACCGCCGGCCCGGGAGCGGACTCCACCACCGACCCCGGCGCCGACGGGCCGGCGGCGAAGGCCAGGACCACCTGCCCCAGCGGGAAGACGACGTTCTGCCCCTGTCCGGGCAGCGGCAGCGCACAGACCGGCACCGGGGCGCCCCCCGCCGGGGCGGGCTGCGCCAGACCGCACGAGAGCGGTGTCGCGGTGGTGTCCGAGATGGTGACAGCCCCGGGCGTACCCCCGCCGATGACGGTGGAGCGCGCACCCGCGCCGACATCGAGGGTCTGCCCCGGCGAGACCCGGGTGAGGTCCACCCCCGCGAGCCGGGCACCGTCCGGGGTATCACCGGGCGTGACGAAGGCGTAGTACTGCTCGGTCCAGGCCAGTTCGGTCCGGGTCGTGTACGTGCTCGTGGAGCTCCACAGGACGGGCAGCCCCCCGGTGCTCTGCTCGCTCTGCACGGCCTTGAACATCAGCAGCCGGTGGCCGGAAGCAGTCAGCTGACGCACCGTCCCGGCAGGCATGTTGACCCGTACCGCGTACCGCACACCGGGAGCGGCGAACCGGTGCGCCGCGCTGCGGGCCGGCCCGGCGTGCGGGACGGGGCGTGCGGGACGGGCAGGCCGTTCGGACACAGCCCCCTCCGCCCGGCGCAGCAGCGCGGGCACCAGGGCGGCGGCACCCACTACCGCGCCGCCCGCGGAAACCTGCCGGAGAAAGGTGCGCCGGGACTGCTCAGCCATGGGATGTCCTCCGAGTCTCGCGGTGACGAGTGCCGCGGCACCAGGGCCGCCGGACCGGTCAGCGGGGCAGCCCCGCGGGCACCTCAGCACACCCCCGTACGGCACGGTGCGAGGCACACGGCCGGACCGGGACGCCTGCACCCGCACGGCCGAAGAACAGCCCCGGGAGGGAATAGACGGGCCGTCAGCCGGGCGCCGGGCGCAAACGGGACGGCTCCTCTTCCCCGACAGCCGCTTCCCCGGCAGCCGCATCATTGCCCGGCGTCACCCCCCGTGATACACAGAGTAACCATGCATGTTCGACCGAGCACGAGTCCGCGTCGCAGGTCAGAGCAGCATGTTCGGACAAATGCGCGGGCATGTGCGTAAAGAGAGCCGCCGGGTTACACACGGGGGCTGTTTCATCAGCGAAGATAGGGCGTGACCCGTGCACTGGAGCATGGGCACGAACTACCCGATAGGGGCGGTGAGTTACATGAACCTGGCAGCCGACAAGGGCGACATCAGCACCATCATCGGCGGAATCGCCCCCAACTGGGGGCCGTTCGGGAGCCTCGGCAACGAGGCACGGATCATGGTCGAGGTCGTGATGGCGGTCGCCATCCTGCTCTGCCTCGGCATCGCGATCTGGGGTGCGGCCAAGCAGCGTATCGGCGCCACCGCACTGCGGGACACCTTCAGCGCGGAACAGGGCAAGGGCCTGATCGTCGCCGGGCTCACCGGCGTATTCATCATCGGCTCGCTGGGAACCGTCTTCACCATCGTGTACGGGATGGCCGTCTGACCCCGCATCATCCGTCCCGCACTCCCCGGGCGTGCCCGGCCCACCCAGAGGTTGCGCATACCTGATGTCGAGTCACCACAGCCCGCCCGCGCGGGAACCAGCACAGTTACCGTCGTACTGCACGACGACACGGCAAACGGTTGAGGGGGCGTCCGCGGCATGAGTCTCGGAGACGAGAACAACTACGGCAGCGACGCGGGCCGCTCCGACGGCATGGGCGGCTCGGGCCAGACCCGTACGCGCCTGCCCGAGGGCGAGGGCGACCCTTACGGCGGCGCCAGACGCCCCGTACGCGCCTCACGCTCCCTCATCACGGTCGTGGGCGTCGTGGTGCTGCTCATCGCCGCCATCGCCTTCGCCAACCGCGGCAACGGCAGCAGCAGCGACGTGTCGGACGACAGCAACGGAGCGAAGCGGCCCGGCTCGAACGCCACAGCGGCCTCCGGCGTCAAACCGGTCACGGGCAGCAACAGCGGCATCGCATCCGGCTTCGCCCACACGAGCCAGGGGGCGCAGAGCGCTGCGGCGAACTATGCGGTGGTGCTGGTGTCGGCCGACATCCTGAAGCCCGCCCGCCGCGGGGACATCGTGAACAAGGTGTTCGTGCCCGACCAGGTCGACGCGTTCAAGAACAAGCTCGACAAGGCCTATGACAAGCAGCTCCTGGACAAGATCGGACTCGACGCCAACGGCAACGCCGGCAAGGGCCTGACCTATGTCTCACGCACCGCACCCGTCGGCACCAAAATCACGCAGCAGTCCGGCGACACCGCGACCGTCGCGGTCTGGTGCACGGGAGTGTTCGGCACAGCCGGCGTGGGCTCGACCAGCCCGGTGACCAGCGACTGGTTCACCATGACGCTCAAGCTCCAGTGGGTGAGCGACAACTGGAAGGTCCAGAGCTTCACCCAGAAGGACGGCCCGGCCCCGGTGAACACCGACAGCAAGGCCTCCACCGCCGACGAGATCGCCAAGGCAGTCGAGCAGTACGGAGGGTTCACCTATGCCCGCTAACCCACGCCGCGCGCTCACCGTCGCGGGAGCCCTCACCGCCGTACAGACAGCGGCGGTGCTGCTCTCCGCCCGCGCGTTCGCCGCCCCCTCACCGACGCCTTCACCGTCGTCGTCGGGCAAGGACGACTGCAGCCTCCTCATCGGCCCCGTCCGTGACCGCTGCGAAGGCACCGCGGGCGGCGGAGCCAGCAACACCCCCCCGGCCGACTCCCTGGACCCTCTCTCCTCCCTGGCCAAGGGCTGTGCCGACGCCGCCGCCTGGATCGTCGGCAAGCTCTCCGACGCGGTGAAGAGCACGGCCAACGTCGACTTCACCAACAGCTCCTTCCTCCGCCAGTACGCCGTCGTCTTCGCCGCCTCCACCATCCTCACGCTCGTCCTCTGGCTCCTCGCCGTGGCCAAGCGCGCCGTCCGCGGCGTCCCCCTCACCACCGCGCTCTCCGAGGCCATCGGCTTCCTCTGGCTGACCGTCATCGCCTCCGCCTTCACCCCGCTGATCCTCTACACACTGGTCTCGGCGACCGACAGCGTCACCGAGGTCATCGCATCGGCCACCGGCGGCAAGAACGACGTCTTCTTCGGGGCCTTCGCCGAGGCGCTCAAGAAGGGCTCCGACATCGGCGGCGGCCCGATCATGCTGATCGTCACCTCCCTGGTGTCGATCCTCGCCGCCGGCGTCCTCTGGCTCGAACTCGTCATCAGGGCCGCCCTCCTGTACGCCGGCGCCCTCCTCGGCACCGTCGTCTACGCGGGCCTCGTCGACAAGAACATGTGGGGCCACGTCCGCCGCTGGGCCGGCATCATGATCGCGGTGATCATGGTCAAACCGGTCATCGTGATCGTGCTCGGCCTCGCCGGCGCGCTCTCCTCCGGCAAGGGCCCCGACTCCTTCTCCGCCGTCGTCTCCGGCCTCGCGATCATCCTGCTCGCCATCTTCGCCAGCGGCATGATCTACCGCTTCGTCCCCGGCTTCGGTGACGAGGTCGCCGCCTCCCGCACCAACCGCAAGTCCGCGACCGACGGCGCCCAGGCCGCCGCCATGATCAGCTCGCCCGCCGCGCTCGTGTCCCAGGGCATCAAGACCCACAGCAGCCGCGGCGGGGGCGGCGGAAACGACAGCGGGAGCGGCGGAGGCGGCGGCGGACGCCCCGCCAACCCCATCTCCGGAGGCGTGGCGGCCCACAGCAGCCGCGGCGGCTCCGGCGGACAGAGCGGCCAGGGCGGCGGAACCGGCGGAAAGATCCCCAACGCCGCGTCCCCGCCCCGTAACAAGCCGAGCAGCTCCGGAACCCACAGCACACGCAACAACGGCACAGGAGGAGGAGGGCGTTGACGACCCAGTCCCAGCCGGTCGCGCCCCGCCGCACGTATCTGATCGGCCGCGCCCGGCCATCGGCGATCGTCGGCAAGAACCGCGAGACGGGCGAGATCGCACTGATCATCGCGGGCGCCTTCCTCGGCATGATGTGCGGACTCCTCGTCCCCGTCCTGCCCCTGCGCATCGTGACGCTGACCGGCTTCCCGATGCTGGCCCTCGCCGCGGTGTACGTCCCGTACAAGCACCGCACGTTCTACAAGTGGTTCGAGATCAACCGCAGCTACAAGCGCTCCCTGCGCCGCGGCACCGCCTACCGCTCCCCCACCATGGAAGCGGGCATCGCACTCGACGGCCGCGAGGTCGAGATCGGCCCGCCGCCCGGCATCGGCAGGATCAACTGGCTGGCGGCCCCCTTCGGCCCCGACGAGATCGCCGTACTCCTGCACGCCGACCGGCGCACCGTCACCGCCGCCATCGAGATCGAGGGCCCCGGCGTCGGCCTGCGCGACTCGGAGGACCAGGAAGCCCTGGTGGACCGGTTCGGCACCCTGCTCAAGCATGTGGCCAACGGCGACGGATTCGTCACCCGCCTGCAGATCCTCGCCCGCACCCTCCCCGCCGACCCGGACGCACACGCCAAGGACGTCGCCCAGCGCGGCGACCCCCGCGCCCCCGGCTGGCTCCAGGACTCGTACGACCAGCTCGCCTCCATGGTCTCCACCTCCAGCGAGCAGCACCGCGCGTACCTGGTGGCCTGTATGCACTTCACCCGCGAACTGGCGTCCGAAGCCCACGCCATGGCCCGCGCCGCCCGGCCCGCCGCAGGCCGCCGCCTCGACAAGGACGCCGGCCTCGCCGTCGTCATGGCCCGCGAACTCACCGACATCTGCGCCCGCCTCGCCGAGGCGGACATCCGGGTACGCCAGCCCCTCGGCCAGGGACGGCTCTCCTCGCTCGTGCACTCCATGTACGACCCGGACCACCCCATCGACCACATCCAGGCCATGACGAAGCGCAACGCCTGGCCCGCCGAGCTCGACGCCGTCGAACCCACCTACCTCCAGGCCAAGACCCGCGAGTCCTCCACCCGTGCACCCTGGTGCCACGCCACCGCCTGGGTGAAGGAGTGGCCGATGACCCCCGT
Source organism: Streptomyces sp. NBC_00440 (assembly GCF_036014215.1). Taxonomy (NCBI): domain Bacteria; kingdom Bacillati; phylum Actinomycetota; class Actinomycetes; order Kitasatosporales; family Streptomycetaceae; genus Streptomyces; species Streptomyces sp. NBC_00440. The sequence goes on from NZ_CP107921.1 coordinate 3,827,379, forward strand.
CGGCGTCAACTTCCTCGCCCCGCTGCTCGTCCACACCCCGGACGTGATCCGTACGGTCGCGGTCTGCATGGACCTCGAACCGACCGAGGTCGCCATCGAGCGCATGCTCACCGAGAAGACCAACGACGAGGCCGAAGCATCCCGCGCCGCCAAGATGAACCGGACCGTCGACCCACGCGACGTCGCCACCCACGGCCGCCTCGACCAGCGCGGCGAAGACCTCGCCAGCGGCGCGGCAGGCGTCAACCTGGTCGGGTACATCACGGTCTCGTCCCGCTCACCCGAAGCACTGGCCCGCGACAAGCGGACCATCCGCGCATCGGCCGGCAAGTCGTATCTCAAGCTCGAATGGTGCGACCGCGAGCACCACCGCGCCTTTGTGAATACGCTGCCGTTCGCGACCGGCATCCGCCGATAGGGGCCCTGTGATGCGAGATCCGATGTCAGCCGTCACCGACGCCTTCGCCGCGTTCCTCTTCGGCAAGGTCGAGACGACGCGCCTCCCCGTCCGTACGTCGACGGGCCAGGCCCAGGCGGTCTACCTGCCGACGGCCGCCCCCGGTCTCGGCGACTCCGGCGTGATCATCGGCCGCGAGGTCTACTCGGGCAAGGGGTACATCTACGACCCCTTCCAGCTGTACGGACAGCAGCTGCCCGCCCCGCACTGGCTGGTGCTCGGCGAATCCGGCAACGGCAAATCCTCCCTGGAGAAGACCTACGTCCTGCGCCAACTGCGCTTCAAGGACCGCCAGGTCGTCGTCCTCGACGCCCAGGGCGAGGACGGCGCCGGTGAATGGGCCCTCATCGCCCAGCAGCTGGGTATAACCCCCATCCGGCTGGACGCGATGGCCGCGCTCGACCACGGCATCCGGCTCAACCCGCTGGATCCGGCCATCGCCACCACGGGCCAGCTGGCCCTGCTCCGTACGATCATCGAAGTCGCCATGGGCCACGGCCTGGACGAACGCTCGGGCTTCGCGCTCAAGGTGGCGCACGCGTACGTCAACGAGACCATCACCGACCGCCAGCCGGTCCTCACCGACATCGTCGAGCAACTCCGCCACCCGGAACCGGAGTCGGCGGAGGCGATGAACGTCGGTATAGACGATGTACGGGCCTGGGGCCTGGACGTCGCCCTCGTCCTGGACCGCCTGGTGGACGGTGACCTGCGCGGCATGTTCGACGGCCCGACCTCGGTCGGTATCGACCTGGACGCCCCGCTGATCGTCTTCGACCTGTCCCACATCGACCGCAACTCCATCGCCATGCCCATCCTGATGGCGATCGTCGGTGTCTGGCTGGAACACACCTGGATCCGCCCCGACCGCAAGAAGCGCATCTTCCTCGTCGAAGAGGCCTGGCACATCATCAACAGCCCCTTCGTGGCACAGCTCTTCCAGCGCCTGCTGAAGTTCGGCCGGCGCCTGGGCCTGTCGTTCGTCGCGGTGGTCCACCACCTCTCGGACGTGGTGGACGGCGCCGCCGCCCGGGAAGCGGCGGCCATCCTGAAGATGGCGTCGACCCGGACCATCTACGCCCAGAAGGCCGACGAGGCACGGGCGACGGGCCGCGTCCTGGGCCTGCCGCGCTGGGCCGTCGAGATCATCCCGACCCTGACCCCGGGCATCGCGGTCTGGGACGTCAACGGCAACGTCCAGGTCGTCAAACACCTGATCACCGAGGCCGAACGCCCCCTCGTCTTCACCGACCGCGCCATGACCGAGTCGTCCACCCCGGAAGCCGACGACGCGCTGACCCTCCAACTGGAGACGGAGGCGGAGGAACGAGCGGCCAGGATCGAGCGGCAGCTGAACGAGTCCTCAGAGTCGACGGTGGCCTGATATGCACGACACCCCGCACCATGGGCACCACCAGCAGCACGAGCACCACAACCGGCACCACCCAGCTCACCACCCAGCGCACCAGCAGCCGTCCCAGCCGCAGTCACGCGGCATCCCGGACGGGCTGCTGATCGCGCTGATCGTCTTCCTGCTCGGCCTGACCCTCCTGGTCTGGCTGGCCACGGGCCTCGCCGCCGTCTTCGCCCACGGCGCCTGGCCGGACGGCGTGACCGTGACACACACCCCGGTGGCCATGCGCGAACTGGCCGCGTCCCCGCACGACCTCGCCGCCGCCTGGCCGGACACCCCACCGGGCCGGCTCTCCGGATACGGGTTGTTCTGGGGCCTGCTCATCAGCGAAGTCCTGGTCCTGCTGGTGCTGACCGTCTTCGTCCTCGGCACGCTCACCCGCTGGCGCGCGGTACGCAACGCCCGCCGGACAGCCACAACCGGCACACCACACGTCGCGCCCCCGAGGTCACCGGAGCGGACCGCGCCACAGAGCACCGACCAGACCGTCCCCACCGAGCAGACCCAACAGCCTCAACAAGCTCAACAGCCTCAACATCCCCAACAGGTCGAGCACACCGAGCAGTTCATGCAGCCCGGCCTGCTGGCCGAGGCTGCTGCCACCCCCACAGGCGCCACCGACCGCCCCGCCGGAACAGCGCCGGCCACCCCCGCACCGGCCCCCACAGCCACCCCCGACCCGATCGCCCCCGCCCCGGCTGCCGCCGACGCCCTCCTCCCGGTGCCCCTGGTCCGCTTCGGGCCCGCCCCGGTACGCCGGGCCGCCGCTGTCCAGGCCGTGAGCGACGCGGCCGGCCCCGCACTCGTCGTCACCTCCTCCCCCGCTGTCTGGTCGGAGACGAAGGACGCCCGGGCCAAGCTCGGCCCCGTACTCGTCTACGACCCCGGCCACCTCTGCGACACCCCCGCCCGCCTCCACTGGTCCCCCACGAGCGGCTGCGAGGACGCCGACACCGCCGCCGCCCGCGCCGTCGCGCTGCTCGCACCGGTCCGTCCGACCGCCCGCATCGACACGACCATGGCCGACACCGCCGAGACGCTCCTGAGCAGCTGGCTGCACGCCGCAGCCGTCGACGGCCGCCCGTTCCGGCAGGTCCACCGCTGGGCCCAGGGCGCCGGCCAGGCCCAGGAGGCGGTACGCATCCTGCGCACCCACGCACGGGCGCGCTCCGGATCGGCAGGCCTCCTGGAGTCGGCGCTCACCGCCCACCCCGAACGCCGCGAGGTCGCCCAGGAGCTGACGGCCCGTGCACTGAGCGCACTCTCCTCGATCCACATCCGCGAAGCCTGCACACCGAACCGAACCGATACGGTCACGCTGGAATCATTCATCCACGAGGGGGGCACTCTCTATGTGGTGGGTGAAGCAATCGAGGACCCGCGCACGCACCCCGGCGCCATGCCGTTTCTCACCGCACTCGCCTCCAGCGTGGTCGAGCACGGCCGCCGCTTGGCCGCACGGTCAACTGACGGTCGGCTCGACCCACCAATGACGCTCGTCCTGGACGATGTCGCCGCGGTGGCCCCGTTCCCGTATCTGCCGGAGCTGCTCACATCCGGCCACGAGCAGGGTCTGCATCCGCTGGCACTGCTCCGCTCCCGCGAACAGGCGCGCAACCGCTGGCCCCACCAGGAACTGCCCGACGCCACACCCTTCTGACGGCGCTCAACCTCCGTACGGGAGACGCCGGAAGGAGCGGGGAAGGCGCCAGCGGGAGCGGCTGGCGGGGACGGACCAGCGGGGAACGGCGCTACTCCCAGTCCCAGTCGATCCCCACCCGCCCCGGCCGTACCTCCTGCTCCACGGTATGGACGGACCGGTACAGACCGCTGAGCGTCAGATCCCGCCGGGCCCCCCGTACCGTCCCTGCCGTGGCCTGCGCGAAGCGCCGGCACCGCACCGGAAGCGCATGTTCGTCGAAGCGGACCTGCAGGACGTACTGCCCACCGGCGAAACTGAATCCGCGCACATACTCGCTGCTAGGCCCCCCGGTGCCGTCCTCGAACCCGTACCCGAACACATAGGTCTCCCCCGCCCGCAGCCGGGCGTCGAACAGCAGCTCCGCGACGACCACCCCGGTCTCCCGCTCCCACCGCACCCGCCCCGTACGGCAGTTCTCCCCGGCCAGGACCTCCACCCGCCCGGGGTCGCATCCAGGATCTCCGTGGTGGATGGCCACATAGCGGTCCACCCCGTCCCGGTGGGCGCGGACGACATGCTGCGACGAGCGGCCGACCAGCCGCCGGTCGGCCCCGATCCGCACCGCCTCGTGGTGACCCACTGTGTGGAGCCCGCCGTCCGCCGGGCTCCCCATCCCGGCGAGCAGCCCCTCCAGCACAGCGGCACCCGCGACCAGCGAACGGTACGAACGACCGGCCGGCCGTTCACTCGTACCGCGTGGCCCACCACCCGCAGGCCCGCCGCCCCCGTCAGCAAGCAGCCGTACCAATGAACCGGCGGGCAGCCGCAGCACCTCCTCCAGTGCGCTCACCGCCCGCAGCGACTCGGCCCGCCGGGGCCGCCGCACCCCCTGCTGCCAGTAACTGAGGCTCGTTACACCGACTTTGATGCCCCGGCTCGCCAGATGATGCTGGACCCGGTGCAGCGGCAGCCCCCGCACGGCGAGAGCAGTACGCAGCGCGAGATGGAAAGGGCCGGTGTGCAGGGCCCGGGCGAGTTCCGAACCGGCGGCAGCCAGCGGATCCCGCCCCGTGATCCGTTCCATCAGGCGCCCCTCCGGTTCCGGTGAACATTCACGGCGGACAGCGGAGCAGCGCAGCGGACGGAGCCGACCGTGCAGGTGGAGAGGGGGGCCGTTCACAACCGGCCACGCGCCATTCACAGTGCCGTGCCGTCGCGTATTCAACCGCGTTGACCGGCACGCAACAACACCCGATGCTCACCACAGCGTCCGGACGCGCTCCTCCAATCCACCCCCACCACGGGAGGAACACGATGCGCACCCACAGGAGACGGCTGTCCCTGGCCGCCATCGCCACCGCGGCAGCCCTGTTCACCCTGCCCATCTCCACGGCGGCAGCCACCCCCACGACCGTGCCAGCGGCGGCGGGAGCCAAACGCCTCGACATCACCATGCAGGAGCAGCAGCAGACCAACTGGTGCTGGGCCGCGACGGGCAACACCATCGCCGGCTGGTACGGCCGCGACTACAGCCAGAACCAGTTCTGCAACGCCGCGTTCGGCCGCAGCCAGAACGGCAACTGCCCCAACGACCAGGCCACCCTCGCCAACGTCCAGGACGGCCTCGACTGGGCCGGTATCAGCCCGGGTTCCTATGTCACCGGCTGGCTCCAGTCGTCCACCGTACAGACCGAGATCAACGCCGGCCGCCCCATCGCCGACCGCATCCAGTGGTCGAGCGGCGGCGGGCACATGAATGTCGTCTACGGGTACGACACGGCCGGCGACTGGGTCTACTGGGGCGACCCCTGGCCGTCGGACAACCGCTACAACTGGGCCGCCCACGACTGGTACGTCAGCAACAACGAGTTCTCCTGGACCCACTCGCTCTACCGGATCGGGGCGTGACCACCATGCAGAGACGCCTCACGCGCCCCGCCCCGTACGGCCGCACCCTCCTACGAGCGGCCCTCGCCGGAGCCGCGGCCACCGCGGCACTCGCCCTCGCCCCCGGGGCCTCCGCGGCCGACCACTCCACCGGCCCCACCGCGCACCTCACCGATTCCGCAGCCGGCCGCAGCGCCGCACAGCACACAGCGGCATCCCCCGCCACTCTGCACACGCTGGCACGCTTCTTCGCGGACTCGGGCACTCACCCCGCAACGCCGTCGGCGGCCTCCGGCCCGGCCCCGCAGATCAAGGGCCCGGCCGTGCCCGTCTACACACTCTCCCCGGACTTCGTCGCAGCCCGCTCCGGCGCCCCTGTCGCGCGGCTGGACTTCCTGGCCAGTACCGCGGTCTCCGCCGACGGCCGGAAGGCATCGGTGTGGACCGTCCCGCAGGGGACCTCCTGGCAGGTCGTGAACATCGCCACCGGCGACGACGAGACGCACTACGCGGCGAAGGGCGCCGCGAAACTGCCCGGCGGCACCGTCTTCCGTGAGCCGCAGATCAACGCCTGGTACGTCATGAAGGGGACGCGGATCCTGCCCCTGGACACCGAGGCCGTACACGCGGTCGGCGCCCGCGGAACGACACTCGCCGCGTACCGGCACCGAGTGCACAAGGCGTACGGCGACAAGCTCCCGGGCTCGGCGTACGCGAAGAAGGGCGAGGCGGGAGGCTACGCCGACAGCACCGGCACCCATCACACCGCGAACCGCACCACCGCGGCCGCCGGGTCCGCCGGCTCGACGCCCGGCTCGGCCGGGACGTCGCTGATGGCGGGCGGGGCGGGGGCCCTGGTACTGGGACTCGGCGCGCTGTTCGTCCGCCGCACGGCCCGTCACACCGGCCGGTCGACCACCATCTCCAGCTCACGGTCCCCCGCGTCGCCGGGGGCCGGGACGGAGTAACCGGTCGGTACGAAACCGATCTTGCGGTAGAAGCCGGCAGCCCGGCCGTTGGCCTGGTGCACGAAGAGCCGCACCCGCTCGACCCGCGGCTCGTCCAGCGACCAGGCCCACTCCATCGCCGCCCGGAAGAGCTCCTGGGTGAGACCCGCTCCACGGAACTCGGGCCGCACGTACACACCGACCAGATGTGCCTGCGATACGGAGTTCACTTCCCCGAAGATCCCCTCGGTCCCGACGGGTTCGACCAGCACGACCACCGTGCCGGACCACGACCCGTCGGGCCCCTCCGCGATGAACTGCCGTGCAGCACCACCGTGCGAGGCCCCGGCCGCCCGGTCCTGCCAGAAGGAATCAGGGCGGGCTGTGGCCGCTTCATAGGTTTCGAGATAGGCGATGGGCGCTGCGGGATCCTGGAGCGCGACCAGCCGCAGCTCCTTGACCTTGAGCCACTCATCAGCCCGCACAGGCCGTATGACGTCTTCCATGCCGGGATCCTGCCAGACAGACCCGCAGGACTGCACACGAATTTGAACTGCACGTGGACGCAAAAATGCCTCAACCCCGGACCATAACGGTCCGGGGTTGAGGCTAAAAATTGTTCGGCGGCGTCCTACTCTCCCACAGGGTCCCCCCTGCAGTACCATCGGCGCTGAAAGGCTTAGCTTCCGGGTTCGGAATGTAACCGGGCGTTTCCCTAACGCAATGACCACCGAAACACTATGAAATTAACCAACACCGGATACAACACGGTCGTTCGTTATTTCAGAACTAACACAGTGGACGCGAGCAACTGAGGACAAGCCCTCGGCCTATTAGTACCAGTCAGCTCCACCCGTTACCGGGCTTCCACATCTGGCCTATCAACCCAGTCGTCTACTGGGAGCCTTAACCCCTCAAAGGGGGTGGGAATACTCATCTCGAAGCAGGCTTCCCGCTTAGATGCTTTCAGCGGTTATCCTTTCCGAACGTAGCCAACCAGCCATGCCCTTGGCAGGACAACTGGCACACCAGAGGTTCGTCCGTCCCGGTCCTCTCGTACTAGGGACAGCCCTTCTCAATATTCCTACGCGCGCAGAGGATAGGGACCGAACTGTCTCACGACGTTCTAAACCCAGCTCGCGTACCGCTTTAATGGGCGAACAGCCCAACCCTTGGGACCGACTCCAGCCCCAGGATGCGACGAGCCGACATCGAGGTGCCAAACCATCCCGTCGATATGGACTCTTGGGGAAGATCAGCCTGTTATCCCCGGGGTACCTTTTATCCGTTGAGCGACAGCGCTTCCACAAGCCACTGCCGGATCACTAGTCCCGACTTTCGTCCCTGCTCGACCCGTCGGTCTCACAGTCAAGCTCCCTTGTGCACTTACACTCAACACCTGATTGCCAACCAGGCTGAGGGAACCTTTGGGCGCCTCCGTTACTCTTTAGGAGGCAACCGCCCCAGTTAAACTACCCATCAGACACTGTCCCTGATCCGGATCACGGACCGAGGTTAGACATCCAGCACGACCAGAGTGGTATTTCAACGACGACTCCACAACCACTGGCGTGGCCGCTTCAAAGTCTCCCACCTATCCTACACAAGCCGAACCGAACACCAATATCAAACTGTAGTAAAGGTCCCGGGGTCTTTCCGTCCTTCTGCGCGAAACGAGCATCTTTACTCGTAGTGCAATTTCACCGGGCCTATGGTTGAGACAGTCGAGAAGTCGTTACGCCATTCGTGCAGGTCGGAACTTACCCGACAAGGAATTTCGCTACCTTAGGATGGTTATAGTTACCACCGCCGTTTACTGGCGCTTAAGTTCTCAGCTTCGCAACCCCGAAAGGTCACTAACCGGTCCCCTTAACGTTCCAGCACCGGGCAGGCGTCAGTCCGTATACATCGCCTTACGGCTTCGCACGGACCTGTGTTTTTAGTAAACAGTCGCTTCTCGCTGGTCTCTGCGGCCACCCCCAGCTCATGGAGTAAATCCAATCACCAGGAATGGCCCCCCTTCTCCCGAAGTTACGGGGGCATTTTGCCGAGTTCCTTAACCATAGTTCACCCGAACGCCTCGGTATTCTCTACCTGACCACCTGAGTCGGTTTAGGGTACGGGCCGCCATGAAACTCGCTAGAGGCTTTTCTCGACAGCATAGGATCATCCACTTCACCACAATCGGCTCGGCATCAGGTCTCACCCACATGTCATCCGGATTTACCTGGATAACGGGCTACACCCTTACCCCGGGACAACCACCGCCCGGGCTGGACTACCTTCCTGCGTCACCCCATCGCTTACCTACTACCACCTTGGTTCAGCGGCTCCACCACTCCCCTTTCCCCGAAGGGTCCAGGACGGCTTCACGGCCTTAGCATTAATGGGCTCAGTATTGGGCGTTTCAAAGCGGGTACCGGAATATCAACCGGTTGTCCATCGACTACGCCTGTCGGCCTCGCCTTAGGTCCCGACTTACCCTGGGCAGATCAGCTTGACCCAGGAACCCTTAGTCAATCGGCGCACACGTTTCTCACGTGTGTATCGCTACTCATGCCTGCATTCTCACTCGTGAACCGTCCACAACTCGCTTCCGCGGCTGCTTCACCCGGCACACGACGCTCCCCTACCCATCCCAGCCCCCGTTGGGGGTATGTGCTGGAATGACACGACTTCGGCGGTACGCTTGAGCCCCGCTACATTGTCGGCGCGGAATCACTTGACCAGTGAGCTATTACGCACTCTTTCAAGGATGGCTGCTTCTAAGCCAACCTCCTGGTTGTCTCTGCGACTCCACATCCTTTTCCACTTAGCGTACGCTTAGGGGCCTTAGTCGATGCTCTGGGCTGTTTCCCTCTCGACCATGGAGCTTATCCCCCACAGTCTCACTGCCGCGCTCTCACTTACCGGCATTCGGAGTTTGGCTAAGGTCAGTAACCCGGTAGGGCCCATCGCCTATCCAGTGCTCTACCTCCGGCAAGAAACACACGACGCTGCACCTAAATGCATTTCGGGGAGAACCAGCTATCACGGAGTTTGATTGGCCTTTCACCCCTAACCACAGGTCATCCCCCAGGTTTTCAACCCTGGTGGGTTCGGTCCTCCACGACCTCTTACAGCCGCTTCAACCTGCCCATGGCTAGATCACTCCGCTTCGGGTCTAGAGCGTGCAACTCAAACGCCCTATTAGGACTCGCTTTCGCTACGGCTTCCCCACACGGGTTAACCTCGCTACACACCGCTAACTCGCAGGCTCATTCTTCAAAAGGCACGCAGTCACGACCCACATTCCGAAGAACATGAGCGACGCTCCCACGGCTTGTAGGCACACGGTTTCAGGTACTATTTCACTCCGCTCCCGCGGTACTTTTCACCATTCCCTCACGGTACTATCCGCTATCGGTCACCAGGGAATATTTAGGCTTAGCGGGTGGTCCCGCCAGATTCACACGGGATTTCTCGGGCCCCGTGCTACTTGGGAGTCACACAAGCAAGCCGTTGATGTTTCAGCTACGGGGGTCTTACCCTCTACGCCGGACCTTTCGCATGTCCTTCGCCTACACCAACGGTTTCTGACTTGCCCAACAGCCGGCAGACTATTGAAGTGCAATCCCACAACCCCGCATGCGCAACCCCTGCCGGGTATCACACACATACGGTTTGGCCTCATCCGGTTTCGCTCGCCACTACTCCCGGAATCACGGTTGTTTTCTCTTCCTGAGGGTACTGAGATGTTTCACTTCCCCTCGTTCCCTCCACATGCCCTATGTGT
>NZ_CP107921.1:4440000-4652500 GCF_036014215.1 Streptomyces sp. NBC_00440
ACAGCACCCCCCAGCTCGGCAGCGGTGAGGGTACGTCGGACGGCAGCGTGGCCGTGGTGCACGAGGCGGAGCCGGGCGTACCGGCCGCGGAGGCGACCATCCCCAACGCGTGCGCGGGGACGATCTACCGCACCGGGCTGCTGACCGCGCCGTGACGGGCCGCTGCCCCGGCTCCGTAGCGCCCTCTTAGCAGCCCGGCTCCAGGCCCTACCGGCGGCCGGACACCTCCGGAGTGGCCGCCGCGTCGGACGACGCCACTCCGGCTTCCGCGGTCACCGCCGCGGTGGCCGGCTCCACGTCCTCGGGTGTGATCCCCAGCTCCAGGTCCCTGAGTGCCTCGGCCTCGCGCCTGGCCAGCCGGAACCACATGAAGACCACGAAGCCCGCGAAGACGAACCACTCGCCGGTGTAGCCGAGGTTCTGGAAGGACTGCAGGTCGAGCCCGCTGTTCTGCGGCGCCGCCGCCGGCACGGGCTTCAGACCAGGGGAGGCGCGCGGCAGGGTGATCCACGCGTCGTACACGGGGTACGACACGACGTTCACCAGAGAGGCCGCGCTGATGACCCCGATCTGGCCGGCCGGCAGCCCGGCCCCGGTGTACGCGCCGTCGGTCCCGCTGTTCTCGGAGGGCTGGAGCGAACCGGTGACCTTGACATCGCCCTTCGGCGCCGCGGGCGCCTTCGCACCGTGCGGCAGCCAGCCGCGCACCACGGGCAGTGCCTTGCCGCCGTCGGTGCGGAGCAGGGTCAGGACGTACGACCCCTCCTTGCCGTCCACGACCCGGTCCGGCACCAGGAACTGCTCGCCGTACTTACCGGTCGCGCCGGCCTGCCGCCCGGACGTGTCGAGGTTCACGGGCAGCAGGGAGTCGAGCGGCGCCGACGCCTGACGGGCCGGGTCGGGCTTGTGCTCGTCTGTCCGGTGGGTGGCCACCCGGGCCTCGAACCTGCTCAGCTGCCAGGACCCCATGAAGATGCAGAAGGGGATGGCGAGCAGGGCGAAGACGGTGATCCCCAGCCAGCGGGGTGTCAGCAGGAACCGGTACACATCTCTTACGGTACGGGGCGCGGTTCAGGGCCGGTGCCCCGGACCCCGCCCCGTACGTTCCGTCCCGGACCCCGCCCCGTACGGCCTGCTACTTCTTCACATGCCGCTCCGCGAAGTCGAGCTCCAGGCGGACCTGCTTGATCCGCTCCTCCACCACAAGCGAGCCGTGGCCCGCGTCGTACCGGTACACCTCGTGGACCGCCCCGCGGCCGGCCAGCCGGGCCACGTAGTTCTCGACCTGCCGGATCGGGCAGCGCGGATCGTTCACGCCCGCCGAGATGTAGACCGGCGCCCGCACCGCGTCCACATATGTCAGCGGCGACGAAGCGGCGAACCGCTCGGGCACGGTCTCCGGAGTGCCGCCGAGCAGCGTCCGGTCCATCGCCTTCAGCCCCTCCATCTCGTCGTGGTACGCCGTGACGTAGTCCGCGACCGGCACCGCCGCCAGCCCCGCCGCCCACGCGTCCGGCTGGGTGCCGAGCCCGAGCAGCGTCAGATAGCCGCCCCAGGAGCCGCCCGCCAGGATCAGCCGGGCCGGGTCGGCGAGGCCCGACGAGACCGCCCAGGCGCGGACGGCGCCGATGTCCTCCAGCTCGATCAGCCCGACCCGGTGCTTGAGCGCGTCGGTCCAGGCCCGGCCGTAGCCGGTCGAGCCCCGGTAGTTGACCCGTACGACCGCGTAGCCGTGGTCGACCCAGGCCGCCGGGCCCGAGGCGAACGCGTCGCTGTCGTGCCAGGTCGGGCCGCCGTGGATCTCGAAGACCGTGGGGAACGGGCCGTCCCCCGCGGGCTGCTGCACCAGCGCGTGGATCCGGCCGCCCGGACCCTCCACCCAGACGTCCCGCACCGGCACGGACTCCGGTGCCTTCATGCCGGGCGGGTCGAGCACGACCGCGCCCGACGTGGAGCGCACGACCGGCGGCAGCGCGGCCGACGACCACAGGTATTCGACCGTGCCGTCGGGCCTGGCGGTCGCGCCGGACACCGAACCGGCCGGGGTCTCGACGCGGACGAGCTGCCCGGTGGCCAGTTCGTACCGCCACATCTCGCTGCGCGCCTCGAAGCTGTGCACGACCAGCAGCGCGGACCCGTCCGGATACCACTCGGCGCTGACGTCGCCCGGCAGCTCGATCGCCGGGGCGGTCTCGGTGCCGGCCGCCACGTCCCACACCATCGGCTCCCAGCGGCCCCGCCGCTGGTGCCCGACGAGCAGCCGGGTGTCCCCGGCGACCGGCGCGAACCCGAGCACCTGGAGCCCCAGCTCCTCGGTGCCGCCCTTGGTGTCGTCAAGATCGGCGACCGTGGACCCGTCGGTGCGGACCACCCGCAGCGCGGAGTGCATCGCGTCGCCGTGCTCGGTGTGCTCCAGCGCGATGAGCGTCCCGTCGTACGAGAGGTCGCCGACCCCGGCGGACTCCCGGTGCCGGTAGATCTCGACCGGATCGGCGCCGGGCCGTACGACGTGGACCGTCGAGCCGTCCTCGTCCGTCGACCGGCCGACCACGGCGGTGCCGTCCCGGCCGATCCCCAGACCGCCCGGGTAGGAGGGCTCAAGGCCGGGGGTGGCGGGTTCGTCGGGTCCGCCGCCGAAGGGCTGGCGCATCCAGACCCCGAACTCGTCCCCGTCGGTGTCGCTGAACCACCACAGCCACTCGCCGTCGGGCGAGAGAGTCCCGTCGGTCGTGCCTTGCGGCCGGTCGGTGGCCTGGCGCTGCTCGCCGCTCGTACGGTCCCAGGCGTACAGCTCGTACGTGCCGGTCGCGTTGGAGACGAAGAGCGAGCGGTCCGGGGCGTCCTCGGCCCAGTCGGGCAGCCCTACGCGCGGGGCCCGGAAGCGCTTCTCCCAGTCGGGCATGGACTTCTCGTCGTCACTCATGCGCCCCATTGTGGCCGCACGGCAGCGGCGGACCGGACCGGACGGCCGGGCCACCGGTCCCTCACCCCAGTACGAAGTACCGCAGCCAGATGTACCCCGCCGACAGCGCCAGGGTGGCCGCCGTGACCACCAGGCCGTAGCGGGTGAACTGCCAGAAAGAGATGGGGGTGCCGTTGCGCTCCGCTATGCCGAGGACCACGACGTTCGCGCTGGCGCCGATCGCCGTGGCGTTGCCGCCGAGGTCCGCGCCGAGTGTCAGTGCCCACCACATCACGTGGTCGCTGCCGCCGCCCACGCTGTGCACGAGGCCCGCGGTGATGGGGGCCATCGTCGCGACGTAGGGGATGTTGTCGACCACCCCCGACAGCACCCCGGACGCCCCGAGCAGCAGCATCGAGCCGCCGAGTTCCCGGCCGCCCACCGCGTGCGAGAGCGCCGTGGAGACCTCGCCGACGACACCGGTGCCGATGAGCGCCCCGATCATCACGAAGAGGCCCGCGAAGAAGGCCAGCGTCGGCCACTCGACCTCGGCGAGCACCTCGCCCGTGCGGACCGTCGAGACGGCGACGAGCAGCCCCGCCCCGAGGAGTGCGACGACGCTCGGTGCGTAGTGCAGCACCGGATGGAGGATGAATCCGACGATGACCAGGGTGAGCACGGCCAGACCCTGGCCGAGCAGGCGCGGGTCGCGGATCGCGTCCCGCTCGTTCAGCTCCATCACCCGGGCGGCGCGCTCCGCGTCGTACGTGAACGCCCCGCGGAACAGGAACCGGCACACTCCGATCAGTACGGCCGTCAACAGCACGGCCAGCGGCGCGAGATGGACCAGGAAGTCGTTGAAGGTCAGCCCGGCCCGCCCGGCGATGATGATGTTGGGCGGGTCGCCGACGAGGGTGGCGATGCCGCCGATGTTGGACGCGAAGACCTCGGTGATCAGGAACGGCGCGACGGCCAGCGCGAGCCGTTCGCAGACCAGCAGGGTGACCGGGGCGATCAGCAGGACGGTGGTGACGTTGTCCAGCAGCGCCGAGGCCAGTGCGGTGATCGCCACCAGCATGGCCAGCACCCGGAACGGTCTGCCCCGCGCGCGTTTCACCGACCAGATCGCCAGGTACTCGAAGACGCCGGTCCGCTTCAGCACACCGACGATCACCATCATGCCGAGCAGCAGGAAGATGACGTTCCAGTCGATGCCGGTGTCCTGCGAGAAGAAGGCAGCCCCGTCGTCGGTCGCCCCGAGCGCCAGCATGAGCCCGGCACCGCCGAGCGCGGCGGCGACCCGGTGGACCTTCTCGCTGATGATCAGCACATAGGTGCCGGCGAAGACGGCGACGGCCGCCCAGGCATGCCAGTCACTCACAGATAACTCACAGCTCACTCACAGACAGCTCGCAGGCAGCTCGCGGATTTTCCAACCGGCCGGTCCCGCGGGACGTTCAGCGGCGGCAGCCCCAGGTCCGGGGCGTAGGCACGCGCCGGGCCGGCCCGGCGTGCCTCGGGGAACGCTACGGCCGTGCCGTGCCGCGACGACAGGTCCGGGCCCCGCAGAACGGGACAGAAGAACGCTGCCGGGAGCAGGCATTGAGCGGCCGGACCTGCGGTCAGATCTCCTGGGCCGGCCAGTTGAGCAGCCGGGCGCCGATGACCGCGGTCTGGAGTGTGTAACGGTGGCCGGGATCGGCCGGGTTGGCGCCCGTCAGCTGGCGGATCCGCTCCAGCCGGTAGGTGAGCGCCCGTACGCTCAGGGACATCCGGCGGGCGGCCTCGGCCGCCACGCAGCCCGCGTCGAAGTAGTGGCTGAGCGTCGAGACGAGCGGCTGCGCGCCGCCCCGGGCCTGCTGGAGCGGGCCGAGCGCGCTGTGCACCAGATCGACCAGGGCCTCCCGGTCACGGGTGAGCACCGGGTAGACGAGCAGGTCGGCGGCGCGCAGCAGCGGGCCCTCCAGGTCCATCCTGGCCGCGAGTTCCAGGGCGTTGAGCGCCTCCTCGTAGCTGTGCACGATGCCGCCCGAGCCCGGGTGCGGGCGGCCTATCGCGACCTGTACGCCGTCGTCGGCGGTGGCCGCGTACGCCTGCTTGGCGAAGTACGTCAGGACGTCGTCCTGGTCGCCGGGGGCGATGCAGATCAGCCGGCCGTCCTTCGTGGTCAGCAGGATGCTGCGGTTGCCGAACCGGCTGAAGAGGGCCAGCTCCACGGTGCGGGTGGCGGCGGCGCCCTCGTCGTACGCGCCGGCGCACTGCGCGACCGCGACCGCGTGGGTACGGGACAGCCGCAGCCCGAACCGCTCGGCACGCTCGGCCAGCCGTCCCAGGTCGCTGCCCCCGTACAGCAGGTCGTCGATGAACTCCCGCCGCACGGCCTCCTCCTGGCGTACGGCCATGCGCTGGGCCCGCTCGTACCCCTCCGCGAACGCGTCGACGGCCAGCTCGACGGCGGTGAGCACCGTGCCCGCCGCGCTCCCGCTCACCGCGGCGGCCCCGGTGGGCCAGGCCGTACGGGCGGCCGCGAGATGCGCGGCGACCAGGGAGCGCAGCGAGTGGCCGTCCTCCGCCGCCTGCTCGCCGAAGGCGCGACGCGCGTCGAGTTCGGGCCGGGTCGGGCGCCGGCCGGTCGCCAGGACATCGGCCAGCAGGTGGGCGTACCCCTCCAGATATGCCCCGTATGTCCCATCTGTCCCGGGGTGCTTCTCGGATATGTCGGGCCCTGTCACGCGCTCTCCTGCTTCTGCCTGTCGTCCCGGCGGCGGTACGGCCGGGTCGTGTCCCGGCGGTGGTCCGCGTCCCGGCGGCGGTCCGGACGGCCGCCCGGCGGCCGCTCGGGCGGTGGTCGCGCCGCCGCACAGCGGCAAGAGTGACAGACCGCGACGGATGCCGGAAAGCTGCCGGGGCCGGAGGACGCGGCCCCGGCACCCGGCGACAGCGAACATTGCCGGGTTACGGCAATGCGGCGACGGGCGGAGTCCCTCCAGAATGGGCATTGCGGAAACGGGGGAGAGCGGACCGGTGCCGGGATACGGAAACGTATGCCCGGCGCCGGGGCCGCTCTGCACGGGGAAACCGCGGGGGAAACACGGGGGAGCAACGGGGGAAAAGGGGGCTGCCCGATGGATGAGTTCATGGGCGCCGCGCTGGGTTTTCCGGCGGTTCTCTTCGGTGCGGCGCTGTTGGTGGTCATCGCCTTCTGGCTGCTCGTACTGGTGGGGGCCGCCGAGCACGACGCCTTCCATCTGCACCTCGGCACGGGGGACACGGGCACGGCCGCTGCGGGGGGCAGCGGCGTGCCCGTCACCGTGCCGGTATCGCTCTTCACCCTCCTCGCCTGGTTCGCGAGTCTCGCGGGCTCGGTGCTGGTGCGCAGGGCCGAGCTGCCGGACGGGGTACGGACCGCGCTCGACGCCGCCGTGCTGGTCGCCGCGCTGCTGGCCGCCTGGATCGTGACGCGGTTCGCCGTCCGCCGGCTGCGCGCCCTCCTGCCCGCCCAACCACCGCCCTCCCGGCTGGACTTCGTCGGGCTCGTCTGCACCGTCCGCACCGGTTCGGTGACGACCGACTTCGGGCAGGCCGAGGTCGCGTCCGACGACGGCTCGACCGCCGTGGTCCAGGTCAGGGTCCAGGGCGACGACGTCCTGCGCGGGCTCCGGTCCGGTGACACCGCGCTGCTGTACGCCTACGACGAACCGGGCGAGTTCTTCTGGATCGCGCCGTTCGACGCGGCGCTCGATCCACGCGGCACCGGCTGAGCCCGCGCCCGGCGGCCCTCCCTCCCCAGTCTTCGGCCGGGGGACCCCCACTCGCGCTGCGCGCAGCCGCACCACAAGCCACCGTTCAAGACACCCTTCGAGGAATGTTCATGGATGCCATCTCCCTGGGCATCGGCGTGCTCGTCGCCGTTGTCCTGCTCATAGCCGTCGCACTCGTCCTGGTGCTCAGCAGGCTGTTCCGCAAGGTGGAGCAGGGCCGGGCACTGATCATCTCCAAGACGAAGAAGGTCGACGTCACCTTCACCGGTGCCGTGGTGCTGCCCGTGCTGCACAAGGCCGAGTACATGGACATCTCGGTGAAGATCATCGAGATCAGGCGGACCGGGCGCGAGGGCCTGATCTGTCAGGACAACATCCGGGCCGACATCCACATCTCGTTCTTCGTACGGGTCAACAAGACCGTCGAGGACGTCGCCAAGGTCGCCCAGGCGATCGGCACCCAGCGGGCCAGCGACAAGGCGGCCATCCAGGAGTTCTTCGCCGCCAAGTTCTCCGAGGCGCTCAAGACCGTGGGCAAGCAGCTGGACTTCGTGGACCTGTACACGAAGCGCGAGGAGTTCCGGGACCGGATCATCCGGGTCATCGGCACCGACCTCAACGGCTACCACCTGGACGACGCGGCCATCGACTTCCTGGAGCAGACGCCGATGGCGCAGCTCGACGGCGCCAACATCCTGGACGCCCAGGGCATCCGCAAGATCACCGAACTGACGGCCGTCGAGCACGTCCGCACCAACGAGTTCCAGCGCACCGAGCAGAAGGAGATCACCCGGCAGAACGTCGACGCCCGGGAGACCATCCTGGAGCTGGAGCGCCGGCAGGCCGAGGCGGAGATCAAGCAGAAGCGTGAGGTCGACACGCTGCGGGCCCGCGAGGAGGCGGTGACGGCCAAGGTCCAGGAGGAGGAACGCCTGGGCGCGCAGACCGCGTTCCTGCGCACCGAGGAGCAGCTCGGGGTGCAGCGCGAGAACCAGGCGCGCGAGATCGCCGTGGCGCAGAAGAACCGCGAGCGGGTCATCGCCGTCGAGAACGAGCGGATCGAGAAGGACCGGCTCCTCGAAGTCATCGGCCGTGAGCGCGAGACGCAGCTCTCGATGATCTCCCGGGACAAGGAGGTCGAGGCGGAGCGCCGCGAGGTGGCCGATGTGATCCGGGAGCGGATCGCGGTGGACCGTACGGTCGCCGAGCAGGAGGAGTCGATCAAGAAGCTGCGGATGGTCGAGGAGGCCGAGCGCACCCGGCAGGCCGTGATCATCGCGGCCGAGGCGGAGGCGCAGGAGCGGCTGGTCAAGGACATCAAGGCGGCCGAGGCCGCGGAGGCGGCGGCCACGCACCACGCGGCCGAGCAACTCACCCTGGCCGAGGCCCGGCTGAAGTCCGCTGACCTCGACGCGCAGGCCAAGCTGCGTCTCGCCGAGGCGATCCAGGCGGAGGCCGCCGCACCCGGACTGGCTGCTGTCCAGGTCCGCGACAAGGAGGCCGACGTCATCGAGAAGGCGGGCCGCGCCGAGGCGGAGGCCACCGAGGCCCGGCTCAGGGCCGAGGCGTCGGGGGCGCGTCTGAAGGCACTGGCCGCGGCGGAGGGCACCAGCGCCCAGGCCACCGCGGACGCCGCGATGATCGGCGAGAAGCTGAAGGCGGAGGCCGCGGGCCTCACCGAGAAGGCGGCGGCGATGGCCGCACTGGACGACGCGTCACGAGGACACGAGGAGTACCGGCTGCGGGTCGCGGCCGAGAAGGAGATCAGGCTGGCCGGGATCGACGTCCAGCGCCAGGTCGCGGAGGCGCAGGCCACGGTGCTCGCCACCGGCCTGGAGAACGCCGACATCAGCATCGTCGGCGGCGAGTCGGTCTTCTTCGACCGCCTGGTGTCGTCGATCTCGCTCGGCAAGGGTTTCGACGGTTTCATGGAGAACTCCAAGACGGCCCAGACGCTCGCCAAGCCGTGGCTGGACGGTTCGGCCAGCTTCCCGGAGGACCTGACGAAGATGCTCGGGTCGGTGTCGAGCGGTGGCGTACGGAATCTGACGGTGTCGGCGGTGCTGATGCAGCTGCTGAAGTCGGGGGGTGCGGAGGCGGGCCCGGTCCAGCAACTTCTGGACCAGGCAGCTCGGTTGGGGCTTTCGGATGTGCCGGTCGCTGCGCTGAACGGGGCGGCGAAGGTCTGAGGAGCGGGGGCGCTGCCCCCCTGGTCCTCAATCTCCCCCAGCCACCGCTGGGAGGTGCCCCCAGGACGGGCTTGATTGTGCCGCGATGCGTTGGGTGGTGCCGGACCCAACCATCCCCGGCCCGGCCCGGCCCGGCCCGGCCCGGCCCGGCCCAGCCCAGCCCAGCCCAGCCCACCAACACCCCATCCCAGAAAGCAGCCGATGACCACCACCTCCGTAGACGCCGGCACCTACGAGGTGCTCCGGGACCGGCTGACCGTTCAGGCCGCCGAGCTGGCCCGCAGGGCCACCGTCCTCAACACCCGCAGGACCGAGACCTTCGGCTCGATGGAGCTGGCCCTCACCGGCACGGAACACCTCCGTACCGACAGCACCTGCGTCCCCCGCGACACCGTGGCCATCGGCAACCGCCTGCTCATCGGCTGCAACATCCCGCCAGGGCAGAAGCAGACCTCCGAGCCGGCCGACGTCTTCGCCCTGCACGACACCGCACTCGGCCGGCTCCCCGACACCGCCGTGCCCGGCCTGCTCGACGACCCCGCCTTCACCAGGGAGTTCGCGGAGCTCTACCGCTACTACCGCGACGCCAGCCTCCTCCAGCTCCGCCACATCGGCGGCAAGCTGCTCGCCGTGTTCCGTACCGGCGAGACCGCCGACGACATCCGCGTGCTGCGCTGGACGCTCGCCGCCGACGGCAGCGCCGCGTACCTGGACGCGCGCGGCGACCGTGACCATGTCCTCCCGCCGTCGCACGACTTCGAGTGGACGGCCACCACACGCCAGGACCAGGTGCTCGGCCGCCACCCGCACATCGCCCTGCCCGGTGACGTGTACGTGACGACCGTCGGCGGCTCCCTCACCGTCAAGGACGAGGACAACACCGAGACGCCCGACGGCATCTGGGCCGAGCCGGTCGACGAACCGCTCCAGTCGCTCGCCGACGCCGAGGTGGAGTACGCCCGCGTCGGCACCCTCCTCCTGCTGCGCGTACGCCCGTACAAGGAGGAGGACCGGCGCCACCTCGTCTTCAACACGGTCACCCGCGCAGTCGTCCGCCTCGACGGCATCGGGCAGGCCTGCCGCAGCCTCCCCGAGGACCAGGGCATCGTCTTCCCCGGTGGATACTGCCTGGCCAGCGGCGCGTACAAGACCTTCGAACTCGACACGGCCGGGCTGGAGTTCGAGCGGCAGATCCGTTCCCCGAACGGCGAGGACGTGCTGTATGTCTTCCACGCCCGCGGCGACGGCCGCACCCTGCTCCTGCCGTACAACCTGATCCGCAAGGAGACCGGGACCCCGGTCGTCTGCCGGGGGTACGCGCTCTTCGACGACGGCACCCTCATCGTCCTGCGCGGCGAGTCCGACGAGCCCGCCCGCGTCCACCCGCTCCAGCGCTGGCGCTCACCGTACGTCTCGGACACCTACGCCGACACAGCCCCGGCAGGCGAAGGCCCCCTCGCGCGCATCGGCAACGCCGACCTGGTGCGCGGGATCTCCGACTGCCTCTCGCTGGCCCGCGCGGTCACCGAGAACACCGCGCCCACCACCGGTGTGTACGAGACGCTGCTGGCCTCCTGCGTACGGGCCGCCGACACCCACCACTGGCTGGGCGACGAGGGCACGGGCGACCTGCTGGAACCGCTCGACGGGCTGCGGACCACGGCCGGGCAGGTGCTCGCCGAGTTCGAGACCGTCCGGACGCTGACCCGGCAGGCCGCCGAGGCACTGGACGCCGCCGAGGCGCGGATCGCCGGTCTGGTGCGCCGTATCCGCGGCGAGGTGCCCGGTTCGGCCGCCGAGTGGGTCACCCGGCTGACCGAACTGCGCCGCGCCCACGGACATGTTCTGACGCTCAAGGAGCAGCGGTACGCGGACACCGCGCGCATCGACACGCTCGCGGGCGAAGTGGAGGCGGACATTGCCGCGTTCGCCCAGCGCGCCGTCGGGCAGCTGCGGCGCGACGACGCCTTCGCCGGGTACCACACGGAGACCGAGCAGCTCACCGCCGACGCGGAGGCGATCGGGACGGTCGCCGGGGCCGCGCCGGTCACCGGGCGTCTTGACGAGCTGGCGGAGGGGCTGCGTACCGTCACCGAGGTGGTCACCGGCCTCGACATCGGCGACACCACGGTCCGCACCTCGGTGCTGGAGCGGATCGCCGAGGTCGTCGGCGCGGTCAACCGGGCCCGCGCGACGCTCGAAGCGCGCCGCCGGGAGCTGCTCGACCACGAGGGGCGCGCCGAATTCGCCGCCGAGCGGGCCCTGCTGGGGCAGTCGGTCACCGGCGCGCTGGCCGCCGCCGGCACCCCGGAGGCCTGCGACGACCAGCTCGCCGGCCTGCTGCTGCGGGTGGAGGACCTGGAGTCGCGGTTCGCCGGGTCCGACGACTTCCTGGCCGAGCTGGGCGCGCAGCGTACCGAGGTGTACGAGGCGTTCTCGGCCCGTAAGCAGACCCTCCAGGACGACCGCGCCCGCCGCGCGGAACGGCTCGGCGCTTCGGCCTCGCGCGTCCTGGAGACCATCGCCCGCCGGGCGGCCTCGCTCGGCTCCGCGGACGCGATCAGCACGTTCTTCGCATCCGACCCGCTGGTCGCCAAGGTCAGCCGTACCTCCGCCGAGCTGCGCGAACTGGGCGACCGGGTACGGGCCGAAGAGCTGGCGGGCCGGATCGCGGCCGCCCGCCAGGAGGCGGTCCGCGCGCTGCGCGACCGCACCGATCTGTACGCGGACGACGGCGCCGTCATCCGGCTCGGCCGGCACCGCTTCGCAGTCAACTCCCAGCCGCTCGACCTGACCCTGGTCCCGTACGGCGGGTCGGGGAACAGCGACGGCAAGGGCGAGAACGGCGCCGATGCCGGCCTGGCCTTCGCGCTGACCGGCACCGACTACCGCTCCCCGGTCACCGACCCCGCGTTCGCCGCCTGCCGCCCGTACTGGGGCCGCACCCTGCCGTCCGAGTCACCCGCGCTCTACCGGGCGGAGTACCTGGCGGCCCGGCTGCTCGCCGAACACGGCGCCGCGGCACTCGCCGCCGCCGATCTCCCGTCGCTGGTACGGCAGTCGGCCGAGGCCGCGTACGACGAGGGGTACGAACGCGGCGTCCACGACCACGACGCCACATTGATCCTCGGCGCCCTGCTGCGACTGCACTCCGACGCCGGGCCGCTGCGCTTCCCGCCGCAGGCCCGCGCAGCCGCCCAGCTGTTCTGGGCGCACTCCGCGACGGACACGGCACGGCAGGCCTGGACCCGCAGGGCGCTTTCGATGGCCCGCGCCCGCGAGACCTTCGGCCTCGCCCCGGCCATCGCGGACTGGCAGGCCGAGCTGGCGGGAGTGATCGGAGGGCCGGACGCGCCGGACGCCGCGGCGTACCTCTTCGAGGAGCTGACCTGCGGCCCCGACGGCTTCGTCACCCATGCGGCGGCCCGCACGCTGCTGGACAAGTTCCGCCGTGCGGTGGGCAGTTCGGCGTACGACGACGACCTGGCCGGCATCGGCGACGACGACCCGGCGGCCCGCCGCCAGCTGGTGGAGAACTGGCTGACCGCGTACACCCTCTCCGGCGGCCAGGACAACACCCGCCCCGGCGATCCAGCACCGCGGCAGGCAACGTTTGCCCCGTCGCGACGTCCGGTACGCACTCTCGCCGCACCGGCCGAAAGCCCAAGTACGTCCAGTACGAGGGCTTCCGGCCGGCACGCCGAGAGCACGCACCGGACGCCGCTCCTTGACGGGCAAACGTTGCCTGCCGCGGCGCTAGCCGAGGCGGTCGCCGTCGAGCTCTGCCCGGGCCTGACGCGCTACGAGTCGGCAGCCCCGCTGGCGGAGACGGTGGAGGGGCTGCTCGGCACACACCCGCGCATCGAACGCCGCCGCCTGACCGTCCGTATCGACGAACTCCTTTCGGCAGCGGCCGAGTTCCACCGGACCGAGGTGCCCGGCTTCCGCGCCTACCAGCGGCAGCGCACCGCCCTGGTCGCCGCCGAGCGCGCGCGGCTGCGGCTGGACGACTACCGCCCCCGGGTCATGTCGTCGTTCGTACGCAACCGGCTCATCGACGAGGTCTACCTCCCGCTGATCGGCGACAACCTGGCCAAGCAGATCGGCACCGCGGGCGACTCGAAGCGCACCGACAGCAACGGCCTGCTGCTGCTGATCTCGCCGCCCGGCTACGGCAAGACCACGCTCATGGAGTACGTCGCCGACCGGCTCGGCCTGGTCCTGGTCAAGGTCGACGGCCCGGCGCTCGGCCACCGGGTGACATCGCTCGACCCTGCGCAGGCGCCGGACGCCACCGCGCGCCAGGAGGTCGAGAAGATCAACTTCGCGCTGGCCGCGGGCAACAACACCCTGCTGTATCTGGACGACATCCAGCACACCTCGCCCGAGCTGCTCCAGAAGTTCATCCCGCTCTGCGACGCCCAGCGCAGGATCGAGGGTGTCAGGGACGGTGAGGCGCGCAGCTACGACCTGCGGGGCAAACGGTTCGCGGTCTGCATGGCGGGCAACCCGTACACGGAGTCGGGGCAGCGCTTCCGGATACCCGACATGCTGGCCAACCGCGCCGACGTCTGGAACCTCGGCGATGTGCTCACCGGCAAGGAGGACGTCTTCGCGCTGAGTTTCGTGGAGAACGCCCTCACCGCCAACCCGGTGCTCGCCCCGCTCGCGGGCCGGGACCGCGACGACCTGGCGCTGCTCGTACGGCTGGCGGCGGACGATCCCACCGCACAGCGCGACCGGCTCCAGCACCCGTACGCACCCGGAGAGCTGGACCGGATCGTGGCGGTGCTGCGCCATCTGCTGGCGGCCAGGGCCACGGTGCTCGCGGTCAACGCCGCGTACATCGCGTCGGCCGCCCAGTCCGACGCGGCCCGCACCGAGCCGCCGTTCCAGCTCCAGGGCTCGTACCGCAACATGAACAAGATCGCGGCGCGGATCGACCCGGTGATGAACGGCGCGGAGCTTGCCGCGGTGATCGACGACCACTACACCGGCGAGGCCCAGACGCTGGCCGGCGGAGCCGAGTCCAACCTGCTGAAACTGGCCGAGCTGCGCGGCACGCTGACGCAGGCGCAGGCGGCGCGCTGGGCGGAGGTCAAGGCGGCCGACGTCCGCACCCGCACGCTCGGGGGCGGACCCGACGACGATCCGCTGCCGCGCGCGGTGGCGGCGCTGGGGCTGCTGGCGGACCGGATCGCTGCGGTCGAGACGGCGATCAGCCGGGCAACTGGCCCTGGGTAGCCGGACGTTTTCGCAGCCCACCACGGGTGTGCCCGTTCAGCACCGCGTCTCTTCGGGTGAAGAGACGATGCGGGACGCACCCCAGCGGGCAGGCATTGCGGAGGACCACACAAAAGGGCCCGTGTGCAACCGGCCCTGGAGTGCTCCAACGGAAGGGTTTGTGTCCATGTCTCGAATCGTGCGGATGACCGTGCTGTCTGCCATCGCGGCCGCCACTGTGCTGGGGGGTGCGTCGGTCGCCTCCGCGGACAGCGGGGCCGAGGGCGTGGCCATCGGCTCGCCCGGTGTCCTCTCCGGCAACGTCGTCCAGGTGCCGATCGACGCCCAGATCAACGCCTGCGGCAACAGCGTCAACGTCATCGGCCTGCTCAACCCGGCGTTCGGCAACACCTGCGTGAACGGCGGCCGCGACCACGGGCGTGACCACGACCGCGACCACGGCCGTGACCACGGGCGCGACCACGGCCGTGACAACGGCGGCTGGAACCACGGCTGGGACCACGGCCGCGACCACGGCCGTAACCACGGCTGGAACTGAGCACCTTCACCGGGCCAGTAGTGCACCGGCAGTGAATCAGTGAGCACCGTGCCCCGGACGGCCATCCTCCCGGCCTTCCGGGGCACGGCGCTGTCCGCTGCCGCTACCGGACCAGGACCGGCTTACGACCGGCTTACGACGGGCTCATGACTGGCTGACCTCGGCCGAGAACCAGTCCACGCTCATCCCCGCACCGGAGCTGATGTCGGCCGAAGGAGAGGTGCAGCCGCAGACCTTGTTGGGGTACGAGCCGCCGATCGCCACGTCGAAGATCGCGAAGAACCCATGGTCGACCGCTGCCTTCCAGGTCGCGTCGGACACCTCGTTCTGGTTGACCACGAAGGTCTGGACGCCGTCGAGGGAGAAGCGCAGCTGCTCGGCCGAGGCGTTCGTACGGTCCACGACCACCGAGTACGTGTGGTAGCCGGACTGGCAGCCCGTGCACGCCTGCAACCCGCTGCTGATCCCGTCCGGATCGTGGCACTCGCCCGCCCACTGGCCGCAGTGGAACGTGGTCGAGTGCTGGCTGAGCGCGTTGACGTCCTCCATGATGTCCAGCTCGCCGATGCTGGGCCAGTTGGTGGCCCCGGCCGGCCGGGCGTCCGCGCCCATCGCCCAGAAGGCGGGCCAGTAGCCGAGCCCTCTCGCCGGGTCGGGCTGCTTCAGGGAGGCGCTGAGCTGGAGCTGTCCGCCCGCCGGTGCGGCGAAGTCGGTGCGCTGGGTCTCCACCCGGCCGGACGTCCAGTGCCCGGACCCGTCGCGTACCGGCTTGATCACCAGATGGCCCGAGCCGTCCTGGTAGACGTTGTCGGTCGAGTCCGTGGATGTCTCGATCTCGCCGGTGCCCCAGTTGGCGGCGCCGCCCGGGTAGCCGGTGCCCTTGTCGTAGAGCCAGTCGGCCGTGTTCAGGCCCGATCCGGCCGCACCGTCGAAGTCGTCCTTGAACACCGTGGTCCAGTCGGCGGCAGCGCCCGTACGGGCCGGTGCGGCCGGTTCGCTCGCAGCGGCGGAGCCGGAGAGTCCGGCGGGACCGCCCAGACCGGTGAGCCCGGCCAGCGGGAGGGCGAGCGCGGCGAGCACGGTCAGCAGGCGGCGCCGGGGGTGGTGTCCGCGGCGGCGGCCCGGAGCGCGGGAGGTGCTGGGGGAGGAGCCGGGGGATGAGCCGGAGAAAGCGATCCTGTTCATGGGGGCTGCTTTCGTGGGGGCTTTCGTGGGGGTGTGGGGGATGAAGCCGTCTGAGAGCACGTAGGAGAGAGCACGTAGGAGAGAGCACGTACGGGAGTGCGCGGGTGGGACCGTGCGGATGAGAGCGCTCTCATCCGCCTTCCGGACGACTGTCGAGCACCGCGGCTGACCCCGTCAAGGGGCGTGCCGCGTTCACTCCCTGAAGCCAACTGGGCCATAAATCGAGCCAGTTGGCGTTCGATGTTCCGCTGTCGAGGCCGGAGGGGCCGCAGAGGGGCCGGATTCGGCGAAGCGCGTAAGAACCATTGACGCCTCGGGCGATCTCTGTGCTCATGTACATGTCACTTCTGTAGCTCTTGCTCACTGCACCCGTGTGGGCGTGCACCCGTGCGTCCACGTCCGTGCACTCGTTCACCCATGACACGCCATGCGCGCATCCATGACAGCGACTCGGGAGGGCACATGAACGTCAACCGGAGATCGGTACTGAAGCTGGCCGGGGCGGGCACAGTGGCCGCCGGCGTCACCACGGTGGCCTCGGCCACCGGGGCGTCCGCGGCCGTACCGGGCGTCGCCCCCGGGGCGGTTCGTACGGCCCCGGCGGCGCGGACCGGCTCGTCCGATGCCGCCGCCAGGGCCGCCGCACTCGTCGCGAAGATGAGCCTGGACGAGAAGATCGCCCTGCTGCACGGTGAGGGCTGGTCCACCGGGACCGTGGGGTACGCGGGCCGGGTCCTCGCCAACACCAGGCTGGACATTCCGGCCCTGTACCTCGGCGACGGGCCGAACGGCGTGGGCAACGGCTCGACCGGCGTGACCCAGTGGCCCGACTGCAAGACCCTGGCGGCGACCTGGGACCCGGACACGGTGCGGACCTACGGTGCCGCCTACGGCGCCGAGCAGGCGGCCAAGGGGCACAACATCGCCCTCGCGCCCTGCATCAACATCCTGCGGGTCCCGTACTGGGGGCGGTCCTTCGAGACCTTCACCGAGGACCCCTGCCTCAACGCGGAGCTGGCCGCCCGGGTGGTCGAGGGCATCCAGAGCAACCCGGTGATGGCCACCGTCAAGCACTTCGCGGCCAACAACCAGGAGACCCTGCGCGGTTCGATCGACGTGGTGGTCTCCCAGCGGGCCCTGCACGAGATCTACTACCCGGGGTTCCGCGCCGCCGTCCAGCGGGGCGGCGCCGGTGCCGTGATGACCTCGTACAACAAGGTGAACGGCCACTGGTCGCACGAGAACCGCACCGCGGTGCAGGACACCCTGCGCGACGCCTGGGGCTTCGACGGTCTGGTGATGTCCGACTGGGGCGGCACCCACAGCACCGTGCTCACCACCCGGGCGGGCTCCGACATGGAGATGCCGGGCTCCACCTACCTCAGCGGCAAGCTGAAGGACGCCGTCGGCGCGGGCACGGTGAGCGCCGCCACCGTGGACACGATGGCGGTCCACGTCCTCACCGCGATGTACCGGACCGGGCTCTTCGACCACCGGCTGCCGGACCCGGCGACCGTGCTCTCCAAGGTGGTCAGCACCGAGGCGCACCTCGCGCTCGCCCGCAGCATCAGCGTCCGGGGCAGCGTGCTGCTCAAGAACGAGCGGGTGCTGCCCTTCGCCCGCCCGGCCTCCCTCGCGGTCATCGGCGACGCGGCCGATGCCGGAGCCCGTACGCACGGCGGCGGTTCGGGCGCCGTCAAGGCCAACGGCAACGTCGTCACCCCGCTCGCCGGGATCAGGGCACGGGCCGGGGACATCCCGGTGACGTACACCAAGGACCTCGCCGGGGCCGCCGACGCGGCGCGGGCGGCGGACGTGGCCGTCGTCGTGGCGGGCGACTACACCAGCGAGGGCACGGACCGCACCACGCTGTCCCTGCCGGACGGACAGGACGAGCTGATCGCGGCGGTGGTCGCCGCGAACCCCCGGACGGTCGTCGTCCTGAACACATCGGGCGCGGTCCTCATGCCGTGGCTCGACGGCGCCGGGGCCGTCATCGCCAACTGGTACGGCGGACAGGAGCAGGGCAGCGCCCTGGCAGCGATGCTGTTCGGTGACGCCGAGCCGGGCGGCAGGCTGCCGGAGACCTTCCCGGCATCCGAGCAGCAGGGCCCGGCGAAGACGACCGTGCAGTACCCGGGCGACGGGGTGCAGGTCTACTACGACGAGGAACTCGCGGTCGGCTACCGCTGGTATCAGAGCTCGGGCGAGAAGCCGCTGTTCCCCTTCGGCCACGGCCTCTCGTACACCACGTTCCGGCTGTCGGACCTGCGGCTCGATCGGTACGGGGACGGCTACCGGGCGAGCGTCGGCCTCCGCAACACCGGCCACCGCACCGGCATCGAGGTCGTCCAGCTGTATCTGACGGCGCCCGCGGCGGCCGGAGAACCGTCCCGGCAGCTGAAGGCGTTCGAGAAGGTCACTCTGAAACCGGGCGAGAGCCGGACGGTACGACTCGCCCTGCCCCGCGAGGCGTTCGCGGTGTGGCAGACGACCGAGACCGGCTGGACGGTGGTGCCGGGGACCTACACGGTGGCGGTCGGCCGGTCGTCGGCGGACCTGCCACTGGAGACGAAGGTGCGGATCGGCTGAGGCGGCAGCGATGACGTGGCCGTGTCGTACGAATCCTTAGGCAGCCGCAGCCGCAGCCGCAGCCGCAGCCGCAGCCGCAGCCGCAGCCGCAGCCGCAGCCGCAGCCGCAGCCGCAGCCGCAGCCGCAGCCGCAGCCGCAGCCGCAGCCGCAGCCGCAGCCGCAGCCGCAGCCGCAGCCGCAGCCGCAGCCGCAGCCGCAGCCGCAGCCGCAGCCGCAGCCGCAGCCGCAGACGTATGCGTCAGGGGCGGGCCGGAGCCGCGCCCGGCTGGGGCGGCTGGAGGATGGAGAGCGGGTCGCCGGTGGGGGCGACGAGGTATTTAGCCAGGTAGGCGGGCTTGCCGCCCAGTTGCGCGGTCTGCGTGATGATGAGCAGCGGATCGGTGGGGCGCAGCCCGAGGAGCCTGCCGCGGGTGGCTCCGGCGATGCCGGCGGTGATCGTGCATTCACCGGGGCCGAAGACCGGCCCGAGTATGCCGGTCATGGCGCCGAGCAGGGTGCGCGGACTGTCGTGCAGCTCCTGCACCCGGTCGGCCACCACGGGGGAGAGCGCGCGGAGTTCCGAACCGCAGGCGATGTGCTCCTGGACGAGGGCCAGTTGCTCCGTACCACGGGTCAGCCGGGTCTCACAGAACCAGGCGTTGCTGCCCTCTTCCAGCCCGAGGCCCTGGAGGACGAAGTCCGTCGTGCGCTGGAGGTTCATCTCCAGGCGCTCGGCACGCACCGGCTGTTCGGGCGTGGTGAGGGTCTCCTCGAAGGGCTGCAACTGCTCCAGGCCCTGGCGCGGGAGGGTCTGGCTGACGAACCGTCCCACTCCGCGACGGGTGCGGATGAGCCCGTCCTCCTCCAGCAGCATGAGGGCCTCGCGCACCACCGTGCGGCTCACCCCGAGCCGGGTGCCGAGGTCGGCCTCCTTGGGCAGGGCCGAGCCCAGCGGGAAGACCTGGTCCCGGATGCCCTGTGCGAGGCGGGAGTAGACGGCCACCCGCAGCGGCTGGCCCACGGAGACGGTCATGGGTTCGGCCAGGAACCCATCGACGGTGACGGCGGTGCCGGTCACGGCGTACCTCGCTTCGCTACGGGCCGGTGATCCGGTCCATCTAACCAGAAATCCATCGACACTAGACGCATGTCGGACGGAGAGGTATAACATCTCACATCAGCCAAGAGTGTGACTCAATGTAACGATGAGGTTCCTTGTGAACACAGGCAGTCCGGGCGGCAGCTCAGGAATCAGAGACCCAAACCCGTCGAAAAACGGTGAAAAGCCGGGTGAAACACCAGGTGGAACGCCACTCCTCCAGGGGAGGAAGGCGGCCGTCCTGGTGGCGACGCTGTTGCTGAGCGTCATCGCCTACCAGTTGAACGCCAGCATGATCACCCCGGCGCTGCCGGAAATGGCGCGTCAACTCCACGGAAGCGTGGACGGGATAGCCCAGGTCTCCTCGCTGTTCTTCCTGGCCGGAGCGATCACGGGCGTCGTCCTGAGCCGCCTCAGCGACTTCTGGGGACGCCGCCGGATCCTCATCGCGGTCCTGATCGTGACCTCCGTGGGCACGGTGCTGTGCATCGCCGCCCCGAACCTGCCGGTCCTGCTGACCGGCCGGGTGCTCCAGGGCGCGTCGAGTGCCGCCTTCCAGATCGCGTACGTCGTCCTCAACGAGCGCCTCAGCAAGAAGGTCTTCGCCACCGCCCTCGGAGTGATCACCGCGATCAACGGTGGTGTCGGCGGCGTGGACGGGCTCCTGGGCGGCAGGCTCTCCGACGCCCTCGGATACCGGTCGATCTTCGCCGTGATCCTGGTCATCGGTGTCGCCGCTTCGGTCTGTGTGGCGTTCGTCCTGCCCAAGGACGGGCAGCCCGTCAAGGGCCGGATGGACTGGTGGGGCGCGGCCACCCTGTCGATCGCGCTGTACTGCGTCACGTACCTCGTCTCGCACGGTTTCGCCGACGGCTGGCACAGCGCGAGCACCCTCGGCTACCTGGCAGGCACGGTCGTCTCGGCCGTCGCCTTCGGAATGGTCGAACGCCGCAGGGCCACCCCGCTGATCGCGCTCAAGCACCTCAAGTCCCGCCAGGTGTGGCCGGTCATCGCGACGACCGTGATCGCGCTGTCCGGGATCTTCGCGGTCATCAACTTCACCGTTGTGGTCATCAGCCAGAACCCGAAGACCGGCTTCGGTATGACCGCCACGGAGTCGTCGCTGCTGTTCCTCACACCCGCGGCGCTGATCGGGCTGGCCGCCGCGCCGATGGCCGGGCGGCTGGCCGACCGGCGGGGCTGGCTGATCACACTCCGCGTGGGTCTGGTCCTGAGCATCGTGGCGCTGTGCGTCATTGCCTCGTACCCGCTGGAGAAGTGGACCGTCTTCGCGGCGGTCGCCTTCCTCGGCATCACGTACAACGGCCTCGTCCTGACCACGGTGAACGGCCTGGGCGTCCTCAACTCGCCCAAGGACGCGCCCGCCGCGCTGCCGGGCCTCAACAGCGCCGCCTTCGGGATCGGCGCGAGTACCGGCATCGGTATCGTCGCCCCGTACGCGGCCCGCGCCACGCACGCCGGCTACAGCACGGCCCTGTGGATCTCGGTGGGAATCACCGTCCTCGCCCTGGTGGCCAGCCTGTTCATCACCCGGCGGGCAGACTGACCGGCACACCCGCACAGGCACCCGGCGAGCGGCCCGACAGCCGCACCGGCACCAGCCGCGCGACACACACCGCCACATCCACCGCGGCCCCCGCGCCCACACCCGCCCCGACACCCACCCGCCCCGATACCCACCCCACCGGCATCCACTGCCCCGACCGCGAAGGACGTCCTCCCATGACAGCCCAGCCGCTCTACTTCGACTGCGACACCGGCATCGACGACTCGATGGCACTCGCCTATCTGCTGGCATCCCCCGAGATCGAGATAGCCGGCATCGGCACCGTCAGCGGCAACGTCAATTCCACCCAGGCGGCCCGTAACACCCTGGCGCTCACCCAGCTCGCCGGGCGCGCCACCATCCCCGTCGCCGTCGGCGCGGCCGACCCCCAGGCCGGTACGTACGGGGGCTCCGTGCCGCACATCCACGGCCACAACGGCATCGGCGACATCACCGTGCCCGACTCGGCCCAGTCGGCCGTCGCGCAGGACGCCGCCGACATGATCATCGAGCTGGCCCGCACCCACCGGGGAAAGCTGCGGCTGCTCACCACCGGCCCGCTCACCAACGTGGCCGAGGCCCTCCGCCGTGAGCCCGAACTGCCCTCCCTGGTGCAGGACATCACCATCATGGGCGGCGCCGCGCAGCAGAGCGGAAACGTCACGCCGGTCGCCGAGGCGAACATCCACAACGACCCCGAGGCCGCCGCCGAAGTCCTCGCCGCGCCCTGGGACATCACGCTCGTCCCGCTCGACGTCACCCTCGCCCACACCCTCGAAGAGGCGGACCGCCGGCGCCTGCTGGACTCGGGCCGCCCGCTGCCCGTCGCCCTGGGCGAGATGATGGACCTCTACTACGACTTCTACCTGGAGACGTTCGGCCGCCGCTGCTGCGCGGTGCACGACCCGCTGGCGGCGGCCATCGCCGTCGGCGGTGTGGTGCCGACGCTCGCGCCCAACGTCGACGTCGTGGTCGACGCGACCCAGGGCCCCGGCCGCGGCCAGACCATCTGCGACCTGCGCGGCCAGTTCCTCAACTATCCGCCGCAGAAGGGCGCCCACTGCCGCGTCGTACTGAAGGCAGGCCCGGACTCGGCCGCACACCTCGTCGAGCGCCTCCTGACCCTCTGACCGGTCCGATCGCTCCGCCCACCCCTCCGCCCGCTCCTCCGTCAGCCCTGGCCGGCACCCGCCTGCGCGGCGAACACCGAGCAGGCGGCGGAGGAGAGGGTGAGTGCGGGGAGCCGTGTCCTTCGAGCCGGCCGGCCCACGGGTACGTCACGCATCGGTGCGAGGAGGCGGCAGGAGGAGGTCGCGGTGCGGGTGCTGTTCGCCGGTCACGTTTCCGCTGACACCGAGGTCCGCGCGCGCCGCCTCATGGAACGCGTTGATCGAACGGAACACAGCCCGGTGAAGGTCGCGCCACTCCTCCAGAGTCCCCGTGACCTTCCCGTTCGCCTGCCAGTCGATCTTCACCGACGCCGAACTGAGGTCATGTGCCGCTTCGATCACGTCATCTCCGCCGAGCAGCATGACCCGTTCGAAGGCCCGCCCGCGCAGACGGCCGGCCTCTTTCATCTCGGCCAGAATCTCGGCATCGGTCTGCTCGCGCTCGCGGAGGCCCTCCGTCGTCTCGTAGAGCTGGACCGCGAGGAAGATGCAGGCACGGACTCTGTCCACGTACCCGTCGTACGCATCGAGCTTCTTGTCGTCCCACCGCGTCATGAGCTGGTACTTCATGCGGCGCCGCTCCATGAGGGAGTTCGTGACGTGTGTGGTCAGCGCACCCAGCAGCACAGCGGCGATCGTGACGAACTGCGCCCCGGTACCCACGGATTCCCCCAGTCGGTCCACTCCTGAATCGGCCTGGACGATCTTATGAGTGCGGGTCGGCGCGGGGTAGGGAATCGCCGCTCCGGCTCCACCTCTCAGACGAACAGCCCCATCGCGGCGTCGAGTGACCACGCCTGCCAGCACATGCCGAGCAGCCCGGTGGCGGAGATCAGCGCCATCATCAGGTTCTGGCCCTGCTCCGACACGTCGTGGATCATCAGGACGAGATAGATCAGGCTGAGAACCAGGCCGGCCACCAGCGCGATCGGCGTGAGGAAACCGGCGATCAGCCCGAGGCCGAGGGCCAGTTCCGCGTAGGCGACGACGTACGCCATCGTGCGCGGCCGGGGTTTCACCACCACGTCGAAGCCCGAACGGACCAGGGCCCAGCGGTGCTTGTCGGCGATGCCGGCCGCCCACTGGACTCCGCCGCCGCCGAACCAGGTCTTCTTGTCCTTGTGGCGCCAGCTCTCCAGCCACCAGAGGCCAAGACCGATCCGGAGCACGGCGAACCACTCGGCTCCGCTGATCCACATCGTATGCATCGGCGGCACTCCCTCGAAGAATCGAACTGATGGGGCGTCAGTTCAACGGATGCGCCCTGATCCCGCAAGGGTGCGCCGGGGGTCGGTTCCGGTCGGGTGCTTGTCGTCGTTCGGTGTACGCCATACCCTGAATCTGATGGATCGTCAGATTCGAGTCGGTGAAACCGGCAGGCAGTTGGGGGTATGTGGCGTGGTCAGCAAGGCCAGCAAGCAAATGGAAAGCAGTGAGCTTCCCCGGGTCATCAGCGTGGACGACCACGTGATCGAACCCGCGCATCTCTTCGAGACCTGGCTACCGAGCAAGTACCGGGACCGGGGACCGAAGCCGTTCACGGCGGGCATCGGCGAGCTTGAGTACGTCGGCGGGAAGTACAAGTTCACCACCGATCCGGACGGGCAGATCACGGACTGGTGGGAGTACGAGGGGAGCATCTTCCCGTACAAGCGGATCATTGCCGCAGTCGGCTTCTCCCGGGACGAGATGACCCTCGACGGCATCACGCGCGAACAGATGCGTCGTGGCTGCTGGGACCCGAAGGCCCGGCTGGAGGACATGGAGCTGAACCATGTCGAGGCCTCGCTCTGCTTCCCGACCTTCCCGCGCTTCTGCGGGCAGACCTTCGCGGAGGCCAAGGACAAGGAGGTGGGCCTCGCCTGCGTCCGCGCCTACAACGACTGGATGGTTGAGGAGTGGTGCGGTGACAGCGGCGGCCGGCTGATCCCGCTGTGCCTCATCCCGCTCTGGGACGTCGGCCTCGCCGTCGCGGAGATCCGGCGCAACGCCGCGCGCGGCGTGCGGGCGGTCACCTTCTCCGAGATCCCGACGTACCTCGGGCTCCCGTCCATCCACTCCGGCTACTGGGACCCGTTCTTCGCGGCCTGCGAGGAGACCGGGACCGTCGTGAACATGCACATCGGGTCGTCGTCGCAGATGCCTGCGGCGTCACCCGATGCTCCCCCCGCCGTGCAGGCGTCGCTGAGCTTCAACAACGCCATGGCGTCGATGATGGACTTCCTGTTCTCCGGGGTCCTGGTGAAGTTCCCGCGCCTCAAACTGGCGTACAGCGAAGGCCAGATGGGGTGGATTCCGTACGCCCTGGAGCGCGCCGACGACGTATGGGAGGAGCACCGGGCATGGGGCGGGGTCAAGGATCTGATCCCTGAGCCGCCCTCGACGTACTACTACCGGCAGATCTTCTGCTGCTTCTTCCGGGACAAGCACGGGATCGAGGCGATCGAGACGGTCGGCGTCAACAACGCGACCTTCGAGACGGACTATCCGCACGTCGACTCGACCTGGCCGCACACGAAGCAGGTGGCGGCCGACCACATGGCCGGGCTGTCCGACGAGGTGACGTACAAGCTTCTGCGGGGCAACGCCATCCGGATGCTGGATCTCCCCTTCGACCGTGACCGTAAGCCGGGGGGAATCGCGTAGGCATCAGCCGCGTCGTCACGCACCCGGTCTGTATGGCGGCGCAACTGATCCGACCTCTGCTTCGCGGGTCGCGGAGAAGCGGTCTCCGGCCCGGAGGTCCGTATCCCCGATCAGTGGTCACCATCGTCGCCGGTGCGGCCCGCCCTTCCCCCGGCGCAGGAAGACCCGCCGGTGCGGCCCTTCCCCGTCGAGGGAAGACCCGCGCCGGCGTCAGTCCAGCACGTCGGCGTCGATGCGGGAGAAGACCAGCTCCGTCTCCCCGACGACCGGCCGGTTCCACCGGCGCGGCGGCTCCGGGTGGCGCAGGGCGCGTGGGTAGCTCTCGGGCCGGTAGTCGTTGGGCAGGCGGTACGCGTGGAAGCCGCGGCTTCGCATGGTCTCCATCAACTCGTCCACGGAGTGGCCGAGTTTGGTCATGCGCTCCGGTGTGACCTCCACCGCGATCTCCACGTCCTGGCGCATCCGGTCGAGTACCGGGGCCAGCCCGCGGACCACGCCGCCCTCGGCGCCCTCGACATCGATCTTGACGACACGGGCCCGGGAGATCTCGTCCGCCTCCAACAACTCCGCCAGCGGGTACGCCTTCGCCTCAAAGGCCGACTCGGCCGGTCCGTCGTACGGCACGATGGAGTTGGCCCCCATGTTGGCCGAGCTGGCGAGCACGAACGTCAGCGTCTCGTGCCGGTCCGACACCGCGGCGTTCACCGCGCGAATGTTGTCGCAGTTGTTGAGTGCCGCGTGCTGGAGCACCCGCTCGTGGAACGCCGGTGACGCCTCGACGGTGACCACCCGGCCCGTCGGGCCGACGAGCCGCGATCCGAGCAACGCGAAGTAGCCGACATTCGCACCGACGTCTA
Organism: Streptomyces sp. NBC_00440; assembly: GCF_036014215.1. Taxonomy (NCBI): domain Bacteria; kingdom Bacillati; phylum Actinomycetota; class Actinomycetes; order Kitasatosporales; family Streptomycetaceae; genus Streptomyces; species Streptomyces sp. NBC_00440. The sequence continues at coordinate 4,465,730 of NZ_CP107921.1, forward strand.
TCAAGACATCGCCGCTGGTCAGGCGCCCCTCAAGCCAACGGGTCATATGCGGTTCCCACACGCCGGACAGCTGGACGAACCGTTGGATGAGATCCCGCGAATCGCAGGCCATGAGCGCGCCGAACCGGGTCGTGACCACGCGCCGGCGCGGGTGGTCACGGAGGTACGGGTTCAGGTAGGTGGCGACGAGAGGCCCTTTGAGGAAGGAGCCGGGGGCGTTGCGGACGTATCCGCGGCCCAGCGTGGCCATGAGGTCCGATGCGCGAAGGCGGGCGGCAGGAGGCATGTCGTGACGGTATGAGGCGGACCGGCCCCCGGCAACAGCCGATGTCCCAGCCGGGAAGCCGAGCCGATGCTCCGGCCCGGAAGCCGAGCCGGACACGTGAAGTACCGCCGGGACAGGCCCGAACTGCCCGGCGCCTCCGGTCACTCCTTGCTGACCGGATAGCGCCACTGGAAGGAGCCCAGCGCCCGCGCCCGGGCCTCGACGATCGCCATGCGGGCGTCCCGCTCGGCGGTGTCGGTGTGCGCCGCCTGCCCGGTGGCCTGGCCCTCCCACTTTCGGTAGAGGAGCCCCACATCGGACGAGAACCAGCCGCGCGCGACCGAGTTCAGGGCGAGCAGCAGGCCGGTGTCCTCGGAGGCCGGAAGCGCCATCCAGCCGCCGAGGGCAACGAGGAGATCGCGGCGTACGAACAGCGTCGCCGGGTGGACCTGCGCGCGGAAGTCGTGCGCCGCCCAGTAGTCGAGAACGGCCCCGCGGTCGACCGGCCCGTGGTCCGGGTCGCCCGGGAAGCCGGCGGTCGACCCGTCGGGGAGCAGATCGAGTACGCGCGAGGTCGCCCAGCCGATGGCCGGGTCGGCCTCCAGCGCCGCGAGGTCGCGGGCCAGCGCGCCCGGGGGAAGCTGATCGTCGGCATCGAGGACTTTCACGTACTCGCCGTCGGCGCGCGCCAGGGCGATGGTGCGCGCGACTCCGGGACCACCGTGGCGGCCCTGGCCGAAGGTGATCCGCTGGTCGTCGGGGACGTACGGGGCGACTTCGTCGGTCGTGCCGTCCTCCTGGATCAGCCAGTGCCATTCCCAGCCGCCGGGGAGCTCCTGGGCGCAGAGGGATGCGTACGCGTCCCGCAGGAACCGGGCGGAAGGGGCGTGCACGGCCGTGACGATGATGATGCGCCGGGTCACGGCTCACCACCTTTCCAAGTGAGTGGTGAAGAGCGTTTCCGTACGGTCACCGGGGAGCGTGACGTCCGACATCTCGGCGATGAGGCCTCCGGTGTCGACCAGGGTCTTGCGGAGCACCAGGACCGCTGTCCCGGGCGGCAGGTCCAGCTCCTCCGCCTCCTCGGCTGTCGGCGGACGGGCACTCACGCGCTCCTCGACGCGGTCGATCTCGACGCCGACGGTGTGGAGCTGGTTCCAGGTGCCGCCGGGCCAGGGCTCCTTGGTCTCGTCCAGGAGGTCGGGGTTGCTCTCGATCCGCTCGCGGACCAGGTAGGACGTGACCAGGCTGAGGGGCGCGCGCTCGGCGCTGTAGCGCGTCCGGTAGGTGCGCTCGACGAGGACCGTCCCCTCGGCGATCCCCATGGCCGCCGCGATGTCCTCGTCCGCCGTGATCTCGCGATAGGCGGCGCGGAAGACCAGGTCGTCGACCTCAAGTCCGGTGTCGTGCTCCGTCGCCCCGGTCTGCGCCCGCTTCTCGTGCGGCTGGCGTGCCCGGTCCTTCTCCCACTGATGGCGGGCGTTCGTCCGCTGCACCCGCGTGCGAGCGCGACGGACAAAGCTGCCGCGGCCGTGCACCTTCTCGATCAGCCCCTCGGCCTGGAGGAGACGCAAGGCGTCCCGGACCGTCGGCACGCTCCGCCCCGACTGCTCCGCGAGCCTTGTCTCCGCGGGCAGTTGGTCGCCGGGCCTCAGCCGGCCTGTACGGATGGACTGCCGGAGCTCGTCCGCGATCCGCTCGTACGCCTTGGCCACTGGTGTCCACCGCTCCCTTGGTCCGACGCCCTCACCCTACGACTCCTCAAGAGGTCCTGACGAGTGGAGTCGACGGGCGGGCGGGCCGCGGCCCGCTGGTGCCATCGGCAGGTCATGGGCAGCAAGTCATGGGCAGCAAGTCAGGAGGGGAAAGTCATCAGCAGCGAGTGATGAGCAGTAAGCGATGAGCAGCAAGTGACGGGCAAGGGGCCGTCCTTGTGGAGGCGCTGTTGGCCGAGGAGGGCGGGCCTTTGGTAATTCTGGAGAATCGAGGATCAACCGCGACCGGATATCGCGGGAAGGCGCGGGATGCCGCTTTCTTGAATTTTCTTCAATCTTCTTGAATTTTCTTCAATGTGGCCGGCCGCCGATGTGCCCCGTGTCCGTAACGGCATGACAACGCCCGATCGCTGACGACGGGGGATGCATCAGCGATCGGGCTGTATCCAACAGTAACAAGGCTTGCCTGCGCAGGGGGAGAACTGCTCGGCCACAAAGCGGAGTTGTGACCTAGATCACCAGTAGGGGTTCACGCGGAGCCCCGGCTCCGTCACTGATTGCATGGAGGGTCGTACGGGAGGCGGGGAAGATACTCGTGCCATTTCTGCGGCGTCAGGACGCCCCGTGTGAACGAGCAAATGCGACTGATCGCCTTGTCGGGATCGAGGTTCCACAGCCGGACGCTATCGGCGCCGCTGGACACTCCGAGCAGGTGGGTGTTGGGGCTGAACGACAGGAAATTGCCCGTCTTGGCATTAGGGCTCAGCGATTGGCCGATGGGGGTGGCCCTGGCCGGGTGGGTGACCTGCCAGAGCCGGACCGTGTCGTCGTTGCCGCCGCTCGCGAGGGTGTGCCCGTTCTGACTGAACGTCAGGGACACCACCGCTTCGGTATGGCCGGCGAGGGGCGGGCCCAGCCGTGTGGCCCTGCGAGGGTCGGTGACGTTCCAGAGTCTGACCGTGCCGTCGTCGCTGCCGCTGGCCAGTGTGCGGCCGTCCGGGCTGTAGGTGACCGCGTTGACGGGCCCGAGGTGCCCCTTCAGCGGTGCGCCGAGCAGGGTGGCATGACGTGGGTCGGCCACGTTCCAGAGCCGGATGGCGCCGTCGGCGCTGCCGCTCGCGAGAGTCCGGCCGTCGGGGCTGAAGACGAAGGCGTTGACCCAGCCCGTCTGGCCGCTGAGCGGTGCGCCGAGCGGACGGAGACGGGCCGGGTCGCTGACGTTCCACAACCGGATGGTGCGGTCGTCGAGGGCGGTCGCCAGTGTGTGGCCGTCCGGGCTGAACGCCAGCACGTCGGGGCCCGCGAAGCGGGTCCGCAGCGCGACGGGCGGACCGTAGGGGACCGGCCGGGCCGGGTCCGAGACGTTCCACAACTGCACCGCTCGGCTGCCGGTCAGCACCGCGAGTGTGTGTCCGTCGGGCGAGAACACCAGCGAACGCACGTCCCCCTTCCCGGGCATGAACGGTGCACTCAGCAGCACGGGCGAGTTGGGCGTCTGCACGTTCCACAGCCGGATCTTCCCGTCGCGCGAGGCCGTGGCGAGCAGCCGCCCGTCCGGGCGGAACGCTCCGATCCGGCCGATCATGTCCGACGTCGGTATCGACCACAGGCGGACCTTGTTGTCACCGCTCCCGGTCGCGAGGGTCCGCCCGTCGGGGCTGAAGCCGACGGCGTACATCTCGCCACTGCTGCCCGAGAGCGGCTCGCCGACCTGGGAAGGAAACGCCGGATTACGGACGTTCCACAGGCTCGCCGTGCTGTCCGCGCTGCCGGCGGCGAGCTTGGTTCCGTCGGGGCTGAAGGCCACTGACCAGATGGGGCCGGTGTGGCCGGTGAGGGGCGCGCCGAGCGAGGAGGCATGGCGCGGGTCGGTCACGTTCCAGAGCCGGATGGTGTTGTCCGCGCTGCCGCTGGCGAGAGTGCGGCCGTCGGGGCTGAAGGCCACGGAGTGCACCGTGCTCGTGTGGCCGGTCAGCACCTTGCCGACCGGTTTCGGGTGACGCCTGTCGGCCATGTTCCACAGCCGGATCGTGCTGTCGTCACTGCCCGCTGCCAGTGTCCGTCCGTCCGGGCTGAACGCCACGGAGCGCACGGCGGCGGTGTGGCCCGTCAGCGTGCCGATCGCCTTCGGCCGGCTCGGGTGGTCCATGTCCCACAGCCGCACGGTGTGGTCCTCGTCGGCGGAGGCCAGCGTGCGCCCGTCGGGGCTGAAGGCCAGGAGGTACGACGTGCCGCCATGGCCGGTCAGCGGCGTGCCCAGCGGCTTCGGCCGGCTGGGATCCCGTACGTTCCACAGCCGGATCGTGCCGTCGTCCGACGTGCTGGCGAGGGTGTGCCCGTCCGGGCTGAAGACCGCACTGCTCACCCAGCTCGTGTGGCCGGTGAGGGGCTTGCCCAGCGGTTTGGGGTGAGTCGGGTCCGCCACGTCCCACAGCCGGATGGTCCGGTCGTAGCTGGCGGTGGCCAGGACCCGCCCGTTCGGGCTGAACGAGGTGAGGTACACGGCGCCGGTGTGGCCGAGCAGCGGCGTGGCCAGCGGCGCGTTCACGATCGAGATCAGACGGTTGTTGGTGGCCTCGTCGAGCGGCCGCAGACGGTGTGCCACCAGGTCGAGCTGGGCCGACAAGGACGGATCCGTGAACTGGACGCGATCGGCTTCGGCCACCACCTGCTCGAACACGGCATCGTCCCGCTGCTGCCGGGCGACCACCGCCGAACCGGCAGCCACCATCGCCAGGACGACCAGGGCCGCCACCGCACCACGGCTGATCCGGACGGTGCGCTTGCGCAGCCTGACCGAAGCGGCCAGGAACTCCACCGCGCTCCGGGTCAGGAAGGGGTCACCGGCGGACTTGACCCAGCTGCGGGCCTGCTCCAGACGCGAACCCCGGTAGAGGAGTGAACTGTCCCGGTCCGTGCCCTCCCAGGCCCTGCCGTCCTCCTCCAACTGCTGGCGGAGCAGGTTGCCGTTCCTGTCCTCGCCGATCCAGTCCCGCAGGCGCGGCCAGGCGTGGAGCAGTGCTTCGTGGGTGATCTCGACGGTATCCGCGTCGAGTGTCACCAATCGGGCGTTCACCAGCGCTTCGAGCGATTCCTCCGCCTTGTGACGGTCTGTTGACTCCTCCGCGAGCTGGCGCCGCGTCTCCCGCCTGCGGGTGGCCTGGGTGTCCTCGCCCACTCGTACCAGCCTGAGGAGGAGCAGTCTCGTGGCCGTGCGTGCTGCCGGGTCGAGGCTGGACCAGGCCCGCTCGGCGGACGCCGCCACCGCACCCTGGATTCCGCCTGCCGCGCTGTAGCCGGCCAGCGTCAGCCTTCCCGCCTTACGCCGCTGCCAGGTGGCGAGCAGGGCGTGGGAGAGGAGCGGCAGCACGCCCGCGTGCGTACCGCGGGGACCGTCGTCGCTCACTTCCCGGACGATCAGTTCGGCCAGCCCCGGTTCGAGCTCCAGACCCACGGCCTTGGCCGGGCTCGTCACCGCTTCGCGCAACTCCGAGGTGGTCAGCGGCCCGAGCACCATGTGCCGGTGTTGCAGCGCATCGGCCAGTTCGGGGTACCCCAGGCACTGCTCGTAGAAGTCGGCGCGTATCCCGAGGACTACGAGCACGGGGGCGGGTTCACCCGTGTCCTTCGGCGTGCACGCGGCGTGCAGGAGCTGGATGAAAGTGCGCTGGTTCGTGGCGTCGGAGCCGAGGGTGAAGACCTCTTCGAACTGGTCGACGATGACGACCGGACGGCCGGGGGACGATGTCTCGCGATGCGCCCACGCGGTGACGGCCTCGCGCGCCGCGCGAGCGAACCGGCGCGTACCGGGCACTCCGGCCGGCCGCTCCCCGGCGGGCCGCACCTCCCGCCCCTGCGCCTCCGAAACGACGTGCGCGAGCTCAGGTATCCGGCGGGTCAGCTCCGCGAGAGGATCGTTTCCCGGCACCAGTTGGAGCACGTCCCCCGCCTGACCGCCTCCGTCGCGCAGCGCGCCGTCCCGCAGCGCGGGCACCAGGCCGGCATTCAGCAGGGAGGACTTTCCCGACCCCGAGGCGCCCACGAGCATGACCAGGCCGCCCGTACTTTCGGCCGACCGGAGCTGAGTAACGAGGGCGTCCGTGCTCCGGTCCCGGCCGAAGAACCACCTGGCGTCCTGCCGGCGGTACGGAGCCAGCCCCCGGTAGGGGCACACCCCACCCGGGACGGTCGGGGCCTCTTCACCCGACGGGCGTCCCTTCTCTTCCGCGGATGCCGCGGGGTGCTCGCCGACCGGGTCGGCCACCGCGCGCTCCCACAGACGCTGCCACTGGGCCAGGTCGTACAGGCCGGCGGAGACCGGCACGGGCTGCGCGCGCCGTGCCTGAGGTATCAGGACGTGCAGCACCGCTGCGAGGGCGACGAACTGGGCCGGCACGTTCCTGGCCCGTCGCCAGTCGCTGATCCGCTGCGCGGACACCCGTACGGGCCGCCCTCGTTCGTCGGCCCGCTGGAGCCGGACGACCGCGTCGGACACGCTCTTGAGGGGAGGGTTGCCAGCCTCCTTGTAGAGGAGCGCGAGACGCTCCGCCAAGGCTGTGCGTGCCCCTGAGTCGGAACTCAAGGTCTCCACTCCTTACTTCCCCCCACGCCTGGCTTCCGGACCGGAAAACTCACCTTATAGGGCTGACCTGGGGTTAGTCGTCGGCCAGGCGCCGGAACATCCTTGGCGGGCGCCGTAGATGGCAGGATCACGTCCCAGCAGCGCATCAACCGGGCGTCGCCCGGCCAGCCGACCAGCTCAGCGCTCGGAGAGACGCATCATGACGCCGCATGTTCTCGGTCAAATTCCACCGGAGTTACGAGAGAGCGGCGGCGGTCTCGCCGCCTGAGCCCGAGAGACCCGTGGAGCCGTCGTCCCGTCCGGACGGCTGCCGTACCGACCACGTCGAACATCGACTCACGTCGAACATCGACCACGGCGGACACGGGTCGAGCCAGACCTCGATCCACGCCGGTACGACGACACGGCACGGATCGACGCCGCTCGCGTCGTTCAGCACCGGTCCCCACGAGGGGAGGGACCGGTGCCGGACGACGCGGCGTATGCAGACAAAGAGGCCGTCCTCTTACGAGAGGGCAGCCTCTTCGGCGTGTACGGCGTGTACGGCGTGTACGGCGTGTACGGCGTGTACGGCGTGTACGGCATGCGGCAAAGGCAGCTCTGCGGGAGCTCCAGCGGCAGCTCTACGGGAGTTCTACGGCAGCTCTACGGGGCTGCTGACACCGGCGGTGATCGTGAGGAGATCCGCGGTGCTGGCCTTCAGAGCCTGGGTGAAGTCGTCTCCGAGCTCATCCGGGCGGGCCACACCGTCACCGCCCTGGCCCGCTCCGATGCCTCAGCCGCCCGCCAACTCCTCGGCTGGACAGCGACACACCGGAGCCTGCTGGAGGACCTGGAAGAGGGGCGACTACTTCGCCGAGCCCACCGGCACATCCGTGGACCGCTGGGTCTGAGGTCCAGGGGTCGCTTCGGTCGCTTCGGTCGCTTCGGTCGCTTCGGGCAGGCGGGCCGGCGTCAGTAGTGCCCGGTCAGAAATGAGACGGCGGCGAGTTGTCGCTCGACGCTTCGCCGTCCTCCGGACGCCGACCACGAACCTGGGCGACCTGACAGCGCCCGGGCACCAGCACCTTCTCCGGCCACCCGAAACCCGGGTGGAAGCCGTCATGCTGCCCGTGGCCGACGGGCTGGACCTCCGCTCGCAAGCGGGACGGCCAGCGGGAGGGAAGAGCCCGGAGCCCAGGGGCCCGGTCGCGCGGCGTCGGCTCTTTCCCTCCCGCCGCGGCGACTACGGCGTGGCCTCCAAGGCCGCACCCGTCCACGCGGCGCGCAGTGCCTTCTTGTCCACCTTGCCGACCTTGGTCGTCGGCAGCCGGTCCAGCAGGACCGTCTTCCGGGGCGTGTACAGCTCTCCCAACTCGGCGGTCACCGAGGCACGGACCGCATCCGGGTCGATGTCGGCGCCCTCGGCCGTGGCGAGGAAGATCTGTACGGCCTCCCCGTACTCCTCGTCGGGTATGCCCAGAGCCGCCGCGTTGCGCACACCGGGCAGCGTGAGCAGGAAGTCCTCCAGGACCCGGGAGTAGACGTTGTCGCTGGTGCTGCCGGTGACGATGATGTCCTTGGCCCGATCGACGAGATAGAGGTACCCCTCGGCGTCGAGGTACCCCACGTCCCCGGTCCGCAGCCAGCCGTCGTGCAGCGCCTCAGCGGTGCGCTCCGGGTCCTCGTAGTAGCCGAGCATCACCGTCTCGCCCCGGACACACACCTCGCCGACCTGCCTGACGGCGAGCGCCACCGCGCTGCCCTCGTCACGGATCTCGATCTCGGTGTCGGAAATCGCGCGACCGCAGCTGCGCCAGAGCTCGGGCCGCTGGGCTCCCTCCGATGCGAGCGCCTCCGCGCTGAACGCTGCGATCCCCAGCGCCTCGGACTGCCCGTACCCCTGGCTGAGTACGGGCCCGAAGACCTCGACCGCCTGCTGCAGCCGGCTGGGCGACGAGGCCGCGCCTCCGACGACGATCCGCCGCAGTGCGGGGAGAGCCCCCGGCACGCACTCCGGGTGGTCGAGAAGCGCGTACAGCATCGGCGGTACGAACATGGTGGCGGTGATCCGCTCCTCGCGCAGCACCGCCAGCGCCGCGCCCGCTTCGAACTCGGGCAGCACGACGAGGGTGGACCCTGTCACCAGCGCCTGAATCGTGGTGAGGTGGCCGCTGCCGTGCGTGAGCAGTGTGGAGGCGAGCACGCGATCCGTGCCCGGATCCATGGCCGGGAAGGGCGTCGGCCGGGAGCCCTGCAGAGCTCCCTCCACCAGGCCCACCAGCGCGTCATAGAGCCGGTGGCTGTGCGCGGCGAGCTTGGGACGGCCCAGGGTGCCGCCGGTGTAGAGGACGGTGACGGCCTCGTCCGCTCCCGGCGCGGGCACTCCGTCGGGGCGCTCCGCCGGGCACTCGGCCTCCAGCGCCAGCAGGTCCGCACACCGCTGCTCACAGGGCCCGAGGCTGAGCAGCACGGGGGCGTGAACGCTGCGGCCGGCCGCGTCGGCGGCCCGCTCCGCGAACAGGGGGTCGGTGACCACGGCGCGAGCCCGGGACTGCTCGACCAGCGCGGCGAGTTCGCCGGGGCCGGGCTCGGGCGGCAGGAACACGACGCGGCAGCCGATGAGATGGACCGCGAGCTGCACCAGGACGGAATCCACCCGGTTGGCCAGGAACAGCCCCACTCCGTCGCCGGGTTCCAGCCCCTGCCGGCGCAGCGCGTGCCCCAGACGGAACAACCGCTGCCGAGCTTCCCCCCGGGTCAACCGCTGCGCACCCTGGACGAGCGCCTCGGCGTCCTCGTCCTTGTGCCAGTGCTCCAGGATGTGGTCCACGTACGTCCGGGGCTCGGATATCCCGTGTGCGTTACTGATCATGAACATATGCAAACATGCCGCCCAGGAGCCATTGCAGCGCAGGGGGCGTTTTTGGCCATCGGGCGGTGGAGTACCGTGCCCCGGCCCGGGACGGGCAAATTACCTCTCCGCAATCGGTGTTGCCAGGTGGCGTCGTCCGGTGAGGAGAGGGCACAACGAGGACGCCGGGGACTGGCGGGTCGACCGCCACCACTGGTGGACACATGTCCGTTCAGGGCGACGGACTGCACTACCCCTTCGGTGTCGGAGGCAAGGAGCTCATGCACGGTGCGCAAAGCGGTTTGCGCCAGGACTGACGCGTATTACGCAGGCTGGTTCTGCCGGAGCGACGGGCCCGACAGTAGAAACGAGCTGCTGTTTCGCTCACAGGTCGAATAGCGCGTCGCCCGCGTCCGATGTCGCCTTCAGTGCCTTGGTCGCCTCTGTGGGCACGGGAAGGACGCCCGCCGTGGTCAGATCTGCCACCGTGATCAGTTGGCCCGCGCACACCTCATTGAAGAGATCGGCCTGCGCCGGCTCCCCCTGCACGAGCAGGCCGAGGACGTTCAGCAGCTCCAGCAGTTCCGTGGTCCATGAGGGAAGCCAGCGCCGAGCGAACTCATGGTCCAGTTCGAGGCGTCGCTTGCCGGCGGGGTTCCTTCGGCGGTAGCCAAACCACTTGTCGAGAACGTTCATCCCGGACACTTCGTACTCCCGGACCGCGAGAGGCACCGGACTGATCCGTCCACTGCCGACCCACAGGTCCTGAGTCACGGGGTCGTACGCCAACTTCTCCGGCATGGCTTCCGTATCGTCCGGAATCTCCGCGACGCATCGGGGGCGGTCGCGTGGCAGCAACACCCTGCCGTACGGCCTCCCAGCTGTCTCGTCGGCATACCGCTCGCCGTAGGTGTGCAGCCACAGGACCCGCTGGCCGATGGCAACAGCCTGCTCCCACAGACAGAGGTCAGCGGTGAGGGGTATGCGCGGGCCAGGGACTTCGAGGTCTTCCTGGAATCGGGACGTGTACTCCGGATGGGACGCGAGTGCGGCAATGTAGGCCAGGAGGTCTTCAGCGACGACCGGTACTCCGAACCGCCTGGCGAGCAGGGGGAGTAGACCGGGCGTGACGTTGGGCAGCGTGCCGGCGGCGTTGCGGTAGAGAGGACGGGCGCAACCGCTGCGGTTGTTGAAGTAGTGCATGTCGGGAATGAGGGCACTGAAGACCAGCGCCGGCCCGTTGGCCAGCGGGTGGGCATTCTGCTCGACGGTGTAGACCTGCCGGTCGCTCCGGACTCGCCAGAGGTCTGGTCTGCCGCGTTCCATCAATCGGCTGTCCGGCAGGACATACTGCCGGTCGAACGACCGGAATCCTATACGCACCGCTTGAGTGTTTGTCCTGTGCTCGGTGGCGAGTGTTGTCCGGCCATGCGATTCCACCCCGGGCAGGGGCGGGACACTGTCATCGGGCGTTCGCTCTCCCGAGTCTCCGAGCATCTTGGCGCGCCTCTCGGTGTCCGCAGCGACGAAGCGCCGCCACCGTTCATGGAGCGTGCCCTCGTCCGGCGCATAGACCCACATGCGCCCCGGAGTGACGCCACGTGATGACCACGGCATCAGATCTCTCAGCTGCGGGCAGGACTCCCACAGGTCGCTGCCGGGCGGCAGGAAAGCATCCGTCTTGCCCGTGGCGCACTCGCGCCATTCGGAGTCGTCGAGCCTGAGGGCCGCCAGACGTTCGATCTTCTCGTCGCGGCGCCCGGCGACCTTGAGGTGCCTTACTTTTGCGGTCTGCTGCTCTGTCCGCGGCCTGGGGCTGTTCCGCCATCGTACGAAGATCGCGATGCACAGCTCCTGCGCGACCTCGGGGAATATGCGGGTCGCGACATCAGCTCGGTGGCCCTCCGGCGACAGGTCGATGATCCAGCCCTCGTCGGCGGTTTCACGCAGATAGCGCCGCATTCCGGCGAACGCCCGCCCTTTGAGCCATGCCTTAGGAGTGATCAGCGCGACCACGCCGAAAGGTACGTCGTCGTGTGCGTCGAAGACCTTCCAGGTGGCCCAGCGCCAGAAGTAGACGTAGAGGTTGGCGATCTTCGACTCGTACCTGCCGTTACCGGGTTGCCGGAAGGCCCCCAGCGGGGCAGGGATGTCCGCCTCGGGTTCCCCTCGCTCCACCCACTTGCCCGCACCCCGTTTCACGGCGTCGTGGGGCGGGTTGCCCATGACGACCATGACACGCTCGTCTCTCTTTACCTGGTTGGCCTGGCGGCGGGATTCTGCGAGTGCTCGGTAGGTGTGGGGGATCCAGTTGAACTCAGCTGTTGGGCTGTCCAGGGCATCGGCCACCAACAGCCTGAGTCCCTGGGCGGGGGCCGCGGACCCATACTTCTTGAGCATGGCGTGCATGCGCAGTTCTGCGACGGCGAACGGGCCGACCTGCATCTCGAAACCGACCAGTCGACGCCCCGCCATCTCTCGCAGGCGGGGGCCCACCGCGCCTGGTCCCTCTTCTTCAGCGATGGTCTCGGCAGCGAGCTCCAGTGCCGACAGCAGGAAGGTGCCGGTGCCCATGGCCGGATCGACAAGGACCACATCAGGGGAGGCGAAGCCGGAAGGAATATGGAAGCCCTCCCGCCTCAGGACGTCCTCGACCAGCCGGGCCATGGCCGAGACGACGCCATGTGGTGTGTAGTACGAGCCTGTACGTGTCCGCAGCTCAGGGTCGTAAATCTGAAGGAAGTGTTCGTAGAGCAGGAAGTAGGCATCGCCTGTTCCGTCGTCCAGCACGTCCCACCTGACCGCCCCGATGACACGGAGCAGTGTGTTGAGCGTGGTGGAGAGGCCCGCGACCGAGTCTCCGGCGAGGACATCCAGCGCCTGGCCCATAAGTGAGTGCTTCTTGCCCAGCTTCGTGGCGATACTGTGCATGGTCTCGCCCTCGAAGGTGATCTCCTCCACCCGAGCGAGCAGAAGCGCGAACACGACGGCTTGACCGTACTGTTCGATGAATTCGGCGTCGGTCGCCTCCGGGAACAGCAAGTGTCGCCAGTCCTTGGCCAGCTTTGTAAAGGCTGGCAGACGGCGTCGGCTCCTTTCCTGCGCGATCGCCTCACCGACCTCTTCCGACAGCAGTTGGCACAGTCCTGCGACTGCTCGGATGAGCTGGCTCGTGGTGCGGGGCGTCTGCGGCTCCCAGGTCAGGAAGTCGTACAACACCCGCGCAAGCGCCCCGTCGGCGGGAGCAAGCCGGGTGCCGGAGGTGAGGACCGAGCCGCGCAGGTAGGCCACTTCTCCAACCTGTTGGCCCTGCTGGTGGACAGAAAACTCGTTACCGTCACAGAGCAGTACGTTGTTGAGCAGCCGTAGTTTCGCCCACTGCCCGGCGTTGCGGCCTGTGTAGACGGACGGGTCGGCCTGGGTGCCCGGCTTCTTGAGCTCGACGTAACCGACGAGAGCGCCGCCGACCTCAACCGCATAGTCAGGGCGGGCTCCCATGTCGACGAGCGGAACCTCGCCGATGAGGGTGACGTCCAGACCGAGGCCACGGCATACGGACCGGATCATGTTCTCCAGCGGCCCCCGGAGCTGGTCCTCCTGCCACCCGCCGCCTCTCAGCTTCGGCGTGACCTCCGCTCCAAACGCGGACACAGCGGCCTGGACTGCCTGTTCGAAGCTGTCATGGATCCTGCGTCGGGCACTCAAACCGCCTCATCCCCCAAGGCGGGCAGATCCGGCCGACGTCAGGTCGGTGCGGCTATCTGCCGCACCTTGCTTCCGTCGGGGTCGGACTTCATTCCGGCCCTCGCTGTTCCATGACCGTAGGAGGGGAGCGCGGGGCGCAAGGAGGGTGCATGCGAGGGCGCATGGAGGCGCGTATGTGCGCAATATGCGCCGATGCCGGACTGGAGCTGAGGCGTTGGATGCACCCGGCCAGGAAGGGCCGTCGCGAAGCGGCGGGCGTTGTCCGGTGCGGGGATGTGGTGATCAGGTGGGTGCGGCTGCCGCTCGCTGGGAGACCCCGACCAAGATCTTCTCCCAGATTTCTCCCAAGCGATCTCCAGGAACCAGTCAGGGACCCGACCCGCACTGCGGATCAGGTCCCTGACCTGGTGTTTCAGCTGTCGGGGTGGCGGGATTTGAACCCACGACCTCTTCGTCCCGAACGAAGCGCGCTGCCAAGCTGCGCTACACCCCGATTGTCGCTCGCGTGGCGGCGACATCGTTTACTTTAGCGGACCCGTGGCCTGAGACGAAATCCGGTTTTCCCTGGCGGGCGGGTGGGGCCGGATTCTGTCCCGGGGGGCGGCTCTACCGCCTTGCTGTGAGCGTCAGCAGCGTGGCCTCCGGGGCGCACGCGAAGCGCACCGGGGTGTAGCGGTTCGTGCCGCAGCCCGCCGAAACGTGCAGGTAGGAGCGGTTGCCGCCGGACTCGTGGGCGGAGAGGCCCTTGACCCGGTCGGTGTCCAGGTCGCAGTTGGTGACCAGCGCTCCGTAGAACGGGATGCACAGCTGGCCGCCGTGGGTGTGGCCCGCGAGGATCAGGGGATAGCCGTCCGTCGTGAACGCGTCCAGGGCGCGCAGGTACGGCGCGTGTACCACCGCGACCGAGAGGTCGGCGCCCGCTTCCGGGCCGCCCGCCACCTCGGCGTACCTGTCCCGCTTGATGTGCGGGTCGTCCAGGCCGGTGAAGGCGATCTCCATGCCGTCCACCTTCAGCCGGCCGCGCGTATTGGTGAGGTTCACCCAGCCCGCCGCATCGAAGCCGTCCCGCAGGCCCTCCCACGGGTTGTGCACCACGCCCACCGCCGGGGCCTTGCCGTTCAGGCCGTGCTTGCCCTGCGCCTTCTCGAAGAGGTAGCGGGCCGGGTTGCGGAACTTCGGGCCGTAGTAGTCGTTCGACCCGAACACGTACACCCCCGGGAACTCCATCAGCGGCCCCAGCGCGTCCAGGACCTCCGGTACGCCTTGCGGGTCCGAGAGGTTGTCCCCGGTGTTGACCACGAAGTCGGGCCGCAGCCCGGCCAGCGACTGGAGCCAGCGCTGTTTCTTGCGCTGGCCGCCGACCATGTGGATGTCCGAGACCTGGAGTACGCGTACGGGCCGGGCACCCGGTGGCAGCACCGGTACGGTCACCCGCCGGAGGCGGAACGAGCGCGCCTCGAATCCGGCGGCATAGGCGATGCCTGCCGCGCCAACGGCCGTGATTCCTGCGGTGACTTTGAGGGGGATCCCATAGCGTGCGCGCATACCTCCATCGTCGCAGACAGCGGGTCACCGCAAAATCTGTGGGCGGCGGGGGAACCGTACCTGCGACACTTGGCCGTATGACCACGCTCAAGTCCAAGCTGCACGCAGAACTCACCGAGGCCATCAGGGCGCGTGACGAGCTGCGCTCCTCGACGCTCCGGCTGACCCTCTCCGCGATCACGAAGGAAGAGGTCTCGGGTACGTCGGCTCGCGAGCTGACCGATGACGAGGTGCTGAAGGTGATCGCCAAGGAGGCGAAGAAGCGCCGCGAGGCGGCGGAGGCCTTCGAGCAGGGCGGCCGTACCGAGAGCGCCGCTCGGGAGAAGGCGGAGGGTGAGCTGCTCGCCACGTATCTGCCGAAGCAGCTGAGCGACGACGAGCTGGGCGCGATCGTCACGCAGGCCGTCGAGGAAGCGAAGGCCGCGGGCGCCGAGGGGCCGCGTGCGATGGGCGCCGTCATGAAGATCGTGAACCCGAAGGTGGCCGGGCTCGCCGACGGCGGCCGGGTGGCCGCCGAGGTGAAGAAGCGGCTCGCGGGCTGAGCCCGCCTGTTGAGTTGAGTTGAGTTGAGTGCGGGCCGGCTGAGCTTCCCTGTCGGAAGAGCCGGGTAGAGCTTCCCCGTCAGGAAAGTCGGCTGAGCCCGCCCGTCGGCAGAGTCGGCTGCGTCCGACCGTCGGAAAAGTCGGCAAAGCCGGAAAGGGAGGGGCGCTCGGTGAATTCACCGGGCGCCCCTCCCTTTCTGCTGCGGAGTGCTACGTACCGCGTCCGCCGGCCCGCTATCTCCGGTGGTGGCCGTTGTTGCCGCCGATGAAGCCCGGCGGGAACGAGATGCCGCCGCCTCCGGGCTGGCCGCCGTTGCCGTCGTCGCCGCCGTTCGTGCTGCCGTCGGTTCCGCCGTTGCCCTGGTCGCCGCCGCCCTGGTCGCCGCCGCCCGTCTGGTGGTGGTCGTGGCTCTTGCCGCCGCTTTCGTGCCCGCGCGGGACGTCGACCTTGTTGAAGGAGGGCGTCTCGGAGGGTGACAGTGCGCCGGTCATCGCCGTCTTCCAGATGGGGCCGGGGAGACAGCCACCGCAGACCTCGTCGTAGTAGTGGCCGCCGATGTTGATGTTGGTCATCGGGATCTGCCGGGCCCCGTCGCTGCCGACCCAGACGGCCGTGGCCAGGTTGGGCGTGTAGCCGACGAACCAGGCGTTCTTGCGCTCGTCGGTGGTACCCGTCTTGCCCGCGTTGTCGCGGTCGCTCAGCCCGGCCTGCTTACCGGTGCCGTCCGCGACCACGCCCTTCAGCATCTGGTTGATGGTGTCGGCCGTGTGCTCGCTCATCGCCGATGCGCAGGTCGACTTCGGCACCGGGATCTGCTTGCCGCCCGGCGCGGTCACCGACTCGACGGCGATCGGGGAGCAGTACGTACCGCGGTTGGCGAAGGTGGCGTACACCGAGGCCATCGCCAGCGGGGTCGACTCCTGGCCGCCGAGGGTGGTGGAGGGCACCGCCTGGAGCGGCTTGTTGTTGCCCCGGATGTAACCGACCTTGTTGGCCATGGTGATCGTCTCGCAGAGGCCGGTCTTCTGTTCCAGCTTCGCGAAGTACGTGTTGATCGACTTGCCCAGCGCGCTGGTCATGTCGAAGGTGCCCTTCTCCGTGGTGAGTTCGTTCCCCACGGACCAGGGGCTGCTGTCGGCCGGCTGGCTCTGGCAGTTGCGGAAGCTCGAACCGGGCAGGGAGATGTGCGAGCCCGTCGTGAAGCTCTGCGCCGGGCTGATGCCCTTCTCCAGCGCGGCGGCCGCGGTGATGGGCTTGAACGTCGAGCCCACCTGGAAGCCCGCGTACGTACCGCCCATCTTGTTGTCGACGGAGAGGTTCAGCACCGTCTCGTGCTTCGACGGGTCCAGGCCGTACGGGCGGGACTGCGCCATCGCGAGGATCTTCCCGGTGCCGGGCTGGACCTGCACCACCGCGTCCGCGATCTTGTCGTTCTTGTTGACCCGGGAGGTGGCCGCGACATTCGAGGACGCCTGGGCCTTGGGGTCCAGGGTGGTCTTGACGGTCAGACCGCCGACCGACCAGAGCTTCTGGCGCTCCTCCTTGGTCTTGCCGAAGGCCGGGTCCGTCAGGAACACCTTGCGGACGTAGTCGCAGAAGAAGCCCGCGCCCTTGACCGCGGTGATGCACCCGCTCTGCGGCCTGGTTACCTTCAGCTTGATCGGCTCGCCCATCGCCTTGTCGGCCTGGGGCTGCGAGATGGCATGGACATCGGCCATCCGCTGCAGCACGGTGTTGCGCCGCTTGGTGGCCTCCTCCATGTCATTGATCGGGTCGTACCGGCTCGGCGACTGCACGAGACCGGCCAGCAGCGCTGACTCACCGATCGTCAGGTCCTTCGCGGACGTGGAGAAGTACCGCTGGGCCGCCGCCTCGACGCCGTACGCCTGCTCACCGAAGAAGGTGATGTTGAGGTAGTTCTCCAGGATCTTCTTCTTGCCGAGCGACTTCTCGACCTGGATCGCGTACTTGAGCTCGCGGACCTTGCGGCCGAGGCTCTTCTGCTGCGCCTCGGCGACCTTGGTCGGGTCGTCGCCCGCCTCCTCGACGAAGACGTTCTTGACGTACTGCTGGGTGAGGGTCGACGCACCCTGGGCCGCGCCACCCTCCTGCGCGTTGCGGTTCAGCGCGCGCGCCACGCCTTTGACGTCGATCGCGCCGTGCTGGTAGAAGCGCGCGTCCTCGATCGCGATGAGCGCCTTCTGCATGTACGGCGAGATGTCCTGGAGCTTGACCACCGTGCGGTCCCGCTCGTAAACCGACGCGATCCGGTTGTTGTCGGCGTCCAGAATCGTGGTCCGCTGGCTGAGCGGCGGCGTCTTGAGGCTGGCGGGGATGTCGTCGAATCCCTTGACGGTGCCCTTGGCCGCGAGCCCGAGTGCTCCGGCTGCCGGCAGCGCGATGCCCGCCAGTACAGCTCCGGAGAGCGCGGCGACACCGAGGAATTTGGCGGCCTGCTGGGTCCTGGTGAGACCCCCGCCGGAGCGATTCTTTGGCATGAGGGCAGCCTACGTTGTGGAGAAGGAGCGACTTCATTCGCCGGACACGCGGACATGCCTTGGCCTAAGCTGCACCTAACTGTCACAGCAGTGCCCTCCCGTATCAAGCCCCCCGGCGCGATGTTCCCCTTCCCGAATGGGGTGAATGCGCGTCCGAATATGCCCCATGTGTAGCCCGGTGTCCGATCTGGCGTGGGTGAACCGTCCTGGTTTGCCAGGGTTATGAAGAATGTCCCCCGCTCACTCCGTTGGGTGATCTGCCGCGTACGCATAGTCCGTTCGGACCATTCAAGATTGGGCCCGAAGGGGGTGTTGCGCTGTGCCCACCTTCCGTAACGTCCTCAACTGGCAGCGGTGAATATGCCGCTACCGCCGTGGGGGAGCCTCGAATTCGGGAGAGGACGGCGCCGGGATGGGCTGGGTAACTGACTGGAGTGCGCAGGCAGCCTGCCGCACTACGGATCCGGACGAACTGTTTGTACAAGGGGCAGCGCAGAACAGGGCCAAGGCGGTGTGCACCGGATGCCCGGTGCGTACGGAGTGCCTGGCCGACGCGCTCGACAACCGCGTCGAATTCGGCGTGTGGGGCGGCATGACCGAGCGGGAGCGGCGCGCACTGTTGCGCCGGCGCCCCACCGTCACCTCGTGGCGTCGGCTGCTGGAGACCGCGCGTACCGAGTACGAGCGCAGCACGGGCATCCTGCCCGCGATCGTCGCGGACGACGAAGCGTTCGAGGAGACGTACGCCGCCGTGGGGTAGGGCGCCGGGCGGACTCCCGGGGCGGACTCAGGCCGGAGAACGACCGGTCGCGAGGCGGTCACCGATGGCCCGGAGCCCCGCCAGGTCATGGACGTCGCCGGGCAGCGCGGCCACCTCGGCCACGGCCACCTCGGGGTGGAGCGCGGTGAAACGGTCGCGGGTGCGCTGCTCACGGGCGAGCACCTGCATGCGCTCGGCGTGCAGTCGGAGCAGGCCGGCGGTCAGTGCATCGACCGTCGGCTCCGGCACGGCTTGCGCCGGCTCCGGTGTGGATTCTGGTGTGTCGGCCTCCGGGGATGTCGCTGCGGACGGCGTTGTGAAAGTCGCGGTGGGTTTCGCGGTGGCTTTCGCGGTGTGTGCCGCTGTGAATGTCGCTGTGTTCTCGGGGTTCTCAGCGTGCTCAGTGTGTTCAGCGTTCTCGGTGTGCTCAGTGTCCTCAGGGGGCTGTGAAAGCTCTGCGTGCTCCGCGGTTCCGGGCTCGGGGGAGGGGCCCGTGGAGTCACGAACTGCTTCATTCCCGGCCTCCTGATCCACAATGCCGCTGTCGTCAAGATTTTCCGCGGCGGCCAGCGCCCGCTCCGCCGTGAGCCGCGCGGCCCCGCTGCCGTGCACCCTGTTGAGTACGAGCCCGGCCAGCGGCATTCCGTCGGCGGCCAGCCGCTCCACGAAGTACGCGGCCTCCCGCAGCGCGTCCCGCTCCGGCGCGGCGACCACCAGGAAGGCGGTGCCGGGCGCCTGGAGCAGCCGGTACGTGGCATCGGCGCGGGTGCGGAAGCCGCCGAACATGGTGTCCATCGCCGTGACGAAGGTCTGCACGTCGCGCAGGAACTGGCCCCCCAGCAGCTTGCCGAGCGTGCCGGTCATCATCGACATGCCGACGTTCAGGAACTTCATCCCGGCCCGGCCTCCGACCTTCGCCGGGGCCATCAGCAGCCGGATGAACTTGCCGTCGAGGAACGACCCGAGCCGCTTCGGCGCGTCCAGGAAGTCGAGCGCCGACCGCGACGGCGGGGTGTCCACGACGATCAGGTCCCACTCGTCCCGGGCCCGCAGCTGGCCCAGCTTCTCCATCGCCATGTACTCCTGCGTACCGGCGAAGCCCGCGGAGAGCGACTGGTAGAAGGGGTTGTTCAGGATGGCGGCGGCCCGCTCGCCGTCCGCGTGCGCCTCGACGATCTCGTCGAACGTCCGCTTCATGTCCAGCATCATGGCGTGCAGTTCACCGTCGCCGGTGGCCTTGATGCCCGCCACCCGGCGCGGGATGTTGTCGAGCGAGTCGATGCCCATGGACTGGGCGAGCCTGCGCGCCGGATCGATGGTCAGCACGACGGCCCGGCGCCCGCGCTCGGCCGCCCGCACCCCCAGCGCGGCCGCGGTCGTGGTCTTGCCCACGCCGCCGGAGCCGCAGCACACGATGATGCGGGTGGCCGGGTCGTCCAGCAGCGGGTCGATGTCGAGGAGAGGCACGCTGTCCAGGGTCATGACGTGGTGTGCCTCCGCAGTTCCGTCGCCAGCTGATAGAGCCCGGCCAGGTCCATTCCGTCGCCGAGCAGCGGGAGTTCGTAGGTGGGGAGCTCCAGTTCCGCCAGTACGGCGCGCTGTTCGCGCTCCAGCTCCACCCGCTCCGCGTGGTCGACGGCCTCGGCGAGCAGCGGGGTCACCAGCTTCGCCGCGCCGCTGACGCCCGCGCGGGTCAGCGCCCTGGCCACCTCCTTGCGGCGGTCGCCCGACACGGTCCGTACGGTCTGCTCGTCCAGGAGCGCCGGGCGGACCATGTTCACGATGACGTTGCCCACGGGGAGGTCGGCAGCGCGCAGCTCGGCGATGCCGTCCGTGGTCTCCTGCACCGGCATCTCTTCGAGCAGCGTCACCAAGTGCACCGCAGTCTCGGGGGACTTGAGGACGCGCATCACGGCCTGGGCCTGGTTGTGTATGGGCCCGATCTTCGCGAGCCCTGCCACCTCGTCGTTGACGTTGAGGAAACGGGTGATGCGGCCCGTCGGCGGCGCGTCCATGACGATGTGGTCGTAGGCGAAACGACCCTGCTTGTTCTTGCGGCGTACGGCCTCGCAGGCCTTGCCGGTGAGGAGCACGTCCCGTACGCCGGGTGCGATGGTCGTGGCGAAGTCGATCGCGCCGAGCTTCTTCAGGGCCCGGCCCGCGCTGCCCAGCTTGTAGAACATCTGCAGGTAGTCGAGCAGGGCGCGTTCGGCGTCGATCGCGAGGGCGTACACCTCCCCGCCGCCGGGTGCCACGGCGATCTTCCGCTCCTCGTACGGGAACGCCTCCGTCTCGAAGAGCTGGGCGATGCCCTGCCGGCCCTCCACCTCGACGAGGAGAGTGCGCTTGCCCTCCGTCGCGAGGGCAAGCGCCAGCGCGGCGGCGACCGTGGTCTTTCCGGTCCCGCCCTTGCCACTCACGACCTGAAGCCTGCTCACGTATTCGAGCCTAACCAGTCGGGCACGGTGGTACGCCCGAGGGCAGCTACAGTCGCCGTATGGCCAAATGGGAATACGCGACTGTGCCGCTGCTGGTGCACGCGACGAAGCAGATTCTGGACACCTGGGGCGAGGACGGCTGGGAGCTCGTCCAGGTCGTGCCCGGACCGAACAACCCCGAGCAGCTCGTGGCGTACCTCAAGCGGGAGAAGTCCGCATGAGCGGGGTCGTCGAAGCGCGCCTGACCGAGCTGGGACTGACGCTTCCGGACGTCGTACCGCCGCTGGCCGCGTACCAGCCGGCCGTGCAGTCCGGTGTGTACGTGTACACGGCGGGCCAGCTGCCGATGGTGGAGGGCAAGCTTCCGCTGGTCGGGAAGGTCGGCGCCGAGGTCACGGCCGAGGACGCGAAGGACCTGGCGCGTACGTGCGCGCTGAACGCGCTGGCGGCGGTGAAGTCGGTCGCCGGTGACCTGGACCGTGTCGAGCGGGTCGTGAAGGTCGTGGGATTCGTGGCGTCGGCCCCGGACTTCACCGGTCAGCCGGGCGTGCTCAACGGTGCGAGCGAGCTGCTGGGCGAGGTCCTGGGCGACCGCGGGGTCCATGCGCGCAGCGCGGTGGGCGTCGCGGTGCTGCCGCTGGACGCGCCGGTCGAGGTGGAGATCCAGGTCGAGCTGAAGGCTTGAGGGGACGAGGGCTGACGGGGTGAGCGGGGGCCGGTCGGGCGGGCGCCCCCGCTCCGTCGGCACCCGGTGGGCAAGCAGCACCCCTGCCCACACCCTCGAACATCGGCGCGAGAGCGGTTAGCCTCCGGCCATGTCCCAAGGTCAGTCGTACCCGCCGGAATGGCCCGACCGTATCCGTGCCCTGGCGGCCGGCGAGCTCACCGCCGTCGCGCCGCGCAGAGCCGCGACCGTCATGCTGCTGCGCGACACCGCGGCCGGTCCCGCCGTGCACATGCTGCGCAGACGCGCCTCCATGGCATTCGCCGGAGGCGCGTACGCGTATCCGGGCGGCGGGGTGGACCCCCGCGACGACGACCGCCCGGTCGGCTGGGCCGGGCCGCCGCGCGATGTATGGGCCGCGCGGCTCGGCGTCGACGCGGCATCCGCCCAGGCCATCGTCTGCGCAGCCGTCCGGGAGACGTACGAGGAGGCCGGTGTGCTGCTCGCGGGCGAGACCGCTTCCACCGTCGTCGGCGACCTCTCCGGCGACGACTGGGAGGCGGACCGCGCCGCGCTCGTCGACCGCGAACTCTCCTTCGCGGACTTTCTGGACCGGCGGGGGCTCGTCCTCCGCTCCGACCTGCTGGGCGCGTGGGCGCGCTGGATCACGCCGGAGTTCGAGCCGAAGCGGTACGACACCTGGTTCTTCGCGGCCGCGCTGCCCGCCGGGCAGCGGACCCGCAACGCCTCGACCGAGGCGGACCGCACGGTCTGGGTCCGGCCGGAGGAGGCGGCAGCGGCGTACGACAAGGGGGAGTTGCTGATGATGCCCCCGACGATCTCGACGCTCCGTTCGCTCCAGCCGTACGCGACCGTGGCCGACACCCTGGCGGGTGCGGCGGCGCAGGAACTCACCCCGGTGCTGGCACGGGCCCGGCTGGAGGCCGGTGAGCTGGTGCTGAGCTGGCCGGGTCATGATGAGTTCACCCGGCGGCTTCCGGCGACCGGGACGCCGGAATGACCGGCCGGTTCCCCGAAGTGACGGCCCGAGTGACTGCCCCGGTGACGGTCCGAGTGACGGTCCGGACGACAGGAGACCCCGCGTGAGTGATGCCGCAGCCCTCCCCGGCCAGCCCAGGGGCGGGGTCCTGTCCGGGCCCGCCACCGCACGGGCGGTGAATGTCCTGGCGCCGAACGCCTCCGCGATGACGCTCGACGGCACCAACACCTGGATCATCGCCGAGCCGGACTCCGACCTGGCCGTCGTCATCGACCCGGGACCGCTCGACGACACCCATCTCAAGGCCGTCGTCGCGACGGCGGCAGGGGCGGGCAAGCGCGTCGCGCTGACGCTCCTGACGCACGGCCACCCGGACCACGCGGAGGGCGCGGCGCGGTTCGCCGAGCTGACGCGTACGTCCGTACGGGCGCTGGACCCCGCGCTGCGCCTCGGCGACGAGGGACTGGGCGCCGGGGACGTCATCACCACCGGCGGCCTGGAACTGCGGGTCGTACCGACGCCGGGCCACACCGCGGACTCGCTCTGCTTCCATCTGCCGGCCGACCGGGCGGTGCTGACGGGCGACACGGTCCTGGGCCGGGGCACGACGGTGGTCGCGCATCCGGACGGCCGGCTCGGCGACTACCTGGACTCGCTGCGGCGGCTGCGCTCGCTGACGGTGGACGACGGGGTGCACACGGTGCTTCCGGGGCACGGGCCGGTGCTGGAGGACGCGCAGGGGGCCGTCGACTTCTACCTCGCGCACCGCGCCCACCGGCTCGCCCAGGTGGAGACGGCGGCCGAGAAGGGCTTCACGACGGCTTCGGAGGTCGTCGCGCAGGTGTACGCGGATGTCGACCGGTCGCTCTGGCCCGCGGCTGAGATGTCGGTGCGGGCGCAGCTGGAGTATCTGCGGGAGCACGGGCTGATCTGAACGGCTGCGGATCCGCCGACGGATCCCCTGTCGGCATCACGCGCTTGCCTCATGCGCTCGGGCTGGGCTTAGCCGCGAGCCGCGAGCCGCGCGGTGGGAGGACGCGGTGGTGTCCGTGCCTGTACGTACGTGAAGGGGCGCCCCACTCGCGGTGGGGCGCCCCTTCACGTACGTACAGGCAGGAACGGGTCCGGGCTAGCGGGACCGCTTCGCGAGGCGCTCCACGTCCAGCAGGATCACCGCACGGGCCTCCAGCCGCAGCCAGCCGCGGCCCGCGAAGTCCGCGAGGGCCTTGTTGACCGTCTCGCGGGAGGCGCCGACCAGCTGGGCCAGCTCTTCCTGGGTGAGGTCGTGGACCACGTGGATGCCCTCCTCCGACTGCACACCGAAGCGGCGCGACAGGTCGAGGAGCGCGCGGGCGACCCGGCCGGGAACGTCCGAGAAGACCAGGTCGGACATCTGGTCGTTGGTCTTGCGCAGACGGCGGGCGACCGCGCGCAGCAGCGCCGTGGCCACCTCGGGGCGGACATTCAGCCAGGGCTGGAGGTCGCCGTGGCCCAGGCCGAGCAGCTTGACCTCGGTCAGCGCCGACGCCGTGGCGGTACGCGGGCCCGGGTCGAAGAGGGACAGCTCGCCGATCAGCTCGCCGGGGCCGAGAACGGCCAGCATGTTCTCGCGGCCGTCGGGGGAAGTGCGGTGCAGCTTCACCTTGCCCTCGGTGACCACATAGAGGCGGTCGCCGGGGTCGCCCTCGTGGAAGAGGGCGTCGCCGCGGGCGAGCGTCACCTCACTCATCGAGGCGCGCAGCTCAGCGGCCTGCTCGTCATCGAGCGCCGCGAAGAGCGGGGCGCGCCGCAGAACGTCGTCCACGAGTTCTCTCCTTGTCGACCTGCTCAGGGAACCGGCTGGTTCCCATCATGCCGGACGGGTCAATCAGTGTGATCAGTCACAAGTTTGACGCACTGGCGCTGCGGCTTGTGCGGGAGGGGGCCGATTGGGTTCGGAATTAGCTGTGACCGGGGCGGATGTCAGTGGCTGGCTCTAGGCTGGCCGGGTGTCCAGAACGCCGGTGAGAGCAGAGGGGCAGGGGGGCTGAACGGGTGTCGCCGAGCCGAAATTCTGCTGTGGGCGAACAGTCGCCCACCCGGGCGAAAAAGGCCGCAAACGTGATGAAACCGGCGAACCGGTGAAAGGGGCCGAGATGGCAGAGGCGGCTGGGCCGGCGAAGGAAGCCGGGAAGCAGGTTGCGAGAACGGCCGCGAAGAGGGCCGCACCCGCAAGGAAGACCACGGCCGCAGCAGCAAAGAAGGCTGTGGTGGCCAAGAAGGCTGTCGCCACGAAGAAAACCGTCCCGGCGAAGAAAACCGTCCCGGCGAAAAAGGCTGCGCCCGCCAGGACGGCTGCGCCCGCCAAAAAGGCTGCGCTTGCCGAGAAAGCTGCGCCCGTTGAGAAGGCGGCGGTAGCGAAAAAGGCCCCGGCGGCGAAAAAGCCCGCGTCAGCGAAGAAGACCGCGCCCGCCAAGAAGTCCGCGCCCGCCAAGAAAGCTGCCCCCGCCAAGAAGTCCGGGCCCGCGCCCGAGGCTGTCCGGATTCCCAAGTCCGAGTCCCACGCCGCCCTGGTCCGCCGGGCGCGCCGGATCAACAGTGAGCTGGCCGAGGTCTACCCGTACGCCCATCCCGAGCTCGACTTCGAGAACCCCTTCGAGCTGCTGGTCGCGACGGTCCTCTCCGCCCAGACCACCGACCTCCGGGTCAACCAGACGACGCCCGCGCTCTTCGCGAAGTTCCCGACGCCGGAGGACATGGCGGCGGCGGACCCCGAGGAACTGGAGCAGATCCTGCGGCCGACCGGGTTCTTCCGGGCGAAGGCGAAGTCGGTCCTGGGGCTTTCCACCGCCATCAGGGACAACTTCGGCGGCGAGGTGCCGGGCCGGCTGGAGGACCTGGTGTCGCTGCCCGGAGTCGGGCGGAAAACGGCAAATGTTGTTCTCGGTAATGCTTTTGGAGTCCCTGGAATTACCGTGGACACCCATTTCGGGCGACTGGTGCGCCGCTGGAAATGGACCGAGCAGCAGGACCCGGAGAAGGTCGAGGCGGAGATCTGCGCGCTCTTCCCGAAGAGCGACTGGACGATGCTCTCGCACCGGGTCGTCTTCCACGGCCGCCGGATCTGCCACGCCCGTAAACCGGCCTGCGGTGCCTGTCCGATCGCCCCGCTCTGCCCTTCGTACGGTGAGGGCGAGACGGACCCGGAGAAGGCGCGGAAGCTGCTGAAGTACGAGAAGGGCGGCCGGCCCGGCCAGCGGCTGAAGCCCCCGGCGGACTATCCCGGGCAGCCGGCCCCACCGATGGCGGCCGGGTGACGGCGGCCCGTACCGGCCCGCAGGGCCAGGATCACCCCGCCGTCCGCGTGCGGGACGAAGTCGAAGTGCGGAACCACCCGTTCGTGCGGAACGATCAGGCCCGCCGCAGGCGTTGGAAGAGGCGGGGGTGTCGATGACGCGCGCTGGAGAGAGACACACGGGCCGGACTCAGGAGAGTCCGGTCGCCGTGACGCAGTCCGGGCTGCCCGGATGGCTGGCGCCCGTGGCGCGTGCGGCCGATACGGTGCGCCCCGAGCAGCTCAGCCGGTTCCTGCCGCCCGAGGGCGGTGGCGGGCGGCAGTCCGCTGTGCTGATCCTCTTCGGCGAGGGCCCGGCCGGGCCCGAGCTGCTGCTGATGGAGCGGGCCTCCAGCCTGCGCTCCCACGCGGGACAGCCCTCCTTCCCCGGTGGCTCCCTCGACCCCGGGGACGGGGATCCGCAGACCACCGGCCCGCTGCGGGCGGCGCTGCGCGAGGCCCAGGAGGAGACCGGCCTCGAACCAGCGGGCGTGCAGCTCTTCGGTGTGCTGCCCCGGCTCTACATCCCGGTGAGCGGCTTCGTCGTGACGCCGGTGCTCGGCTGGTGGCGCGAGCCCACTCCGGTACGGGCCGTGGACAGCGGGGAGACGGCCCGGGTCTTCACGGTTCCCGTGGCGGATCTCACTGACCCGGCCAACCGGGTGACGAGTGTCCACCCGCGCGGTCACCAGGGCCCAGCATTTCTGGTCGAATCCGCCCTGGTCTGGGGCTTCACGGCCGGAGTGATCGACCGGATTCTGCATTTCGCGGGCTGGGAGCGCCCCTGGGACCGCTCCAGACAGGTCCCGCTCGACTGGCGCGCATGACAGGGTGGCCGAAGTACTGGGCCACTCGGGCGACGCTGCGAACCACTGTGGCTCCCCGACGGGCCGCACCACCGGCCGGCGGACCGTGACCGGCGACGAAAAGCGAGGCTCCCGACGGTGAACGTGCTGGACATCCTGCTGCTGCTGGCCGCTGTGTGGTTCGCGGTCATCGGTTACCGCCAGGGTTTCGTCGTCGGCATCCTGTCGGTGATCGGCTTTCTCGGGGGCGGCATCGTCGCCGTCTACGTACTGCCCATCATCTGGGACGAGCTCACGGAGAAGTCCGAAGTCTCCACGACGGCCACGGTCGTCGCGGTCATCATCGTGATCGTGTGCGCCTCGGTCGGCCAGGCCCTCACCACCCACCTGGGCAACAAACTGCGCCGCTTCATCACCTGGTCACCCGCGCGCGCCCTGGATGCCACCGGCGGCGCCCTGGTGAACGTGGTGGCCATGCTGCTGGTCGCCTGGCTGATCGGATCGGCCCTGGCCGGTACGACGCTGCCCACCCTCGGCAAGGAGGTCCGTACCTCCAAGGTGCTCATCGGGGTCTCCCGGGTGGTGCCGTCGCAGGCCAGCACCTGGTTCACGGACTTCACATCCGTCCTCGCGCAGAACGGCTTCCCCCAGGTCTTCAGCCCGTTCGCCAATGAACCGATCACCAACGTCAAGGCGCCCGACCCGGCCCTGGCCAACAGTCCGGTCGTGACGAGCGCCAGGAAGTCCATCGTCAAGGTCGTCGGCACGGCGACCGGGTGCAGCAAGGTCCTGGAGGGCTCCGGCTTCGTCTTCGGCAACCACAGGGTGATGACCAACGCCCACGTCGTCGGCGGCGTCAGCGAACCGACCGTGCAGATCGGCGGCGAGGGCAAGCTGTACGACGCGAAGGTCGTGCTCTACGACTGGTCACGCGACATCGCCGTCCTGGACGTGCCGGACCTGCACGCGCCCGCGCTGAAGTTCACCGACACCCACCACGACGCCCACACCAATGACAGCGCGATCGTCGCCGGCTTCCCCGAGAACGGCGGCTACGACGTCCGCTCCGCCCGCGTCCGCGCCCGGATCAACGCCAGCGGCCCAGACATCTACCACCGCGGGACGGTCACCCGCGACGTCTACTCCCTCTACACGACCGTCCGGCAGGGCAACTCCGGCGGCCCCCTGTTGACCCCCGACGGCAAGGTGTACGGGGTGGTCTTCGCCAAATCGCTCGACGACAGCAAGACCGGGTACGCGCTCTCGGCCGACGAGATCCGCCAGGACATCGCCCAGGGCCGCACCGCGAGCCAGCAGGTGGACACTCAGGGGTGCGCGTTGTGACGACGGGCCCGAGGGCTGGAGACATGGCTGGACCCGGCCGCACACAGGGGCCGAACCCAGTGACGTACACAGCGGGGCATGCGTACACCGCGACGTACACCGCGGGGAAGGCGTAATCGGTGACGACAGCGGGAGGCGCACGGTGAAGCTCACGATTCTCGGCGGCGGCGGATTCCGGGTGCCGCTGGTGTACGGGGCGCTGCTGCGCGACCACGCGGCGGGCCGGGTCACCCACCTCACGCTCCACGACCTCGACCCCGCCAGGCTGGCGGCCGTGGCCCGTGTTCTCGCCGACCAGGCGGCGGACGTACCGGATGCGCCCGAGGTCCGTACCACCACCGACCTCGACGACGCCCTCCGCGGCGCCGACTTCGTCTTCTCCGCGATCCGGGTCGGCGGGCTCGCGGGCCGTGCGGCCGACGAGCGGGTGGCGCTGGCCGAGGGCGTCCTCGGCCAGGAGACCGTCGGCGCGGGCGGTATCGCGTACGGACTCCGTACGGTCCCGGTCGCCGTCGACATCGCCCGCAGGGTCGCCCGGCTCGCCCCGGACGCCTGGGTCATCAACTTCACCAACCCGGCGGGTCTTGTCACCGAGGCGATGGCCGCCCACCTCGGCCGCCGGGTCGTCGGGATCTGTGACTCGCCGGTCGGTCTCGGCCGCAGGGTCGCCCGGGTCCTCGGCGCGGACCCCGGGTCGGCGCGGCTCGACTATGTGGGGCTGAACCATCTGGGCTGGCTGCGCGGTCTGTACGTGGACGAGCAGGACGTGCTGCCCCGGCTGTTCGACGACGAGCGGCTGCTGACCTCCTTCGAGGAGGGCCGGCTGTTCGGGGCGGAGTGGCTGCGCTCGATCCGCTCGGTACCCAACGAGTATCTGCACTACTACTACTTCAACCGCGAGACGGTCGCCGCCTATCAGCAGGCGGAGCAGACCCGCGGCGCCTTCCTGCACGACCAGCAGGCCCGGTTCTACGACGAGATGGCGCACCCGTCGACGCCCGCGCTCGCGGCCTGGGACCGTACCCGTGCCGAGCGCGAGGCGACGTACATGGCGGAGAACCGCGAGGCCGCAGGGGCGGGCGAACGGGAGGCCGACGACCTGGAGTCGGGCGGGTACGAGAACGTCGCACTGGCTCTGATGCGGGCCATCGCGCGGGACGAGAGCGCCACGCTGATCCTGAACGTCCCCAATGGCAACGTACTTGGCGGCAGCGCACCCAACGGCAGCGCACCCGCTGGAAGCTCACCCAGCGGTAGTGGCATCGGCATGGGCACTGGCATCGGCAGCTCCGGCGCCTCCGGTGGCGGTCGTACGCTCGCCGTGCTCGATGAGGCCGCCGTCATCGAAGTCCCGTGCCGGGTCGACGCGAACGGCCCCCGCCCGCTGCCGGTTTCACAGCTGTCGGGCCATGAGGCGGCTCTGGTGTCAGCGGTGAAGGCGGTGGAGCGCTCCGTACTGGAAGCGGCGGAGAGCGGATCGGCGCGGGCCGCGGTGCGGGCATTCGCCCTGCATCCGCTGGTCGACTCCGTGAATGTGGCGGGAAGGCTGCTCGACGGCTACCGGGACGTGCACCCGGGCCTCGGCTACCTCACGAAGAGCTGAGCGCCGAGCGTCCGCTCACGGCCTGGAGTGGCGTAACCGCGCCGACACCCAGCGGGCCCGGCGGCGGATGATGCGCGGAATGCCGAGACGTGGATCGTCGTCCTCCCCGTCGTGTGATCCGCCCCTCTCATATGTGCTCAGGCCTGTGGCCGAGCGGCGGTTGCGTGCTGCGTCACCGTAGTCGTGCGTCCAGCCCATACCACCGTGTTTGCCCGTGCCTCATGGTCGGTAATCGCGTCCCACGGGGCCAATTGGCCTATGCGTCAGGCATTTGGCTGTTCGTAGGACAAGCGTTCCTGTGCGGTCGCGGGCGAGGCCGGGCTGAGGTCAGCGGTCGGGCTCGGGGTCCTTCAGCCAGTTGATGAGCTCCGCCGAGAACGCCTCGGGGTCCTCCTCCTGGGGAAAGTGTCCAAGGCCGTCGAACAGCCGCCAGCGGTACGGCGCTTCGACGTACTGCCCCGACCCCGCCGCGCTGCGGGTGCGCATCACCGGGTCGAGCGATCCGTGCAGATGCAGTGTCGGCACCCGCACCGGACGCTTCATCCGGCGGTTGAACTGAATGCCGTCAGGCCGCGCCAGCGACCGCACCATCCAGCGGTACGGCTCGATGGAGCAGTGCGCCGTGGACGGGATCGACATGGCGCGCCGGTACGTCTCCACGGCGTCCTCGTCCGGCCGGACGGGCCCGGACCATTCGCGTACCAGCTCACCGACCAGCGCCGCGTCGTCGGCGACGAGCTGCCGCTCCGGCAGCCACGGCCGCTGGAAGCCCCAGACATACGAACCGGCCCGGGACTGCGAGAAGTCGGAGAGCATCGCCGAGCGCCAGCGGCGGGGGTGCGGCATTGAGGACACGGCGAGCCTGCGCACCAGCTTGGGCCGCATCACGGCCGCCGTCCACGCCAGATATCCGCCCAGGTCGTGCCCGACGAGCGCGGCGTCCGGCTCCCCGAGGGAGCGGATCACTCCGGTGACGTCGAGGGCCAGGTTGGCGGGGTCGTACCCCCTGGGCGTGCGGTCGCTGCCGCCCACGCCCCGCAGATCCATCGCGACGGCCCGGAAACCGGCGTCGGCGAGCGCGGTCAGCTGATGACGCCAGGTCCACCAGAACTGCGGAAAGCCGTGCAACAGCAGCACCAGTGGCCCGTCACCGGCCTCCGTGATGTGGAAGCGCGCGCCGTTCGCGGCGACATCGCGGTGGGTCCAGGGCCCGTCGATCCGTACAACGGAGCCCATTTCGGCAGAAGCGGTCATGCCGACGAGCGTGCCACAGCTGACGGCTCGCCGATGACCGCGAGGGGGGCATCCGCGGGGACCAGCACGGCCGCCTTGTCGAGGGACGGGCGGGGGTGCGGCCTGACGCCCTGGATGACAGCCGCCGTCTCCTTGGCGGATGCGACGACCTTCTGCGGGCCCTTGCCCTTCTTGGCCTTCTTGAAGAAGACCATCCCGATCAGTCCGAGGATCAGGGCCACCAGCACATTCGCGGCGAAGGACAGGACGAAGCAGATCGCCAGGTTCCAGTGGCTCCAGGTCCGGATGCCGTAGGCGAGGGCGAAGCTCAGCATCGGCAGGGAGAAGAGGAGCACGATCCCGGCCGCCATGAACGCGCCGCTGCCGACGGCGCCCCGCTTGACGTCCTGGCGGAGCTCGGCCTTGGCCAGGGCGATTTCATCGTGCACCAGGGCGGACATCTCGGCGGTCGCCGAGGCAACCAGCTGACCGAGACTGCGGTCGGCGGTGCCGGCCGGGCTGCTGGGGTGGCTCATCGCTGAATCCCTCTTCTCTTGCGCGAGCGTTCGTCTGTACGAGCGGTCATCCGCGCGGCATCGTCATGGGCGTCGCCGAGTGCGTCGCCGTGTGTGTCATGCCGGTCGTCCCGGTCGGCACGGTCGTCCCGGTCATCCTGGTCGTCACGGTCGTCACAAACGGTCTGTCCGGAGTGATCTGACTTCAGATCATGCCGGACGGTCCTCGTCCTCGCTTGCTGCCCCCGCCCGTTCGGCGAGACGGCGGTGCTCGGCCGCCTTCCCCTCAAGGATCGCAGCCATGCGCAGATGGTGCGCGGCTTCGTCCTCCTCGTAGATGTCGGGGATCCCGTCGTGGTCCTCGTCGCGCTCCTCCTCGTCGCACAGGACCCGGTACCGGCGGTCGCGCATTCTGAGCAGTACGGACGAGAGGGCGGCGGCGATCACCGAGCCCAGCAGCACCGATGCCTTGATCTCGGCGGTCGTCGTGGGGTCCCCGGCGAAGGCCAGCTCCCCGATGAGGAGCGAGACGGTGAAGCCGATCCCGGCGAGGGAGGCCACCGCGAACACATCGGCCCATGCCAGGTCCTTGTTGAGCTCGGCCTTGGTGAAGCGGGCGGTCAGCCACGTACCGCCGAAGATGCCGACCGCCTTGCCGACGACCAGGCCCAGGACGACGCCCAGCGTCTCCGGCCTGCTGAACACGTCGGCGAGCGCCCGGCCGGACACCGAGACCCCGGCGGAGAACAGCGCGAACAGCGGTACGGCGAGGCCCGCCGAGAACGGCCGCACCAAATGCTCGATGTGCTCTCCCGGGGAGTACCGCTCCCCCTCGCGGCGGGTGCAGCGGAGCATCAGCCCCATGGCGACACCGGCGATGGTGGCGTGCACGCCGCTGTTGTACATCAGCCCCCAGATGACCAGTCCGAGCGGGACGTAGATGTACCAGCCGTGTACGTCGAAGCGCAGCAGCAGCCAGAAGACGGCCAGACCGGCCACCGCACCGCCGAGCGCCGCGAAGTTGATGTCGCTGGTGAAGAACACCGCGATGATCAGAATCGCGAAGAGGTCGTCGACGACGGCCAGCGTGAGGAGGAAGGCGCGCAGGGCGGAGGGGAGCGAGGTCCCGATGACCGCGAGGACAGCGAGCGCGAAGGCGATGTCGGTGGCGGTCGGTACGGCCCAGCCGCCCAGCGAACCGCCGCCGACGACGTTGACCAGCGCGTACACCAGCGCCGGTACCGCCATCCCGCACACCGCCGCGATGACCGGCAGCGCGGCGGCTTTCGGATCGCGCAGCTCACCCGCGACCATCTCGCGCTTCAGCTCGATCCCGGCGACGAAGAAGAAGACGGCGATCAGCCCGTCGGCCGCCCAGTGCTGGACGGAGAGGTGCAGACCGATGGCGCCCGGCCCCAGATGGAAGTGGCTGACAGTGGCGTAACTGCTGCTCAACGGGGTGTTCGCCCAGACGAGGGCGGCAATGGCGGCGACGAGGAGGAGCAGGCCTCCGACCGTCTCGGCGCGCAGTGCGTCAGCGAGATAAGTCCGTTCGGGGAGCGGGAGCCGCCCCAGGAACGACGTGGGCCCCGAGCGCTGCGACGCTGATGGGTCCTGCGACGCTGGTTGGTCCTGCGGCTCGGGCTGGTTCTTCGAATCGGGCTCGGGCTCGGGCTTGGGCTTCGGGGCGGGCGCGGTCACGCGGGGGACCTCCGGTCAGGTGGACAGCACAGAACACATGCCGACCAGACTTCCCGGCGCACCCGTTTACCTATTTCGTCTGCCTCTACGTTATCCGAGGCGGGGCTGGGCTGTGGGCGGTCTGTTTCCAGAGGCCCAGAGGCGGTGCGGCTCGGCGGGGTGGCAGGGAGCATCCGGTGATCGTCTCTTCGCCACCTTACGGACAGAACGCCGGACGGGCATATCAAGCCCGTCCGGCGCTCCGATGCCCCCTGCCGGCCCGTACTCACACTGCTACGCGCGCTGCTGAGGGTCCTGCTGTCCTGCTTGTCCTGCTGCTGTGCTGCTCCCGGGCCCTGTTGAGTTGAACCAACGTTGAGTTGAACCAACGTCGAACTGGCTCTGTCCCCGGGCTCCGGCTCAGTCCTCGCTGGAGGCGCTCGGCAGCTTCGTCTGGATCAGGCCCATCACCGAGGCGTCGGTGAGTGTGGAGACGTCACCCAGCTCGCGGTCCTCTGCGATGTCACGCAGCAGACGCCGCATGATCTTCCCGGACCGGGTCTTGGGCAGCTCGGCCACCGGCAGGACCCGCTTCGGCTTGGCAATCGGCCCCAGCACCGCGCCCACGTGGTTGCGCAGCTCCGCCGAGAGGTCCGCCGATTCCTCCGCCGTGCCCCGCAGGATCACGAAGGCGACGATCGACTGACCTGTCGTCTCGTCGGCAGCGCCCACGACCGCCGCTTCGGCGACGGCCGGGTGCGAGACGAGCGCCGACTCGACCTCGGTGGTCGAGATGTTGTGCCCGGACACCAGCATCACGTCGTCCACCCGGCCGAGCAGCCAGAGGTCGCCGTCCGTGTCCTTCTTCGCACCGTCACCCGCGAAGTACTTGCCCTCGAAACGCGACCAGTAGGTGTCGATGAAGCGCTGGTCGTCGCCCCAGACCGTGCGGAGCATCGAGGGCCACGGCTCGGTGATGACCAGATAGCCGCCGCCTCCGTCCGGTACCTCGCGCGCCTCGTCGTCGACGACCGTCGCTGAGATGCCCGGCAGCGCGCGCTGCGCGGATCCCGGCTTGGTCTCGGTCACCCCGGGCAGCGGCGAGATCATCATCGCGCCGGTCTCGGTCTGCCACCAGGTGTCCACGATCGGGCACTTGTCGGCGCCGATGTTCTTCCGGTACCACATCCAGGCCTCGGGGTTGATCGGCTCACCGACCGACCCGAGGACCCGCAGCGAGGACAGGTCGAACTTGGCGGGGATGTCGTCTCCCCACTTCATGAACGTACGGATCGCGGTCGGCGCCGTGTAGAGGATCGAGACGCCGTACTTCTGGACGATCTCCCAGAACCGGCCCTGGTGCGGGGTGTCCGGGGTGCCCTCGTAGATGACCTGGGTCGCGCCGTTGGCCAGCGGTCCGTACGTGATGTAGGAGTGGCCGGTCACCCAGCCGATGTCGGCCGTGCACCAGTAGACGTCCGTCTCCGGCTTGAGGTCGAAGACCGCGTGGTGGGTGTACGCCGCCTGGGTGAGATAGCCGCCGGACGTGTGCAGGATGCCCTTCGGCTTACCCGTCGTGCCCGAGGTGTAGAGGATGAACAGCGGGTGCTCGGCGCCGAACGCCTCGGGGGTGTGCTCGGTGGACTGGCGCCCCACGAACTCGTCCCACCAGACGTCCCGGCCCTCGGTCCACGCCGTGTCCTGGCCGGTGCGCCGGACCACGAGGACGTGCTCGACCTGCGGGCACTTCGCCACGGCCTCGTCGATCGCGGGCTTGAGCGCGGACGGCTTCCCGCGCCGGTAGCCGCCGTCGGCGGTGATGACGAGCTTGGCGTCGGCGTCCTGGATACGGGAGGCGACGGCGTCGGCGGAGAAGCCGCCGAAGACCACCGAGTGCGCGGCGCCGACCCGGGCGCAGGCGAGCATCGCCACGACGGCTTCGGCGATCATCGGCATGTAGACGGCGACCCGGTCGCCCTTGACGACGCCCAACTCGGCGAGGGCGTTCGCGGCCTGCGACACCTCGTCCTTGAGCTGCGCGTAGGTGATCGACCGGCTGTCTCCGGGCTCACCTTCGAAGTGGATGGCGACGCGGTCGCCGTTGCCGGCCTCGACGTGCCGGTCCACGCAGTTGTACGCGACGTTGAGCTCACCGTCGGCGAACCACTTCGCGAACGGCGGGTTCGACCAGTCGAGCGTCTCGGTGGGCTCGGTGGCCCAGGTCAGCCGCCGGGCCTGCTCGGCCCAGAAGCCCAGCCGGTCCGCTGCCGCCTGCTCGTACGCCGCCGCTGTGACGTTGGCGTTCGCGGCCAGCTCGGTGGGCGGCGCGAAGCGTCGCTCCTCCTTGAGCAGGTTGGCCAAGCTTTCGTTGCTCACGAGATCGCCCTTTCGACAAAGCCTTGTGTCCCAGCTCATAGCTCATCAGCCCGTAAGCCACTCTGACAAGGGCTCACGCGAATCAATTGGTTTAGACCTCTATGGCTGGGAGCGGGCAGAGGCTCCTTCCGGTGCGGTTCTGAGGGGTTCTGCGGCGGCTCTTCGGCGGGGCGTGCGCGATCAGGAACGGTTACGGGTGTTTGTGGGCCATATGGGCCGGGAGGAGATCCAGTGGCACATCACACACAAAACCCGTCAGGCGGGAGCCACCTGGGCGAAGACTCCGTCCAGCTCATGAGAGTCGGTGAGCAGATACGCCTGAGCCTCGCCGACGTGGAAGTACATGCCGTGCAGCTCCAGCGTGCCTTCCGCGAGCCGGCGCGCCACCGATTCGTGCGCCCTCAAATGCTCCAGCTGCTGGATCACATTGGTCAGGCAGAGCTGCTCCACCGCGTCGGCCGGCATCCGCCCGGAGATCCGGGCCCAGGAGTGATGACGGCTCAGCATCCGGTCCAGACTGGGCTGCCCATGCCGCAACCATCGCCGTAGAGGTGTGCTCGCCGCGCTGGAGGTGGAGGTGGAGGTGCCAGTAGGGGTGGAGGGGGCGTCTGGTGGGTCGTTCAGGAGAGCAGTCATGGCACCGCAGCCGGAGTGCCCGCAGACAGTGATCGACTCGACTCTCAGAATGTCGACCGCGTACTCGATCGCAGCCGCCACCGAGTCGTCGGAAGCCTCCGCGCCGGGCAGCGGTACGAAATTGCCCACGTTCCGCACCGTGAACAGATCTCCGGGACCGCTCGATGTGATCATGCTGGTCACCAGCCGGGAATCGGCGCAGGTGAGAAAGAGCTGCGAAGGCTGCTGGCCCTCCCGGGCGAGACGCGCCAGTTCGTCCCGCACCAGGGGAGCGGTGTCACGCTGGAACGAGCTCAGGCCACTGGCCAGTTGACGGCTCCCCGGCCGCTGGGACGCGGCGGATGCAGCGGACGCCGTGGGCGTGACGGGCGCGATGGGCGTGACGGGCGTGACGGGCGGGGCGGACGCAGTGGCGGAGGTGCCGTCCTGGACCGCGGGGGAGTGGGGTTCATGGGCGATTGGGGTGGTGGCGTGGGGCATCGTCTTCTCCGGCGTGGTGGCTGGATGTACTGCGGTACGCGGTGCTGCCGAGCGGGACGTTGTACTGGGAAGGGCGGACCCGGGGCCGGACCGAGGGGCGGGGTCGGAGTCGGAGCCGGGCGGGCCGGAGTCGGGCGGGCCGGCCATGGAGGCCGGGCCGCCGGTGCCCGCCGAGTCGAGCGCGCGGTCATTGCAGTGGTGGTTGCGCCAGGGCGTCCAGGGGCGGCAGCAGGTGTGGGCTGCGGATGTCGGCTCGACGATCCGGCTGGCTGTCCTGCCTGTCCTGCCTGTCACATCGACTGTGCCGCCCTGGGCGACATGCGCCTCCTGCCAGTGCTGGAGCGTCTCGTACGCCGCGTGGTCCATGAACGAACCGTCCAGCTCCACCACCGCGTTCGCCCCTGGCGGGATCTGCCCGAGTGTCCGGCTCAGGCGGGGCACGGCCAGAAACGTCAACTGCCCGCGTGCCCGCAGCCGATGGGTGCCACTGTCGTCATGAAGAGTGATCCGGGTTCTGGTCAGCCGGTGCAGGGCGGTGCCGACCGCGACGGCGATTCCGACCGTGACCCCCTCCAGTACACCGAAGCCCACGACACCGGCGACCGTGGCCCCGTACGCCGGGAACTCCCGGTGCCGGTGGACGTTGCGGATGTGCGCGTAACTCACCATCTGGAGGCCGACCACCATGACGAGAGCGGCCAGCGCGGCCAGCGGCATCCATTCCAGGACGCCGACCAGCAGTCCTGCGGCGAGCAGCATCCACACGCCGTGCAGCACGGTGGAGGTGCGGCCGGTGGCTCCCGCCCGGACATTCGCGGTGCCGCGCACCGCTCCGCCGGACACCGGCAAGCCGCCGAGCAGCCCGGACACGGTGTTGGCGATGCCCTGACCGCGCAGTTCGCGGTCGAGGTCGGCGCGTCTGCCGGTGTCTCCGGGGCGGTCAGCGGTCAGCTTGTCCACGGCCATTGCCGACAACAGCGACTCAAGACTCGCCACCAGCATCACGGTGAACACGGCGCCGAGCAGGCCGAGTACCGGACCATGCGGCAGTTCGGGCAGAGCGTGCGCCTTCCAGGACGGGAGATCGACGCGCGCGATACCGGGCGCGGCGACGGCGGCCAGCGCGGTGGCCGCCGCGACCGAGGCAAGGGCTGCGGGGATTCTGCGCAGCGCCCGTCCCGCTCGACCGGGAATTCGCGGCCACAGCACCAATACAGCGATGGTGAGCAGGCCGATCAGCGGTGCGGCCGGAGCGACGCGGGCGAATTGCCCGGGCAGGGCAAGGGCATTGGCGACGGCCGAACTCTGGGGTGTACCGCCGAGCACGATATGGAGTTGGGCGAGCGCGATGGCGACACCGATGCCGGCGAGAGTGCCGTGCACGATCGCCGGGGAGACGGCGAGCGCGCTGCGGGCGGTGCGCAGCGAGCCCAGGACCAGCTGGAGCAGGCCCGCGCCGACGGTGATGGCGCAGGTCGTGCGCCAGCCGTAGTCCTGGATGAGTCCGGCCGTCACTACGGTCAGCCCGGCTGAGGGGCCGCTGACCTGGAGCGCGGAGCCTCCGAGCAGTCCGGCGACGATGCCGCCGACGGCCGCTGCGAGCAGCCCGGCTTCGAGGGGGGCGCCGATGGCGACGGCGAGCCCCAGGGACATGGGGACCGCGATCAGGAAGACCGTGATCGAGGCGGACAGATCGGCTCCCGAATTCCGGAAGCGGGGGCGATGGCCGTCTCCGCCGGGTGGCGGCCTGCGCGAGGGGCGGACGCGAGTGCTGGGTGAGTAGTCGGAAGGGTTCTCGGTACGGGTGGGGACGCAGGCAGGCATGGTTCCCGTCTCTTCCGGGGCGACGCGGTCGCGGAACAAGTGGGGACGCGGCCGTGGGACACGGCGTGCAGCGGCGGGATTATCAACTCTCGGTAAATAGATCGTAATCCAGAGTAAAGGCCATGAATGGACATTCAGTGCAAATGGTCGAGTGGTTCACTCGATTCGGTGATTGAATAGCTTGACTGGACATCGGTTCGAATCGCTGTCGGTCCGTCAGGGCGTGGTGCGGATGTGACCGCGACGGGTGGGGTCAAGGCGGATGGAGCCGGGGCAGGAGCCGCTGCGGTTCGTTGTTCTACTCCGGGGCGGGTCAGGTCGTTCGTATCGAGACGCGCAGGTCCGAAGTCGCGAGGTGCCGGGAAGGTGCGGGTGGAGGCGACGGGGGGGTGCCGGGAGGGTGCCGGGCATGGGTCGGGGAGGGGCCGGGACGGGCTGTTCGCCCGTCCCAACCCCTCCCCGGTCCGTCCGGTCGGTCTCCGCGTCAGTCCTGGAGAGAGCCTCAGGAGGCGGTGCTGACCTCGGCGTACTGCTCACTGAGGACGAAGGCTGGGTCGACCTGGGAAGCCAGATCGGCACCCGTCCTCTCGTTCCCCCAGCTCGCCGCGTTCTTCAGATGGAAGTGCACCATCTGGCGCGTGTAGCGCTCCCAGTCGCGGTGCGCGTAGCTGTCCTCGGCGGCGTTCTGCAGGGACTGGAGTGCCAGCCGGTTTTCCGCTTCCAGCATCTCGAAGCGCGGCGGGCGGCCCTTCTCCATCGCGCGGACCCAGTCGGAGTGGCCGACGGTGACGAGCAGGTCGTCACCGGCCTCGGCGCGCAGGAACTCCAGATCGTCCGCGTCGCGCACCTTGTTGCCGACGACCTTCAGTGCGACGCCGAAGTCCCGTGCGTAGTCCTTGTACTGGCGGTAGACGGAGATCCCCTTGCGGGTCGGCTCGGCCACCAGGAACGTCATGTCGAAGCGGGTGAACATGCCGGAGGCGAACGAGTCCGAGCCGGCTGTCATGTCGACGACGACGAATTCCTCGGGCCCGTCGACCAGATGGTTCAGGCAGAGTTCGACCGCGCCGACCTTGGAGTGGTAGCAGGCGACGCCGAGATCCGACTCGGTGAACGGCCCTGTCGCCATCAGCCTGATGTCGCCGTCGTCCAGTGCGACGTGACGGGCGCACGCGCCGTACACCGGATTGTCCTCGCGGATCCGGAGCAGCCGGGAGCCGGTGCCCGGCGGAGTCGTTTTGATCATCGTCTCGGCGGAGGCGATCCGGGGGTTGGAGCCGCGCAGGTACTCCTTGATCAGCGGAAGGTGCGCGCCCATCGCGGGCAGCGCGGCGGACTCCGCGTCGTCGAGACCGAGCGCGGCACCGAGGTGCTGGTTGATGTCGGCGTCCACAGCGAGGACGGGGGCCTCGTTGGCGGTCAGGTGGCGGATGAAGAGAGAGGACAGCGTGGTCTTGCCGCTGCCGCCCTTCCCTACGAAAGCGATCTTCATGTTCACAAAGGGTAGTGGGGTGAATGCGGTGCGTGGGTACGGTGAGTGAAGAAGACCACTCCAAGGTGGGGCGGCTGCTATGGACGCGTAGCCTCGCTTCCTATGACTGCGTTCTCCCGGAAGGCGGCCGCCGGAGCCCCGGTGACTCCTCCAGATCACTCAGATCCTCTTGCCGCACTGGGCCAGCTGCCGGGTGTCGGCGCCGCTGTCGACTCCGTACGCAAAGCCGTCGACCGGGTCTACGGGCACCGTGTCATGCGACGTCGCAGCACCGAGGTCACGGGCGAGGCCGCGCTGCGTGCCTCGCGTGGGTCGGCTGCCCTCTCGGGTGCGGACTGGGCTCTGGAGGAGGTGCGCCGGCGAACCGACTTCGGCGGCGACCCGGAGGCCCTCACGGTCGGCGCCGCGCTGCGGCTGTCCGCGGAGGCGGGTCAACTGCTGTCCATCTGGCGGCAGTCGCCGCTGCGGGTGCTGGCCCGGCTGCATCTGGTGGCGGCAGCGGACTCCGGTGACGCGGTCGGCCGTCCGCGACTGGCGGGGGAGAAGGCCGACGAGCCGCTGATCGAGCTCCCGCTGCCGGGTGCCGACGAGGTGTCCGCCCGGCTTGAAGGCCTTTCGCAGCTGGTCATCGCGGGGAGCGCTGCTCCGGCGCTGGTGACGGCGGCAGTGGTGCACGGTGAACTGCTCGCGCTGCGCCCTTTCACTTCCTGCAACGGCCTCGTCGCGCGGGCCGCCGAGCGGGTCGTGCTGATCAACAGCGGTCTCGATCCCAAGTCCATCTGCCCTGCGGAGGTCGGCCACGCGGAGCTGGGCCGCGCGGCGTACGTGGCGGCGCTGGACGGTTACGTATCGGGAACCCCGGAGGGTATGGCGGCGTGGATCGTGCACTGCGGCCGTGCGGTCGAGCTGGGCGTCCGGGAGTCGACAGCCGTATGTGAGGCGCTTCAGCGCGGGGCGGCCTAGCTGGTCTTCCGTTTGGATCACGCCGAGGCGGGTCGGAGCGGGCTGAGGTCCTGGGGCCGGCTGCTGGCGGTCCGGGCCCGTTCCACGAAAATGCGGCGGCACCGAAAGGTGCCGCCGCTGGCACGTCCACCGGGTTACCAAGCGTCCTCGAATATGTGCCCATCAAGCCGGGAGCTTCGCCCGTTGCCTGGTGCGGCTGGCCCGTAATCGACGGGTCGACGTCGCGTGGGTACTCAGTTTTCGTGCTCGGTCCGTGGGGCCTTCTGCGGTTTCAGGTCTTCCTCTCGGATGTCCTTGGTCTCGCGGGCCGTTGACTCCTTTGTACTCCTCTTCA
The DNA here is from genome assembly GCF_036014215.1 of Streptomyces sp. NBC_00440. Lineage (NCBI taxonomy): Bacteria > Bacillati > Actinomycetota > Actinomycetes > Kitasatosporales > Streptomycetaceae > Streptomyces > Streptomyces sp. NBC_00440. The sequence goes on from NZ_CP107921.1 coordinate 4,506,877, forward strand.
CGGGGCGAGGGGAACCCTCTGCTCCACTTCTTTACTTTTATCCTCAAACTCGGGCAAAGAGCCCACGTCGGACGCTGCTCCGGCCGCCCCTGTTCACGTACCAGACGAGGCCGGCCGTGGCTGCCGCGGCGCCGACCGCTGCTGCGGCGACCAGTGCGGGCCGCGGCGGCATCCGCAGGGCGGGCAGCCGCTGCTTCAGCCGCACCGGCCGGTTGAAGACGAGAATCGGCCACTCGCGGGCGCCTGCTTCGCGGCGCAGTGCCCGGTCCGGGTTGACCGCGTGGGGGTGGCCGACCGACTCCAGCATGGGCACGTCGGTCGCCGAGTCGCTGTACGCGTAACAGCGCGCCAGGTCGTACCCCTCGGAGGCGGCGAGCTCCTTTACGGCCTCGGCCTTGGTGGGGCCGTAGGCGTAGTACTCCACCTCGCCGGTGAAGCATCCGTCGGCACCCACCACCATGCGGGTGGCGACGACCCGGTCGGCGCCGAGAAGCTCGCCGATCGGCTCGACCACCTCGGCGCCGGAGGTGGAGACGATCACCACATCGCGCCCGGCGGTGTGGTGCTCCTCGATGAGGGAAGCGGCCTCGTCGTAAATGATCGGGTCGATCAGATCGTGCAGGGTCTCGGCGACGATCTGCTTGACCTGCCGGACGTTCCAGCCCTTGCAGAGGGCGGAGAGATACTCGCGCATCCGCTCCATCTGGTCGTGATCCGCGCCACCTGCCAGGAATACGAACTGAGCGTACGCCGTACGCAGTACAGCCCTGCGGTTGATCAGGCCGCCTTGATAGAAGGACTTGCTGAAGGTCAGTGTCGACGACTTGGCGATGACTGTCTTGTCGAGGTCAAAGAAGGCGGCGGTACGGGGCGACGAGTGGTTTTCCACAACTCTGAGCATAGGTGCCCGCCATTCGGCTTACGCGGCGGCGCGTGGGTTTGCCTGAGAAGGCTCTCGGGTACACCATGGAAGTCACGGATCGTTCGCGACCGTGTTATCCCCGTCCGGCTCCTCCCCCCCCCGAGTCGGACGTGGGGACGACCCCAGCTCTCCCCCCCGGCTGGGGTCGTCGCATGTCCGGACACGTTTTCGGGCGTGCCCCCGTGTCAGCAGCGGCTCTGCGGTCATCTGCGGCACTCTCCTCCGGTCGGCTGCGATGGTCCTCAACACTGGATACGCGTGACGCTCTGTAGTCGTTGCGCTCCTCTCCGGAAGTCACCGAAAAGAGTGGGGGACATATTCACAACCGGTGAGTTGTCCACAGTTTTCAAGCAAGATCCACTTAATTTCCCGGATCCCCGCACGGTGATTCCCATCGCGAAGTCAGTGGCCGTTCGCTGCGACTTCGAGGCATGAAGGAATCACTGTCAGAGGAGGCGGGATCGTGGCTGGATCCATCACACCTGATCGGCTGCCGGCGGCCGGGAAGCGGCGGGGCGGGCCGCTCATCGTCACCGAGGACGCGGTGCTCCTCGACGACCTGCTGCGGCTGTGCGCCGCGGCCGGCGCCGAGCCGGAGGTCCATCACGGGGTGCCCGAGCACAAGGGCGGCTGGGAGAGCGCGCCGCTGATCCTCGTCGGGGACGACGCGGCGGCCCGGGTGCGCGGGGGCACCCGCAGACCAGGGGTGTACCTCGTGGGAAAGGACCAGGACGACCCGGATGTCTGGCAGCGGGCCGTCGAGATCGGAGCGGAGTATGTGCTGCGGCTGCCGGACGCCGAGAGCTGGCTCGTCGAGCGGATCGCGGACGTTGCCGAAGGGGCGGGGGACCAGGCTCTCACCGTCGGAGTGATCGGCGGCCGGGGTGGGGCCGGGGCATCCACGCTGGCGTGTGCGCTGGCGGTCACCGCGGCCCGGAGCGGACAGCGCACCGTGCTCATCGACGGGGACCCGCTGGGCGGCGGGCTCGATGTGCTGCTCGGGGGCGAACACGCGCAGGGCAGGCGGTGGCCGGATTTCGCCCGTTCCAAGGGGCGGTTGGCCGGGAGCGCGCTGGAGGAATCCCTGCCGGAACTGCACGGGCTCCGCGTCCTCAGCTGGGACCGGACGGACTCCGTCGTGATCGCACCAGAGGCGATGCGCGCCGTTCTGGCAGCCGCACGCAGGGGCGGCGGAGTGGTCGTCGTGGATCTGCCCCGGCGGGTCGACGAGGGCGTCGCGGAGGCGCTCGCCCAGCTCGATCTCGGTCTCCTGGTGGTGCCGGGGGAGCTTCGGGCGGTCGCTGCCGCAGCCAGGGTGGCCTCGATGGCCGGCATGGTCCTCCAGGACCTGCGGGCGGTGGTTCGCGGGCCCTATGCGCCAGGGCTGGACGAGGAGTGGGTGGCGCGGGCACTGGAGCTGCCCCTCGCGGGTGAACTGCCCGCCGAGGAGGGGCTGCTCGCAGCAGAGAGTGGCGGCGCTCCGCCGGGCGGTCGGGCCCGGGGGCCACTGGCCAGGTTCTGTACGGCGTTCTGGGCGCAGGCACTGTCGGGGCGAGGTGTCTCATGATCACGACACCCGCGTCCGTCGGGGCATCGACTCCCGCCGGTACGCCGCCGCTGCTCGACGCCGTACGCCAGCGGCTCGCGGAGAGCGGGGCCGAGCCCACCCCGGCACGGGTGGCAGCTGCGCTGCGCGCCCAGGGCCGGCTGCTGGGGGACGCCGAGGTGCTGGGGCACGCCGAGGAACTGCGGTCCGAACTGGTGGGCTCGGGAAGGCTGGAGGCGCTGCTCGCCGATCCCGCGGTGACCGATGTGCTGGTCGCCGCGCCCGACCGGGTCTGGGTGGACCGTGGTGCCGGACTCGAACTGACCGATGTGGCCTTCCCGGACGCGGCTGCGGTGCGCCGCCTGGCACAGCGGCTCGCCGCCGTGGCCGGGCGGCGGCTCGACGATGCCAGGCCCTGGGTGGACGCCCGCCTGCCGGACGGGACGCGGATGCATGCGGTGCTCGAACCAGTGGCCGTCGGGTCGACGTGCCTCTCGCTGCGGGTGGTGCGGCCGAAGGCCTTCTCACTGGAGGAGCTGGTGGCGGCGGGCACGGTCCCACCGGGCGGCGGCCAGGTGCTGCGGGCGTTGATCGACGCCCGGCTGTCCTTCCTGGTCAGCGGTGGCACCGGCTCGGGCAAGACCACGCTCCTGTCGTCGCTGCTGGGCCTGGTGGGGACCGCCGAGCGGATTGTGCTGGCAGAGGACTCCTCGGAACTGCGCCCCGAGCACCCGCACGTGGTCCGGCTGGAGTCGCGGCCACCGAACCAGGAGGGCGCGGGCCGGGTGACCCTGCGGGATCTGGTGCGTCAGGCCTTGCGGATGCGGCCCGACCGGCTGGTGGTGGGTGAGGTGCGCGGGGCCGAGGTCACCGAGCTGCTGGCCGCGCTGAACACCGGACACGAAGGAGGGTGCGGGACTGTGCACGCGAATGCCGCATCGGATGTTCCGGCCCGCCTTGAGGCACTCGGGACGGCCGCAGGGCTCGACCGGGCAGCCCTGCACAGTCAGTTGGCGGCGGCGCTCGCGGTGGTGGTGCATCTCGTACGGGATCGGAGCGGACGGCGAAGGGTCGCCGAGGTGCATGTGCTGGAGCGGGATGCGACGGGGCTGGTGATGACCGTGCCCGCCCTGCGCTGGGGCACGCAGGGCTTCACCGAGGGACGCGGATGGCCCAGGCTGCGGACCATGATCGGGGGCGCGCTGTGACGGCCCTGGTCTTTCTGACCGTGCTCTGCGCGGGTACGGCCCTGTGGATGCTGGGCGCGCGGGAGCGGGGACTGCGCAGGGGACGGCTGCTGTTCGCGGGCGGCCCAGTGCGCCACACGCGCGGGGCATCGGGGAAGAGCGTCGCGCCGTGGGGCGATTCGCTCCGCGGCCGGGTGCGTGACCGTCTGCGGCCGGAGTGGCTCTGTCCGGTGGTGGCCGGAGCCGTGGCGGTACTGGGCGGATCGGTGCTGCCGCTCCTGGTGGGAGTGCTGGCCGTGCCATTCCTCGGCCGACGGCTGCGAGCCGCGGCTGCGGCACGGGACCGGCTGGCGCGGGCCGACGCGGTGATCGCACTGTGCGGGGCGGTGGCTGCCGAACTGCGGGCCGGGAAACAGCCAGGAGAGGCGCTGCTGGCTGCCGGACGGGGTTCAGGGGCCCTGGGTGCGGCCGGAGCCGCGGTACTGGCGGCGGCGCGGTTCGGCGGGGACGTGCCCGAGGCGCTGCGGCGTGCGGCGCGGGAGCCAGGAGCGGGTGGCCTGCGCGGTGCGGCCGCTTGCTGGCGGGTGTCGGTGGACGGGGGCGCCGGACTCGCGGCCGGCCTCGAAGGGCTGGAGGGCGCGCTGCGCGCCGAGCGTGACCAACGGGCCGGCCTCCGGGCAGAACTGGCCGGTGCGCGGTCCACGGTGCTGGTCCTCGCGTTGCTTCCGGTCGGTGGTCTGCTGTTGGGCACTGCCCTCGGGGCCGATCCGCTGTGGACCTTGCTGCACACACCGGCGGGGCTGTGCTGCCTGCTCGCGGGCGGGGTGCTGGAGAGCGCGGGGTTCTTCTGGGCAGCGCGGATCGTACGGGCCGGGGAGGACGTATGACCGGGGCCGCTGGGGGCGGCGTCATGACGGGTGAGGTTGTCCACAGGCTGGGGGCAGTGCTGTGCGCCGTGGCGGCTGCAGCCCGCCTGGGCCTTGCCTGGGCCGGGCGGCGGCACGACCGGTTGTCACGCAAGCGGGCCGCCGCACTGCTGGCCGTGGCACCGGGCAGGGCGGCATGGCGCCCCGAGTACCGAGCGTGGGCCGCCCGGTGGGGCGCTCCGCTGGCCGCAGTGGCCACCGGTTGCGTCCTGGTGGGTGGATGGGCCGGATGCGCGCTCGGCCTCGCAGCCGGGTACGGAGTGCGGCGCTACCAGCGCCGGCGTTCGTCGTCCGGAGCCGACGAGGCCCTGGCGAAGGCCGCCGCACATGAACTGCCGCTTGCTGCCGAGCTCCTGGCGGCGTGCATCGCCGCCGGGGCCGGCCCTCGTGAGGCGGCCGAGGCAGTCGGGGAATCGCTGGGCGGACCGGTCGGTGACGCCCTGGCCCGGGCTGCGGCGGAGTTGCGCCTCGGCAGTGAACCCGCCGAGGCCTGGGGGCGGTTCGGTTCGATACCGGGGGCGACTTCCCTGGCCCGCTGCCTGGAGCGGGCCGCGTCGACGGGGGCCCCGGCCGCCGATCCGGTTGCCCGGCTTGCGGCAGGCCTCAGAGCGGGCCGGGCCAGAGCCGCCAAGGACAGGGCAGGCCGGGCGGGCGTTCTGATCACCGGGCCGGTTGGTCTCTGCTTCCTGCCCGCGTTTCTGGCAGTCGGGGTGGTGCCTGTGGTGATCGGCCTGGCGGGCCACCTCCTGAAGGCGAGCTGACGAACTCGGCTGAGAGCGGGGGAAATCGCTGGAACAACTCGACTAACTCGACAAATTCGTCCAACTCTCCCTCGATCGAACGGGATGACTGGAGTGAAGCCAATCGGCGGAATCGGATCAATGGGCTGAATCACTCCTGAGTGGTGCGAAGCGCGAAAGAGGACTGCGAGCCGGGTGCGTGACCGTCCCGGCCGCGCGAACAGCACAGGAAAGAACGGGGCTTGACATGGTGAATGAACGGAATCTGTCGAACGGTTCGGGCGGACTGAACGGGTCGGGTCGGCCGGTGGAGCCCGGAGTGCCGGGTGAGTCGGGTGGCTCAGGAGCATGGAGGTGGATGCGGGCTCGGTGGCATCTGCTGAGGTTCGGGGCCGGCAGGGGCGACGCGGGGATGTCCACGTCCGAGTACGCAATGGGCACCATCGCGGCCTGCGCATTCGCGGCCGTGCTCTACAAGGTGGTTACCAGCGGGCCTGTTGCTGCGGCGCTGCAATCCGTGGTCGAGAAGGCGCTCCATGCGGAGTTCTGACACTTCGGACACGGGTGAGAGGTCGGTCAGTAGGGGGCCGGCCGACCGGGGGTCCGTGTCGGCTGAGGCTGCGGTGGTGATTCCGGCGCTGGTGCTGTTCACGATGGCGTTGGTCTGGGCTCTGACCGCCGCAGCTGCCCAGATCCAGTGCGTCGATGCGGCGCGGATCGGTGCGCGGGCGGCTGCCAGGTCGGAGCCACGGGCGGCTGCGCTCGCCGCCGCCCGTTCGGCAGCCCCGCGCGGCGCACGCGTCACGGTGGGCCGCGCGGGGGAGCTCTGGCGGGTTCGGGTGGAGGCGCCGACGCCGGGACCTGGCCCCCTCACACTGACGCTCAAGGCGGAAGCGGCGGCGCTCGATGAGCGCGAGGTGAGTGGGCCCAGCGGCCCCAGCGGCTCTAGCGACGCTGACAGTCCTAACAGTCCTAACAGTCCTAACAGCCCTAACAGCCCCGGCAACCCCGGGACGGCGAACGGCGAAACGCGGGCTCGGCCCGACGGCTCGGTGGTGCGGACATGAGGAGGATCGGGGGACATCTGAACGACCGCGGCTCGGCGACGGTGTGGGTGGCCATGGCGATGACCTCCCTCTGCGTGGTCTTCGCGGCTCTGCTCGCGATGGGCCAGAGCGTGGCGGCCCGTCACCGTGCCGGTGGTGCGGCGGATCTGGCAGCCCTGGCAGCTGCGGACCGGGCGCTCCAGGGGCAGGGAACGGCGTGCGCTGCGGCGGGGAGGGTGGCCGTGGCGCAAGGGGCCAGGGTGGTGCGGTGCGCGGTGAGGGGTGAGATCGCCGATGTGACGGCCGAGGCGCGGTTCGGGCCGTACACGCCGAAGGTCAGGGCGCGGGCCGGTCCACCGGATGGGGTGGGTCAGGCCGACGCCCTTCCAAGCCCGGCGCCGTCACCTGCACCTCCGCTGCCCCCATCTCCACCTCCGCTTCCGACTCCGCCTGCGTCGCCTATGCCTCCGCCGCGGGGCGGTCTCCTGCCTCTGCCGTCTCCGGACGACTCCCCCGCTCGGGCGAATCGCTGGCAGGAGCTTCCCTGAGAAGTTCTGCGAGGAGGCGTACGGCGCCTCGCTTGTGGAGCGGGTCGTTGCCGTTGCCGCATTTCGGGGACTGGATGCAGGAAGGGCAGCCCGCTTCGCACTCGCAGGAGGCGATGGCTTCCCGGGTCGCGGTGAGCCATTCGCGGGCCGTGTGGAAGGCCCGTTCTGCGAAGCCGGCCCCGCCGGGGTGGCCGTCGTACACGAAGACCGTCGGCAACAGGGTGTCCGGATGCAATGGGATGGAGACACCGCCGATGTCCCAGCGGTCGCAGGTGGCGAAGAGCGGCAGCATGCCGATGGAGGCGTGTTCGGCGGCGTGCAGGGCGCCCGCCAGCTGTTCCGGATTGATCCGGGCGGCATCGAGCTGGTCCTCGGTGACCGTCCACCACACGGCTCGGGTGCGCAGAGTGCGGGGCGGCAGGTCGAGTTTGGTCTCGCCGAGTACCTCCCCCGTGATGAGCCTGCGCCGAAGGAAGGAGACGACCTGGTTGGTGACCTCGACAGACCCGTAGCAGAGCCGCCCGGTGCCCCAGGGGATTTCGGTGTCGGTCTCCAGGACGGCGATGGCGGTGGTGTCCCGGGCGGTGGTCGAGTACGGCGGGCCGGCCTCCTCGACCAGGGCGGCGGAATCCTCCAGATCCAAGTGCTTCACCACGTATGTGCGCCCCTGGTGGAGGTGGACGGCGCCGTCGTGGACGGTGGTGTGGGAGGAGGCTTCGTCGACCGTGCCGAGCAGCCGCCCTGTGCCCGCCTCGACGATCTGGACGGGCCGTCCGCCCTCGCCCCGGATGTCGGTGAGGTCGGCTGCCCGCTCCCGCCGGGTCCAGTACCAGGACTTTCCCCGCCGGCGCAGCAGTTTCGCGGTCTCCAGCTGTGGCATCAGCCCGGTGGTCGCCGGACCGAAGAGTTCAAGATCGGACGCGGTCAGCGGTAGTTCCGCTGCGGCCGCGCACAGATGGGGGGCGAGGACGTACGGATTGTCCGGGTCCAGGACGGTGGACTCCACCGGCTGCTGGAAGAGGGCCTCGGGGTGATGGACGAGGTAGGTGTCCAGCGGATCGTCACGGGCCACCAGGACGGCGAGGGCGCCGCCGCCGGCGCGGCCGGCACGGCCCGCCTGCTGCCACAGGGACGCCCGGGTGCCGGGATAGCCGGCGATGACAACGGCGTCCAGCCCCGAGACGTCGATGCCGAGTTCCAGGGCGGTGGTGGCAGCGAGGCCGAGCAGTTCGCCGGAGTGCAGGGCGGCTTCGATGGCGCGTCGCTCCTCGGGGAGATAGCCGCCCCGGTAGGCGGCGACCCGGGAGACCAGCGAGCGGTCGACCTCGGCGAGACGTTCCTGGGCGATGACGGAGATGAGCTCCGCGCCACGCCGGGACCGTACGAAGGCGACCGAGCGGACACCCTGCACGGTCAGATCGGTGAGGAGGTCGGCGGTCTCGGCAGTGGCGGTACGGCGTACGGGAGCGCCCTGCTCGCCGTGGAGTTCGGTGAGCGGTGGCTCCCACAGGGCGAAGACCAGTTCGCCGCGGGGAGAGGCGTCGTCAGCCACCTCATGCACGGGGAGGCCGGTGAGGCGGCCTGCGGTCACGGCGGGCTCCGCCGCAGTGGCGGACGCGAGCAGGAAGACGGGGTCGGAGCCGTAACGGGCGCAGAGGCGGCGCAATCTGCGCACCACCTGGGCCACATGCGAGCCGAAGACGCCCCGGTAGGTGTGGCACTCGTCGATGACCACGTACCGCAGAGCGCGCAGGAAGGAGGCCCAGCGCGGGTGGGAGGGCAGGATCCCGCGATGCAGCATGTCCGGGTTGGTGAGGACGTAGTTGGCGAACTGACGTACCCATTCACGCTCTTCGACGGGTGTGTCCCCGTCGTACACGGCCGGTCTGATGCCGTGGCCCAGCGGTGCGGCGAGCTCCCGGAAGGAGCGCCGCTGGTCGGCGGCCAGGGCCTTGGTGGGAGCGAGGTAGAGGGCCGTGGCGCCCCGTCCGTTGGGCGCCTCCGACCCGTCGAGGAGAGCCGAGAGCACCGGTGCGAGGTAGGCGAGCGACTTGCCCGAAGCGGTGCCCGTGGCGATGATCACAGACTCGCCGTCGAGCGCGTGCTCGGCAGCTGTGGCCTGATGGGCCCATGGATGTTCGATGCCACGTGCCCGAATGGCGGCAATCACTTCAGGCCGGATGCGATCGGGCCAGACGGCATGACGCCCCGCACGCGGGGGCAGGTGCTCCGTATGAGTGATGCGCGAAGCCCGGCTCTGCCCCGCGGAGAGACGTTCGAGTATCTGCCGTGGACCGGGTCGTGCACCCGTGTCCGCAGTGGGTCGCCCGGTGCGGTGATTCTTGGCCATCGGTACCGAGTGTGTCACTGGCATGACGGACAATGGGCTCAAGGCGTCGTGCACGCCTGCTGGTAAGTGATTGAATGCCATCGCGGCTGGCGATCCGTTCCCTGGCTCCGCCGGGGAGACCACGTGGGCGGCCGCTCGATAGCAAGGTGCTGGAGGATCCGTGGACCTGTCCCTGTCGACTCGCAATGTGTCCGGGCCTGGTGGCGACCGTACGGTCGTCGAGGTCGGTGGCGAGATTGATGTATATACCGCGCCCAAGCTGCGCGAGCAGTTGGTCGAGTTGGTGAACGACGGCAGTTACCACCTGGTCGTCGACATGGAGGGCGTGGACTTCCTCGACTCCACCGGACTCGGCGTGCTCGTAGGCGGCCTGAAGCGCGTGCGTGCCCATGAGGGCTCGCTGCGCCTGGTCTGCAACCAGGAGCGCATTCTCAAGATCTTCCGAATCACCGGTCTGACCAAGGTGTTCCCGATCCACACCACGGTCGATGAAGCCGTCGCGGCAACCGACTGACGGCTCCGGAGGAAGAACGCAGGGGTACCGGGCTTCCAGCCCGGTCCCCCCGAGAAGCACGCCCGTACGTCTGAGGGGGATCGCATGGCCACCGTTGAACTCCGTTTCAGCGCCCAGCCCGAACATGTGAGGACGGCTCGCCTGGTGGCGGCCGCCGTGGCACGCCGGGCCGGGGTCGATGAGGCTGTGCTGGACGAAGTGAGACTCGCGGTCGGCGAGGCGTGTTCCCGTGCGGTGGGTCTCCACCGCGGCAATGGCATCGCGGCCCCCGTCCGCGTCGTACTGATTGAGGAGGAGAAGTCCTTCTCCATCGAGGTCGGGGACGAGGTGCCGAGTACGGGTGGTGCGGCCTCCGCGGATTCCGGGGCGCCCGACGCTTCGGCCGTGGGGGGCGCCGATCCGTCCCTCGACGCGTCCGCGGACGGCGAGGACGAAATGGGCCTCGCGGTGATCAGCGGTCTCGTCGACGATGTGGAGGTCACCTCCGGCGAGTACGGGGGAGTCATCCGCATGACGTGGCCGACGGCATCGGCAACGGCCCTGCCCTGACGCAGGTCCTGCCCCCCCAGATTTCGACCCTGACCCAGATTCCGACCCTGACGGGATCCCACCCTGACCGGGGACCCGATCCTGACCGGGATCCTGCCCTGGCAGAGATCCGCCGGACCGGGATCCTGCTGCGACCGGGGTCCTGACTGCTGACTTCTCCGTTCGGATCTCTGCTTCTCCGTTCGGATCTCTGATCCCTTTATCGGCCCTGCTGAGCAGGGCCTTTTTTGTTTTCCTTGATCCTTGCCTTGATCTTTGAGTCATAATGCGTTCCGCAGCATACATCCCATTGAATGCCTCTGCCCCATTACTTTTCCTTTGCATCCCCGGACAGGTTTATTCAGGCAAGGTTCAATTCCGTTTACCACGCACTGTTTTGATCAGGGTCCGCTCCCTACAATCCGTCACATCTTGAGCTCTGAGCGTCAAGGAGGACGAATGGCGGGGCTCCTTAACCCACAGCAGTCCGAACACTCCACAACCCTCGCAGCCGCGGCCCTCACCGACGGCAACCGGATCATCGTGATCGTCATCGCCGTAGTGGCGCTGGCGGCCCTGCTCGTCGCCCAGCTGCTGGTACGTCAGGTGCTGGCCGCCGGCGAGGGCACCGATTCCATGAAACAAATCGCGGCAGCCGTGCAGGAAGGTGCGAATGCCTATCTGGGCAGGCAGTTGCGCACACTCGGCATCTTCGCCGCCGTTGTGTTCTTCCTGCTCTTCCTGCTGCCGGCCGACGACTGGTCCCAGCGTGCGGGGCGTTCCGCCTTCTTCCTGGTCGGCGCGCTTTTCTCGGCGGTCACCGGATACATCGGCATGAGGCTGGCCGTAAGAGCGAATGTGCGCGTGGCGGCAGCGGCCCGGGAAGCAACTCCAGGGGAGGGCGAGCCGGAAAAGGATCTCACCGCTGTCTCGCACAAAGCAATGAAGATCGCTTTCCGTACGGGCGGTGTGGTCGGCATGTTCACGGTGGGCCTCGGCCTGCTCGGTGCCTCCTGCGTCGTCCTCGTCTACGCGGCCAACGCGCCCAAGGTGCTGGAGGGTTTCGGACTGGGCGCCGCGCTGATCGCCATGTTCATGAGGGTCGGTGGCGGCATCTTCACCAAGGCCGCCGACGTTGGCGCCGACCTGGTCGGCAAGGTGGAGCAGGGCATTCCGGAGGACGACCCGCGCAACGCGGCGACCATCGCGGACAACGTGGGTGACAACGTCGGCGACTGTGCGGGCATGGCCGCCGACCTCTTCGAGTCCTATGCCGTCACGCTCGTCGCGGCCCTCATCCTCGGCAAGGCCGCCTTCGGGAATTTCGGGCTCGCCTTCCCCTTGATCGTCCCGGCGATCGGCGTGGTCACCGCGATGATCGGCATCTTCGCGGTCGCCCCGCGGCGCTCCGACCGCAGCGGGATGTCCGCCATCAACCGCGGATTCTTCATCTCCGCGGTGATCTCCCTGGTCCTGGTGGCCGTGGCGGTCTACAGCTATCTGCCCGGGTCGTACGGCGACCTGGACGGCGTCACCGATGCGACCATCCGGGCGCACAGCGGCGACCCGAGGACACTCGCCCTGGTGGCGGTCGCCATCGGTATCGTCCTGGCCGCCCTTATCCAGCAGCTGACCGGGTATTTCACCGAGACCAGCCGCCGTCCGGTCCGGGACATCGGCAAGTCCTCGCTCACCGGCGCCGCCACGGTGGTGCTCGCGGGTGTCGCCATCGGGCTCGAATCCGCCGTCTACACCGCGCTGCTCATCGGGATCGGTGTGTACGGCGCGTTCCTGCTCGGCGGTACGTCGATCATGCTCGCCCTCTTCGCGGTGGCCTTGGCCGGCACCGGGCTGCTCACCACCGTCGGTGTCATCGTCGCCATGGACACCTTCGGCCCGGTCTCGGACAACGCGCAGGGCATCGCGGAGATGTCCGGTGATGTCGAGGGCGCGGGCGCCCAGGTCCTCACCGACCTGGACGCGGTCGGCAACACGACCAAGGCCATCACCAAGGGCATCGCCATCGCGACAGCGGTGCTCGCGGCCTCGGCGCTCTTCGGCTCGTACCGTGACGCGCTTGCCACCGCCGTCGACGACGTACACGCCAAAGCGGGCGAACTAGGCCTGAGCATGGACATCTCCCAGCCCAACAATCTGGTGGGTCTGATGTTCGGAGCCGCGGTCGTCTTCCTCTTCTCCGGACTGGCCGTCAACGCGGTCTCGCGGTCGGCCGGATCCGTGGTCTACGAGGTCAGGCGGCAGTTCCGCGAGCATCCGGGGATCATGGACTACACCGAGAAACCCGAGTACGGCCGGGTGGTCGACATCTGCACCAAGGACGCCCTGCGCGAACTGACCACGCCGGGTCTGCTCGCGGTGATGGCACCCATCGCGGTGGGTTTCACCCTCGGTGTGGGGGCGCTCGGCTCGTTCCTGGCGGGTGCGATCGGGGCGGGCACCCTGATGGCTGTGTTCCTCGCCAACTCCGGTGGCGCGTGGGACAACGCGAAGAAGCTCGTCGAGGACGGCCACCACGGCGGCAAGGGCAGCGACGCCCATGCGGCGACCGTCATCGGCGATACGGTCGGCGACCCGTTCAAGGACACGGCGGGCCCGGCGATCAACCCACTGCTCAAGGTGATGAACCTGGTGGCGCTGCTGATCGCACCCGCGGTGGTGAAGTTCAGCTACGGCGACAACGCCAGTGCTCCGGTGCGTGCGGTAGTGGCGACGGTCGCCATCCTGGTCATCGTCGGCGCGGTGTATGTGTCGAAGCGGCGAGGCATCTCCGTGGGTGGCGAGGACGGGGCGGAAGAGGCCGGTGAGCTGACGGGCCCGGCGGTGGTCGCCCAGGACGGGCCATAGGACAGGCCGACGGACGGCGACAGAGCCGGCCGCGCGCAGCACCGGCCGCCATAGCACTGGCGACAGGCCGCACAGCTCAGGCCATGAGGCGGGCGGTCAGTTCGGTAATGCCCCATCAGGCGGGGGGTGGACAGGTCGCGCTGACGGCCCGTCCGCCCCCTGTCGTATGCCGTCGCACGGCTCCGCGCCCGTGAGCCTTGTCTCTCCCATCCGTCTTGGTGCAAATGGCTTCAATACGGTAAAAAACGGTCTTACGACACGCGAATGTCGCCCACTTGGCGTGTATGTTCCGGGGCCGAGAGCCTTGGAAGGGACCAATCCGGTGAACAAGAAGCTTGCTGCCGCACTGTCCGGCGGTGCGGTACTGGTACTGGCGTTGTCGGGCTGCAGCGACAACAGCAGCAACAAGACGGACGACTGGGCCAAGTCGCTCTGCGGCGACATCGGGCCTCAGCTGACGAAGATCAACAAGGCCAACCAGCAGATCACCGCCGTAGCGGCGGACGGCAAGCCCGCAGACATCCAGAAGGCCGACTCGGCCGCGTTCCAGGATCTGTCCTCGGCCGACGCGGCCATCGCCGCCGATCTCAAGAAGGCCGGACCGCCGCCCGTCGACAACGGGAAGCAGATCCAGCAGGACGCCATCACCGAGCTGAACACCAACTCGAAGGCGTACGCCGACTTGAAGAAGCAGGTCGACGCGTTGGACGTGAAGGACCAGCAGAAGTTCTCCGACGGTCTCAAGAGCGTCGGCGAGAACATGAAGAAGATCAACGAGACCGCCTACAAGAAGCTCTTCTCCGGCGACACGGGCAAGGCGCTGCTCAACCAGGACGCGTGCAAGGTCGCGACGTCCTCGCCGTCCCCCACCGTCGCGCCCTCCAAGGCGTAGTACAGCGGGGACTGACGGACCGGCCGGCGACCGCCGATGACCGGCGCCCCGACAGCGGTCGGGGCGCCGGCCATCGGCGGTTTTCCGCTGTCTGCGTGTCCGTGTGTCCGGGTGTCTGCGTGTCCCCGCTGTCTGCGTGTCCGGGTGTTCGCGGGCGCTCGGTGCGGGCGTTGTCAGTGGGAGCAGCCACAATGGGCGGGTGAGTACGACCAGTCTTCCCGCGCCCGACCACTCGCCCCTGATCCGTGAGGCTCTGCTCGCCGCCGCCTTCACCGCGGACGGCCTGCTCGACCTGCTCGGCGCACCCGCGTACGCCGCGCTGGCCCGCAGCGAGACGGTTCCCGCCCTGCGTGCCACGCGCGGTGGGGCACCGCTGGAGACGCTGGTGCGGCTCTTCCTGCTCCAGCAGTCCGTTCCCGCCGGGCAGGCGGCGGCCGCGCTGCCGTTGGAGGAATGCGTCGCCGACGGCTGGGTGGCGCGTACGGACGGCGGAGTACGGGCGACGGTGGATGTCCGGCCGTACGGAGGCCCGGAGGGGCAGGACTGGTTCATCGTCTCGGATCCGGGGTGCGGGGTCGGCGGCGCCGGAGGCATCGGCAGCCATGACGAGGGCGTGGTGCTGGGGGTCGGAGGGGCGTCCACCACGCTCGCCGGGATCACCGTTCGTACGCCAGTCGGACGAGCGCTCGACCTCGGTACGGGATCCGGTATCCAGGCGCTGCACGCCGCGCAGCACGCCACGGGTGTGACGGCCACCGACCTCAACCCGCGGGCACTCGCCTTCACCCGTCTCACCCTCGCGCTCTCCGGGGCCCCCGCGGCGGATCTCCGTGAGGGCTCGCTCTTCGCGCCGGTGGCGGGTGAGACGTACGACCTGATCGTCTCCAACCCGCCCTTCGTCATCTCGCCCGGAGCCAGGCTGACCTACCGGGACGGCGGGATGGGCGGGGACGACCTCTGCCGCTCGCTCGTCTCGGAGGCGGGTGCCCATCTGAACGCCGGGGGATACGCGCAGTTCCTGGCCAACTGGCAGCACGTGGAGGGCGAGGAGTGGCAGGACCGGCTGCGCTCCTGGGTGCCGCGCGGCTGCGACGCGTGGATCGTGCAGCGCGAGGTGCAGGACATCACGCAGTACGCGGAGCTGTGGCTGCGGGACAGCGGCGACCACCGTACGGACCCGGACGTCTATGCCGAGCGGTACGAGGCGTGGCTCGACGAGTTCGACGCCCGCAGGACCAAGGCTGTCGGCTTCGGCTGGATCACGCTGTACAAGTCGGGATCCGACCGTCCGTCGATCCTCGTGGAGGAGTGGCCGCACCCGGTCGAGCAGCCGCTCGGCGAGACCGTGCGGGCGCACTTCGAGCGCCGGGACTATCTGCGCGACCACGACGACGCCGCCCTGCTGGCCGGCCACTTCAGGCTCGCGCCCGAGGTCGTGCAGGAGCAGGTGGGTATGCCGGGCGCCGAGGATCCCGAGCATGTGATCCTCCGGCAGAACCGCGGTATGCGCAGGGCCACCAAGGTCGACACGGTGGGTGCCGGCTTCGCGGGAGTGTGTGACGGGACGCTCTCCGCCGGGCAGATCCTGGATGCCATCGCCCAACTGCTCGGCGAGGACCCGGTGGTGCTCAGGGACCGCACCCCGCAGTCCATCAGGACGCTGGTCGAGGAGGGCTTCCTCGATCCGGTGGGCCCGCCCGCGTCGGTCTGACGCCCGCCCGCGTCGGTCTGACGCCCGCCGGAGCGCACTGATCCGCAGGCGTTCGGCCGGCCTCCGCAGGCGTTCCGCGCCCGTCTCCCCGGGCGTTCCGCACCCACCGTTCACCCGTCGTTCGTGCCGGTGTCGTCCCGGGGTGCCAGCCTCACCGTCCTGGAACTCGGGGGACGGGATGGTACGGACATGGAGAGCGCGCCCGCGGTCTTCGCCGGAACGACATTCGCACTGTTCGGGGGCGCGCTGCTGCTGTGGACCGGGACGCGGACCCGCCGTCGTGCTCCGGTGGCCGCGGGGGTGAATCCCACGCGCGCCCGCACCCTGGCGGTGGCGTTCGGCGTGGTGTCCCTCGCCCTGGGAGTGTGGTGCTTCACCCGCCTCTGACGCGGCTCGGGGCACGCCTCGGGGCACGCCTGGGTCACGCGTCGGGGGCTGCGGCCGAAACGGCCCCGCCTTCGTCGCCTCCGGTACGGCTCCGCATCGCCTCCTGCATCACCTCCCGTACGGGCTCCGGCGCCACCTCCGGTACTGGATCCGGAATCGGCCGTACCGGCGCATGGACGCACTTATCGCCCTACCCGCCGAGCCGCCGGAGGAACTCCACAACGGAGTCCTGAAGGGGGTCCTGGAGGGGTGTGAGGCAAGCCCCGGGGAGGGCACTGGGCCGATCCGGGCGGCAGAAATGCCGGTAGTCGGGTTACCGTTCCAGTGGCCGTTGCGGGCTTTTGCCGTTTGACACGGGGACGGGATGTACCGTCACACTCCGCAGCGAGCATGACCACCGAGTGCCGACCGGAGAGAAGAGCCACGTTGTCCCCGACCAGCGAGACCGCACACGGCGGCCGCCGACTCGTCATTGTCGAGTCGCCCGCCAAGGCGAAGACGATCAAGGGCTACCTCGGCCCGGGTTATGTCGTCGAGGCGAGCGTCGGGCACATCCGCGACCTGCCGAACGGTGCCGCTGAGGTACCGGACAAGTACACCGGCGAGGTGCGCCGCCTCGGAGTGGATGTCGACAACGACTTCCAGCCCATCTATGTCGTCAACGCCGACAAGAAGGCGCAGGTCAGGAAGCTCAAGGATCTCCTCGCGGAGTCCGATGAACTCTTCCTCGCCACCGATGAGGACCGCGAGGGCGAAGCCATCGCGTGGCACCTCCAGGAGGTCCTGAAGCCCAAGGTCCCGGTCCACCGGATGGTCTTCCACGAGATCACCAAGGAAGCGATCAGGGCCGCCGTCGCCAACCCGCGCGAGCTCAACAAGCGCATGGTCGACGCCCAGGAAACCCGCCGGATCCTCGACCGTCTCTACGGCTACGAGGTCTCCCCGGTCCTGTGGAAGAAGGTCATGCCGCGCCTCTCGGCCGGCCGCGTGCAGTCCGTCGCCACCCGCCTCGTGGTCGAGCGGGAACGCGAGCGCATCGCTTTCCGTTCTGCTGAGTACTGGGACCTGACCGGTACGTTCTCCACCGGCCGCCAGGGCGACGCCTCCGACCCGTCGACCCTCGTCGCCCGGCTGAATTCGGTGGACGGCCGCCGGGTCGCCCAGGGCCGTGACTTCAACTCCACGGGGCAGCTCAAGAGCGACGTCCTGCACCTGGACGAAGCCAATGCCCGCGCGCTCGCCGCCGCCCTGACCGACTCGGCCTTCGCGGTGCGCTCGGTCGAGTCCAAGCCGTACCGCCGCTCGCCGTACGCCCCGTTCCGTACGACGACCCTCCAGCAGGAGGCCAGCCGCAAGCTGGGCTTCGGCGCGAAGTCGACCATGCAGGTGGCCCAGAAGCTGTATGAGAACGGCTTCATCACCTATATGCGTACGGACTCCACGACCCTCTCGGACACCGCGATCGGCGCGGCCCGTGCCCAGGTCACGCAGCTGTACGGCAGCGACTACCTGCCGGACAAGCCGCGCACGTACGCCGGGAAGGTCAAGAACGCGCAGGAGGCGCACGAGGCGATCCGTCCCTCGGGTGACCGGTTCCGTACGCCTGCCGAGACCGGTCTCTCCGGTGACCAGTTCCGGCTGTACGAGCTGATCTGGAAGCGGACCGTCGCCTCCCAGATGAAGGACGCGGTCGGCAACTCCGTCACCGTGAAGATCGCGGGCACCTCGTCCGACGGCCGGGTCGCCGAGTTCTCGGCGTCCGGCAAGACGATCACCTTCCACGGCTTCATGAAGGCGTACGTCGAAGGTGCCGACGACCCGAACGCCGAGCTGGACGACCGCGAGCGCAGGCTGCCGCAGGTCGCCGAGGGCGACGCGCTCTCCGCCCAGGAGATGACCGTCGACGGCCACTCCACCAAGCCGCCGGCCCGCTACACCGAGGCGTCGCTGGTCAAGGAGCTGGAAGAGCGCGAGATCGGCCGTCCGTCGACCTACGCGTCGATCATCGGCACGATCCTCGACCGCGGCTACGTCTTCAAGAAGGGCACCGCGCTGGTCCCCTCCTTCCTCTCCTTCGCCGTGGTCAACCTGCTGGAGAAGCACTTCGGGCGGCTCGTCGACTACGACTTCACCGCACGGATGGAGGACGACCTCGACGGCATCGCGCGGGGCGAGGCCAAGTCCGTGCCGTGGCTGAAGCGGTTCTACTTCGGTGAGGGCGACGCGGGCGCGGCGGCCGCCGCCGGGAACGGCGACGGCGACCACCTCGGCGGGCTCAAGGAGCTCGTCACCGACCTGGGTGCCATCGACGCCCGGGAGATCTCGTCCTTCCCGGTCGGTGAGGGCATCGTGCTGCGCGTCGGCCGGTACGGCCCGTACATCGAGCGCGGTGAGAAGGACTCCGAGAACCATCAGCGCGCCGATGTCCCCGACGACATGGCGCCCGACGAGCTGACCGTCGAGTACGCCGAAGAGCTGCTCGCCAAGCCGAGCGGTGACTTCGAGCTGGGGGCCGACCCCGAGTCGGGCAACCAGATCGTGGCGAAGGACGGCCGCTACGGCCCCTATGTCACGGAGATCCTCCCCGAGGGCACCCCGAAGACCGGCAAGAACGCGGTGAAGCCGCGGACCGCCTCGCTCTTCAAGTCGATGTCCCTCGACACGGTCACGCTGGCCGAGGCGCTCAAGCTGATGTCGCTGCCCCGGGTGGTCGGCACGGACGCCGAGGGTGTCGAGATCACCGCGCAGAACGGCCGGTACGGCCCGTACCTCAAGAAGGGCACCGACTCGCGCTCCCTGGAGACCGAGGACCAGCTCTTCAACATCACGCTCGACGAGGCGCTGGCGATCTACGCCCAGCCCAAGCAGCGCGGGCGCGCCGCAGCCAAGCCGCCGCTCAAGGAGCTGGGCACGGACCCGGTCAGCGAGCGTCCTGTCGTCGTGAAGGACGGCCGGTTCGGCGCCTATGTCACGGACGGCGAGACGAACGCGACGCTGCGGACCGGCGACAGCGTCGAGGACATCACGCCCGAGCGGGGCTACGAACTGCTCGCCGAGAAGCGCGCCAAGGGCCCGGTGAAGAAGAAGACCGCCAAGAAGGCTCCGGCGAAGAAGACGGCGGCCAAGAAGACCACCACGGCCGCGAAGAAGACCGCCGCGAAGAAGACCACTGCGGACAAGACCACCGCGGCGGCGAAGAAGGCTCCTGCCAAGAAGGCGCCTGCCAAGAAGGCCACGCAGAAGACGGGCGCGACGTCCTCCGCCGACGAGTAGGAATCGCTGGAGGCCGGTGAGCCGTGTGGCACGGCCAGCTGTGGACTGCGGTGAGCTGCGATGAGCCGTGTGGCGTGGGTGAGCCATGCGCTGCCGTGAACTGTGTGACGTGTGACGCGGGTGATTCGTGTGCCGAGGTGAGCCGCGTGATTCGGTGAACCCGTGCGCCGTGCACCGGAGTCCGGGCTCATCGCAGTCCGGGTGGGCGGGAGCCCGGTGAAGCGAACGGCCGGTACGGCGCGTGCGGAATGGGCGCGGCGTACCGGCCGCCCAAATGTTCGGGGGGCCCGGCGGCGGTTTGACCCTTCCGGATAGGCTGGTCGGATGACGCGAGCCGAGCAGCCAACGGTCGTGAGCCCCACCTCCGACGAACTAGCCGCAGACTCACGCGAGCGTGCCGTTCGAGCCCTGTTGCGCATCCCCCCGCTCCGGCGGTTGTGGAGCGCCCAGCTCGTCGGCAATATCGGCGATGCCCTCGCCCTTCTCGTGCTGTTGCTTCTTTCGTTGCAGGCGGCGGTCTCGCAAGAATCCTTCGGGGGCGGGTACCGCGGTGCCGCCTTCGCCGTAGCAGCCGTATTCGGCGCGCGGGCCCTTGCCACCTTGCTCTTCGGCGCCGTACTGCTCGGCCCGGTGGCCGCGCTGACCGCGCCGAACGGGCCGCTCGACCGGCGCTGGACCATGATCGGCGCGGACGGCTTGCGGGTCGCGCTGCTGATCATCGCCCCGCTGTGGGTCAACTGGACCCCGGCCAACGCGCCTGCCGCGCTCCTGGCCACGGTCTTCGTGGCGGGCGTCGCCGAGCGCTTCTGGACGGTCGCCAAGGAGAGCACCGCGCCCGCGCTGCTGCCGAAGCCGCCGCCCGAGAGCGTGGCGGTGCGGGGCCTGCCCGACCACCTGGACGCGCTGCGCAGGCTCTCGCTGCGTACGGCCTTCCTCGCCATTCCTGCGGCCGCCGCCGCACTGCTGGTCGCCACGCTGATCAGCAAGCTGCTGGGATCGGGCATCGACTGGTTCTCACTGCACCAGGCCGCGCTCGGCTCCTATGCCGCGGCCGGTCTGTTCGCCGCGTCCGTTTCGACGCTGTACTTCCTCGAACTGCCCGACGGCCAGACGCCGCGCGCCCGTTCCCCGCTGGAGGGGCTGCGCCGTCCGGCGGGTGCCAACGGCCCCGACAAGGGCCGCACGGGCACGGTCCCGCTGCTCATCCTGGCGGCCGCCGCAGTCGCCGGAGCCATCGCTTCCGCCGTTGCCGTCGCCGTACTGGACGCCACCGACCTGGACGGCGGCCCGCTCGCCTTCGCGCTGCTCGTCCTCGTCCTGACCGCGGGCACGGCCGCCGGAATCCGTACGGCCCCCAAGACCCTCCCGGGTCTCTCCCGCCGCAGGCTGCTCGCCCTGGCGATCACCCTGACCGGTGTGGCGCTGCTGGTGATGGGCCTGGTCCCGGACACCGCGACCGTCGTACTGATCGCCGCAGTCGCCGGCTGGGCGGCGGGGGTTTCGGCGAACACCGCGCACACGCTGGTCGACCAGGAGACCGAGGACAGCAGGCGGGCCCGGACCACCGACCACCTCCAGGCGGTCGTACGGGTCGCTGTCGCGCTGGGCGCGATCGTGGCCCCGCTGGTCGCGGCCCTGATCGGTCCGCACCACCTCGGCAACGGCAGTTTCGTCTTCGCCCACGGCGGTGCCGCCTTCACGCTGATGCTGGTCGGGGCGTTGCTGCTGCCGGTGGCCGCGCTCGTCCTGGTCAAGGCGGACGACCGTACGGGCGTACCGCTGCGCCACGATCTGCGCGACGCGCTGCGCGGCGGCGCCGACCCGGTCCAGGCTCCCGCGGCGACCGGCTTCTTCCTCGCCTTCGAAGGCGGCGACGGGGCCGGAAAGTCCACCCAGGTCGAGGCGCTCGCGGAGTGGATCCGCGCCAAGGGCCACGAGGTCGTCGTCACCCGCGAACCGGGTGCGACACCGGTGGGCAAGCGGCTGCGCTCCATCCTGCTGGATGTCGCGTCGGCCGGTCTCTCCAACCGCGCGGAGGCGCTGCTGTACGCGGCCGACCGCGCCGAGCACGTCGACTCGGTCGTCCTGCCCGCCCTGGAGCGCGGCGCGATCGTCATCTCCGACCGCTACATCGACTCGTCGGTCGCCTATCAGGGCGCGGGCCGTGAACTGGCGCCGACCGAGATCGGCCGTATCAACCGCTGGGCGACCGGCGGCCTCGTACCGCATCTGACGGTGCTGCTCGATGTCTCCCCGGAGGCCGCACGTGAGCGCTTCACGGAGGCGCCCGACCGGCTGGAGTCGGAGCCCGCGGAGTTCCACCAGCGGGTGCGGTCCGGGTTCCTGACGCTCGCCGCCGCGGACCCCGGCCGGTATCTGGTGGTGGACGGGGCGCAGGAACCGGAAGCGATCACCACGGTCGTACGCCACCGTCTCGACCAGCTGCTCCCGCTCTCCGACGCCGAGATCAAGGCTCAGGCGGAGGCGCGGAAGGCCGCCGAGGAGGAGGCCCGCAGGAAGGCCGAGGAGGAAGCGGCCCGCAAGGCGGAGGAGGAGCGGCTGGAGCGCGAGCGCCAGGCGCAGCTCGCGAAGCTCCGGGCCGAGGAAGAGGAGCGCAAGCGCCGCGAACTCGAAGAGGCGCGGCGGCGCGAGGAGGAGCGCCAGGCCGAGGAAGCGCGCCGTCAGGCCGAGGAGGCCAGGCGGCTCGCCGAGGAGGAGCGGGCCCGCCGCGAAGCCGAGGAGCAGGCGCGGGAGCAGGAGCAGGAGCGGCTCCGTAAGCAGAAGGAAGAAGAGGCGCGGCTCCGCGCCGAGGCCGAGGAGCGCCGCAAGGAGAAGCAGCGCAAGGCCGAGCAGGCGCTGCTCCGGGCCGAGGAGGCCCGCAGGCAGGCCGAGGCGGAGGCCGCCGAGGCGGCGAAGGCGACAGCGGCGGCCGACAACGAGACGACCGTCGAGACGCCGGTGGTGGGCGCCAACGAGGTGACCCAGCCGGTCGCGGTGCACCCCACGCCGCCGGCGTCCGACGCGGACGAGACGAGGGTCATCCCGAAGATCGCGGAGACTCCTGGGGAATCCGGGACGTCTGGTGCTTCTGGTACGTCCGGCTCCTCTGGGTCTTCCGGCAGCTCCGGTACGTCCGGCTCTTCGGGCGGCTCGGGCTCTTCACGCGGTGAGCAGTCCGAGGGCTCCGCGCAGTCGGGAGGCTCTGGACGGTCCGCTCGGTCCGCCGGTCCTTCGTGGGCCGCGAGGCCGTCGGAGCCGGCGGACGGGTCCGCTTCCGGGGCCGGGGCCGGGGCCGCGGGCTCCACCGGGGACTCGGAGGAGACGACGGTACTGCCGCAGGCGCACCTGCACGGCGCCACCCCCGCGGACCGGGTCCCGCCCGGGTACTTCCGGGACGAGCACCCCGCGCAGCCGCACCAGTCGCCGCCGGAGAACGCGAACGAGCGCACCCGCGAGCTGCCGCAGATCGATCCGGACCGCCCGCGCCGCCGCTCGGACTGGGCGGAGGAGACTCCGCTGGACGATCTGCCCTCGCTGGCGGACGAACTGCTGGGCTCGGACCGTGAGGACGAGGACCACGACAACAGGGGCAGAGGCCGGGGCAAGGGCCGCAGCTGACTCACCCCGCGGGCCCGGAGGACACCACTGTCCTCCGGGCCCGCGGTGCTGTTGTCGGCCGCCGGAAGGCCGGAGGTCCGGTCCACGGGACGAGGACGGGACCGTACTGTCAGACCCCTGCGCCACAATGGAATCCGCACCACACCGGGGCAGGAACCGCGCAGCACCATAAGAAGTAGAGAGGGGGGCGACCGCATGCCCGTATGGGACGACCTCGTCGGCCAGGACCGCGTCCAGACGCAGCTCGCCGCCGCCGCCCGTGACGCCGACGCGCTCGTCACCGCCAACACCGAGGGCACCTCCACCGACGCCATGTCGAAGTCGACCATGACGCACGCCTGGCTCTTCACGGGCCCGCCCGGATCCGGCCGGTCCACCGCGGCCCGTGCCTTCGCGGCGGCCCTCCAGTGCGTCAGCCCGGACCGCGCGCTCGGTGGAGTCCCGGGCTGCGGCTTCTGCGAGGGCTGCCACACCGCCCTCGTCGGTACGCACGCGGATGTCGAGGTCGTCCGCACGGACCAGCTCTCCATCGGCGTGAAGGAGACCCGCGAGCTGGTTCGCCGTGCTCAGCTCTCGCCGGCGGTCGGCCGCTGGCAGGTCATCGTCATGGAGGACGCGGACCGCCTCACCGAGGGCGCGGGAAACGTACTGCTGAAGGCCGTCGAGGAGCCCGCCCCCCGTACGGTGTGGCTGCTCTGCGCGCCGTCCCTGGAGGACGTGCTGCCGACCATCCGCTCCCGCTGCCGCAATCTCACCCTCCGCACACCGCCCGTGGAGGCGGTGGCCGACATCCTGGTCAGACGGGACGGCATCGACCCTCAGGCGGCCATGGACGCGGCCCGTGCGACGCAGGGCCATATCGGCAGGGCGCGCCGCCTCGCCACCGACGAGCGCGCCCGGGCCCGGCGCGCCGCAGTGCTCAGGATGCCGCTGCGTGTCGAGGAGATCGGCGGCTGTCTGAAGTCGGCGCAGGAGCTGATCGACGCCGCGACCGAGGATGCCAAGGAGGTCGCGGAGGGGACGGACACCAAGGAGACCGAGGATCTGAAGGCGGCGCTCGGTGCGTCGGCCGGCGGGCGGATGCCCCGGGGCACGGCGGGGGCGATGAAGGAACTGGCCGACCGGCAGAAGCGCCGCTCGACCCGTACCCAGCGCGACACGCTCGACCTCGCGCTGACCGATCTGACCGGCTTCTACCGGGACGTGCTGGCGCTCCAGCTGCGCTCCAAGGTGGCCATCGCCAACGAGGACGTCAGGGACTCGCTGGACCGGATCGCGCTGAGTTCCAGCCCGGAGAGCACCCTGCGCCGGATCGAGGCAATCACCGCCTGCCGCCAGGCACTCGACCGGAACGTGGCACCGCTGCTGGCAGTCGAGGCGATGGCGGTGTCACTGCGCGCGGGCTGACGGACGCGCGGGCTGACGGGCTGACGGACGGGCGGCATGACACGGGCCGACCCGGCCGAGACAGGCAGGGCCGACCCGGCCGAGACGGGCAGAGCTGCCCGGTCGGAACGGTCTGCGCGGGTTGACGGCTCACTCGTACGGGCCGGAAAAGAGGGGCTTCGGCTGGGGCCGGACTACGCTCCGGGAATGGACTTCAGGCGTCTGCTCTCCGCTCCGGCCACCGTGCTGGCCATGGCCGGTCTGCTTGTTTCGGGCTGTTCGTCGGGGGGCTCGGCCCCCACCGCGTCGCAGGCCGGGGCCTCGGCGTCCGGCGCGGGTCCGGCCGGGGCTGCGACGTCCGCACCGTCGGTGGATCTGACCAAGTACTACGACCAGAAGCTGACGTGGCGCTCCTGCGGTGCCCCCGGGTTCCAGTGCTCCACGATGAAGGTGCCGCTCGACTACACCAAGTCCTCGGACGGCGACATCAAGCTTGCCGTCTCCCGGAAGAAGGCCACCGGCCCCGGAAAGCGGATCGGCTCCCTGCTGGTCAACCCGGGCGGGCCGGGCGGCTCGGCGATCGACTACCTCCAGGGGTACGCGGGAATCGGCTACCCCGCGTCCGTCCGTGCCCGCTACGACATGGTGGCCATGGACCCGCGCGGGGTGGCCCGCAGCCAGCCCGTCGAATGTCTTACGGGCAAGCAGATGGACTCCTACACGGAGGTCGACCAGACCCCGGACAACTCGGGGGAGACCAAGAAGCTCACCACGTCGCTCAAGGACTTCGCGCAGGGCTGCGAGAAGCACTCGGCCAAGATCCTTCCGCATGTGTCCACGGTCGACGCCGCCCGGGACATGGACATCCTGCGCGGAATCCTCGGGGACAAGAAGCTGAACTACGTGGGCGCCTCATACGGCACCTTCCTCGGCGCGACGTACGCGGGACTCTTCCCGAAGCGGGTGGGCCGGCTGGTCCTGGACGGTGCGATGGACCCGTCGCTGACGTCGCTGCAGATGAACCGCGACCAGACCGCAGGCTTCGAGACCGCCTTCAAGTCCTTTGCGGCCGACTGCATCAAACACAAGGACTGCCCGCTGGGCACCACATCCGTCGCTGACGCCTCACACCGGCTGGAGGCCTTCTTCCAGCGCCTGGACGCCAAACCGGTGCCCACCGGCCAGAGCCGCAAACTGGGGGAGTCGCTCGCCACGACCGGCGTGATCTCGGCCATGTACGACCAGACGTCCTGGCCCCAGCTGCGCACCGCGCTCACCCACGCGATGGCCGGCGACGGCGCGGGCCTGCTCGCCCTGTCCGACTCGTACTACGAGCGCGACAGCAAGGGCAAGTACGCGAACCTGATGTTCGCCAACGCCGCCGTGAACTGCCTGGACCTGCCCCCCGCCTTCCATGACCCCGCAGCCGTCACCAAGGCGCTCCCGTCCTTCGAGAAGGCGTCCCCGGTCTTCGGCAGGGGCTTCGCCTGGGCCGCCCTGAACTGCTCGTACTGGCCGCTCCACGCCACCGGCACCGCCCACCGCATCACGGCGAAGGGCGCGGCCCCGATCGTGGTGGTCGGCACGATCCGCGACCCGGCGACCCCGTACAAGTGGGCGAAGGCCCTGGCTGCCCAGCTCGACTCCGGCACGCTGCTCACCTACGACGGCGACGGCCACACCGCGTACGGCCGCGGCAGCACCTGCATCGACACGGCGATCAACAAGTACCTCCTGGACGGCACGCCGCCGAAGAACGGCAAGAAGTGCTCCTGACCTGCACGGAGTGGCCCAGCCGGGGGCTGTCCGGAGCACCCCCGGAAACTGTGTAGACTTGGCGTCGCTGCTGACCGCACCATGGTCAGGACGGCGTGCCGCCTTAGCTCAGTTGGCCAGAGCAACGCACTCGTAATGCGTAGGTCTCGGGTTCGAATCCCGAAGGCGGCCCAGCGAAACCCCAGGACTCACTCGCCGTGACCTGGGGTTTTGTGCTTTCCAAGAACAATTCGCGGCAACTGGACGCCGCTTCCGGGGTGCTGTGGTCGCCGCTGGTGGCCACGCGTTCGAGGAACGGCTCCCACTGGATCTCGAAGCCGTTGTCGAACTCATCCGGCCGTGAACGCGTTCCGTCCGCTGGTGACGTGAGCGTGATGGGTGGCGGTGGTGAACATCTGCGCGAGTACGGTGTAGGCGGCGCCACGGGCATGCGTGGAGGGGTCCGTCGCTGTCAGTTCCAGGTCGGGGGCGGGTGTGTTGTCGTGCTCGTACTGCCGGTGGAACACCTTCTCCACGTGGGTGGTGAGTGCGGGCATGTTCATCTCCTGGGTGAAGGCGACCACCACGTGTTCGGGACCGAACATCTTGGAAGAGTTGGCCATGGCGATGCCGAGACGGTCGGCTGCTTCGGTGACGAGGCCGTCGTCACGCTCGGCCAAGCCGTCGCCCGGCCGGCCGCGCCGTTCGAGTTCGCGCTGTATGCCCCAGTGACTCGACCAGGTTTCGAGGCAGTCCAGTGCACCGCAGTGGCACGGGCGTTCGGCGCCCGCGCCGACGCGGGAGTGGGCGAACCCGCCGGCCGCGCCGTTGAAGCCGCGGTGGATGCGTCCCTGCACCACCACTGAGGCCCCCAGGCTCGTTCCGACGCTGAACACCAGCAGGTCGCGTCCGGCGAGGCGGCCGTCGAAGAGCAGCAGGCCCGATGCCACGCAGTTGACGTAGCTGTCGATGGCGACGGGAGCCTCCAGCAGAGACGTCAACTGTGCCTGGAACGGGACGTCGTCCCAGCCGAGCGAACCGCTGTGCCGTACGGCGCCTCCCGCGTGGTCCACCACGCCCGAGACGGCGATGCCCACACCGATGAGCGTCGCGGAGGCCCGGCCTGCCTTTGCTGCGCGCACGGCCCGGGCTACGGCCTTGCCGACGTCGTCCGGGTCGGTGGACGTGAGCGGCTCCTGGTGCGAGGCGACCACTTCGCCGCGCAGATTGACCATCAGTACGAACGCGTCCGAGTCCGACAGCCGCACACCGGCGGCGACCACCGCGTCACTGCCCAGGTCGAGCAGGCGGGCCGGCCGGCCTCCGGTGCCCCGGACGACGTCCGTCTCGATGAGCAGCCCCGCGCGCAGCAGCTTGGAGGTGATCCCGGTGACGGTGGCCGGACTGAGTCCGGTGGTGGTCGCGATGTTCGCCCTCGCCACCGGACGTTGCGCGCGCACGACATCGAGGACCAGTGCCTCGTTGATCTCGCGGATCAGGGCTTTGCTCCCGGCGCGCGGCTTCGTCGCGGGCGGGCCCTCGGGATCAGGGGAGCTGGACGACGGCATGAAAACAGGCCTCCTCAACGGCAACAGGGCTCCATTGTAGTTCTTTCGGTCATTGACAGAAGTTACTCCTCCTGACTAGCTTCGCCGCCATGAACCATCACCTCGGAGCCCACCGGGGAGCCTCAGCTCCCCGTCGCTCACCCACGCGGATCTTGCTGAGCGTCCCCGCTGCCGAGGCGGACGCGTTCTTCCCGCCGGAGACGGTCCGCGCCCTGGAGCAGCTCGGCGAGGTCACCGAGATCCAGCCGAGCGCACTGCAGGACCCGGACGCGTTCCGCGCGGCCGCCGCAGGCGTGCACGTCTTCGTCACCGCATGGGGGTTCCCGCGGCTGGACGCCACGCGTCTGGCGCTCGCCCCCGAGCTGCGTCTCGTCATGCACGCCGCCTCCTCCGTGCAGACGTTGGTGAGCGACGACTTCTGGGCCGCGGGTGTGCAGATCTCGCAGGCCGGCGCCGCGATGGCGTCCTCCGTCGCCGAGCTCTCGCTCACATTCACGCTCTCCCTGCTGCGCCGCACCCACCGCCTCGACCACGCTCTGCGCTCGGGCAGGAGCTGGCAGGAAGCCCGCGCGGTCGAGCGTGCCCGTGAGATCCGTGACGCCCGCATCGCCGTCATCGGTGCCTCACGCACCGGACGGCCATACATCGAGACCTGCCGGGCGCTGGGCGCCGAGGTCCGGGTGTACGACCCCTACCTGATCCCGCCGGATCCCTTGGCATCACTGGCCGGTGACCTGCCCGACCTGTTGTCCTGGGCAGACGTCATCGCGGTGCACGCCCCGGACACCGCCGAGAGCCGGGGCATGATCGGCGCTGCGGAGATCGCCGCAATCCGCGACGGGGGCCTGTTCGTCAACACGGCCCGCCCCTCGCTCGTGGACATGGACGCCCTGTTCGAGGCGGTCGCCTCCGGCCGGATCGACGCCGCGCTCGACGTGTTCGACATCGAGCCGCTTCCCGGGGACGACCGGTGGCGAGGCCTGCCCAACGTCCTGCTCACCCCGCATCTGGGCGGAGCCAGCGCCGGCTCCCGGCGGCGTGCTGGACACATTGTCGTCGACGAGATCAGCCGGCACCTCGCCGGGCAGCCTCTGCAGCACGCGCTCACGCGCACGGACCTGGAGCGGATGGGATGACCGAGCCGCGCAACATCCTGCTTGTCCACTGCCACGACCTGGGGCGGTTCCTCGGCGTGTACGCCGTTCCCACCGTGGTGACCCCCCGCCTGGATCAACTGGCCGCGGAGTCGGCCGTCTTCGAGACCGCCTTCGCCACGGCGCCGCACTGCAGCCCCGCCAGGGCGTCGCTGTTCACGGGCACCTACCCGCAGACCAATGGCGTGCTCGGCCTCACCCACGACCCCTTCGGCTGGGACCTGCACGAGCCGAACACCCACATCGCCCACCGCCTGAAGTCAGCCGGCTACCGGACCGAACTCATCGGCGTGCACCACGAGTCCCGCGTACTCCCCGACGACACCGTGGCCGCGCGCCTCGGCTTCGACCGGGTGCGCAGCGGCGGCGACCGCGACGTGGTCGTCGAGCGCACCACCGACGCTCTGAACCGGGCTTCGGCCTCCGACGCCCCGTTCTATCTGCAGGTCGGCTTCCACGAACCGCACCGCACACCCTCCAGAGACGACCGGCCCGGCGTCATGGGCTTCCTCGGTGACGCCGTACGACCCGACAGCTCTCTCGGCCATACCGTGCCCCCCTACCTGCGCGACGACCTGGGTGCCCGCGAGGAGATCGCCGAACTGCAGGGCGCCGTCCGGCACATGGACGAAGGTGTCGGCCGCATCCTGGACCACCTCGACGCGCTCGGCCTGCGGGAGGAGACGATCGTCGTCTTCACCACCGACCACGGTCTCGCCCTGCCCCGGGCCAAGTGCACCCTCTACGACCCCGGCCTGGAAGTGGCCCTCATGATGCGCGTCCCGGGCCGCGCCCCATGGGCGGGACGCCGTCTCGCCCCGATGGTGAGCCACGTCGACGTGCTGCCCACGCTCCTGGACCTGGTCGGTCTGCCCCGGCCCGAAGGCCTCGCCGGCACGAGTCTCGTCCCGCTGGCGGCGGACGGCCGGCCCCCGCGTGAGCACACCTTCGGCCAGCTCACCCACCACACGTATTACGACCCGAAGCGCTCGGCACGCTCCGCCACGCACAAGCTGATCGTCAACCTCGCCAACGCCCCCCGTGCGATGGACCCCACGCAGTCCTGGGTGCACCGGAGCCTGCCGGCCGACCTCAACGGTCCCACCATCGGCTCCAGCCCTCTGCTGGAGCTGTACGACTTGGAGCGAGACCCGCACGAGAGGGACAACCGAGCCGACGACCTCACCTGCCGGGACGCCTTGACCGGGCTCGCCGCCGCGCTGCTCGGCTGGATGCGCGACACCGCAGACCCCCTGCTGACCGGCGAACCGCTGCTCGCCCGTCACCGGGACGCCCTCGCGACCCTGACCGCCGTCGCGCAGGGGCCCGACGCGGCCCCGGCCCCCGGCCCGTTCTCTGCCGCCGCGAACGGACCGGCCCTCGCCCAGGCCGTCGAAGGACCAGAAGGACCACGAGAGGGAGAAACCGCATGAGCATCCGACCGCTCCGCTACGCGGCCCTGGCAGCCGCCGCACTTCTGGCGTTCACAGCCTGCTCCTCGTCCTCCGGCTCCGACGGCAAGGCCAAGGTGACGCTGTGGATGTACCCCGTCATCAAGGACGCGGCAGCGAGCAAGAAGTACTGGGAGAAGACCGAGGCCGACTTCGAGAAGACCCACCCCGGCATCGACCTGAACATCGATCTGCAGACCTTTGACAAGCGGGACGCCCAGATATCCGCCGCACTCGCGGCGGGCTCCGGCCCGGACATCGTACTGATCACCCCCGACCAAGCCGCCACGTACCAAAAGGTGCAGGGGCTGCTGCCCGTGGACGACGCCGTGGCGAACCAGCGGGGGGCTTTCTACCCAGGGACACTCAAGGCCGCCACCTTCGACGGAAAGTTGTACGGGGTGCCGCTCTTCCAGAACGTGAACGCCACCGCGTACAACACGAAGATCTTCGCTGACGCCGGTCTCGAACTGCCCAGGACCTGGGCCGACGTTCTCAAGGCGGCTCCCGTGCTCGCCAAGAAGGGCATCGCGGTCATGGACTACGCCGGCAGCACCGAACAGACGCTCAACCTCTCCTTCTACCCGCTGCTGTGGCAGGCCGGCGGTGCGGTCTTCACCAAGGACGGCAAGGACGTGGCGTTCGACTCCGCCGCCGGTGTCTCCGCGCTGCAGTTCCTCGTCGACCTGAAGAAGAAGGGCGGACTGCCGGCCGGCGCCGCCATCGCGGGACCCGCCGTCCAGGGTGCCCCCATCGCGGCCGGCAAGGTCGCCATGCGTCCGGTCACTTCACTGCCCGAACTGCAGCAGATGCGCGCCGCCCTCGGCAAGGACAGCGTCACTCTCGGCCTCCCGCTGAAGGACCAGGCGCGCGCGACCTACGGCAACCCCGGGCTGCTCTCCCTGACCTCGATCAACAAGGACAGCAACCGCAAGGCCGCCTACGAAGTGCTGTCCTACCTGTCCTCCGCGAAGGCGCAGGCCTCCCTCAACGCCGCGGCGGGCAACTTCCCGGCACGCACCGACGTTCAGGCCCCCGGAACCGGACCGGACTTCAAGACGATGACGAAGGCCCTGAAGTACGCCAACCCCGGCGAGCCCTCGCCCGCCGCCCGCCAGGTGATGTCGGCGCTGGCGCCCTGCATCCAGGCCGCGCTCGACGGTGACCTCTCGGTGAAGGAGGCGCTCGACAAGGCCGCGAAGGAAGCCCGCGCCCTGCTCGCCCGTTCCTGACCCAGCAGACGAGCCATGCGTCCCCGGCCCCGAGAGAGGCCGCACCGCTCCCGAACCGTCTCCGCCACGTCGATTGGCCGCCATGCCCGTGCGCACACCCACCAGAACAGCACCCGACAGCCGAGCGGCGTCCCGCCCGGCCGCGGTGAAGACCTCTGCCGGCAGCCGTGCGGCCCACCGTCGCGAAGCGGTCGCAGGCATCCTGTTCGTCCTT
This sequence comes from Streptomyces sp. NBC_00440, assembly GCF_036014215.1. Lineage (NCBI taxonomy): Bacteria > Bacillati > Actinomycetota > Actinomycetes > Kitasatosporales > Streptomycetaceae > Streptomyces > Streptomyces sp. NBC_00440. The sequence continues at coordinate 4,538,690 of NZ_CP107921.1, forward strand.
CCGACACTCGTCATCTTCGGCCTGTTCAAGTTCCTCCCCATCGCGGGTGCGGGCGCCATGAGCCTGACGCAGTACCGGCTCAACGGCGACGTGTCCTGGCTCGGGACGCAGCACTACCAACGCCTCTTCTCCGACCCGAACTTCTGGCAGTCGCTCACGGCCACCGCCGCCTACGTCGTCATCTTCGTGCCGCTGACCATCGCCGTGTCCCTGGGCGGCGCGCTGCTGCTGAACACGCTGGTGCGCTTCACCGGCACATTCCGCGCCCTGCTCTTCGTGCCCTACCTGAGTTCCTTCGTCATGGCCGGCATCATCTGGTCCTGGATCTTCGACACCGACGGACCGCTGAACGCCGCGCTGCGCGGACTCGGTGCCGGCACGGTGCCCTTCCTGTCCGGGGACCAGTGGCTGGTGATCGGCTGCCTCGCCATGGTGTCGGTGTGGAAGGGCTTCGGCTACTCCATGCTCGTCTTCCTCGCCGGCCTGAAGGCCCAGCCGGCGGAGGTGCACGAGGCGGCCCGCATCGACGGGGCGAGCAGCCTGCAGGCCTTCTGGCACGTGACGTTGCCGCTGCTCAAGCCCGTGCTGTTCTTCGTCCTCGTGATCGAGACGATCGTCGGTTTCCAGGTCTTCGACACCATCTACGTCATGACCGGCGGTGGCCCCAACAGGGCCAGCTACAGCCTCATCTATTTCCTCTACGACGAGGGCTTCAAGTACCTCGACTTCGGCTACGCGGCGGCCATCGGCATGGTGCTCTTCGCCATCGTGCTGGTCCTTTCCCTCATCCAGCGGCACTTCGTCGAAAGGAAGGACGCCAAGTGACCTCCCCGTCCACCACCCTCGGCACGCGACGCGGGAGCCCCACGCACCGCAGCCGGCGCGTCGCGGCCCTCCTGCTGACCCTCATGTCGCTGTTCACGGTAGGCCCGCTGCTCGCCGTTGCCGTCCTGGCCCTTTCGCCTGAGGACGCACCCACACTGCCGGACGCGCTGCCCGACTCGCTGACCCTCGACAACATCACACGCATCTTCCAGGTCGGCGACTTCCCGCTCTGGCTGCTCAACTCCTTCGTCTACTCCGTCGTCTCGGTGGTGGTCATCCTGCTCACCGCGTCAATGGCCGCCTACGCCCTGGTACGCAAGCGCTTCCCGGGCCGCAACGCCGTGCTGTGGGCGATCGTCGCCACTCTCATGGTGCCGATGCAGGCGACGCTCATCCCCACGTTCATCCTCGTCGCCCGCATGAACGGGGTGAACACGCTCTGGGGCCTGATCATGCCCACCCTCGCCAACGCGCAGGCCGTGTTCCTCATCCGGCAGTTCGTCCGCGACCTGCCCGACGAACTGTTCGACGCGGCACGTATCGACGGAGCGGGGGAATGGCGCACCTTCGCGCGGATCGTGCTGCCCCTGATCCGGCCGGTGCTGGCCACGCTCGCCATCTTCGTCTTCCTGTGGCACTGGAACGACCTGCTGTGGCCGCTGGTCGTGGGCCAGACCGACGAGGCCCGCACGCTGACCGTCGGGCTCGCCACGCTGCACACCGAGACCGTGTCGACGCCGAGCATCATGTCCGCCGCCTTCGTCAGCTTCATCCCCTGCTTCGTGATCTTCATCGTGCTGCAGCGGCACATTGTCGCCGGCGTCACGTCCTCGGGGGTGAAGGGATGACGCCCCGATCGCCGGAACCGCCGCTGCGCCTCGGACTCATCGGCCTCGACTCCCCGCACGCGCCGTCCTTCACGCGCCTGTTCGGCGACGGCGTCAACGGCAACGTGCCGGGCGGCACGATCGCCGCGGCCTGGAAGGGCATGGTGGCCGCGGACTTCCCGCTCGGCCGGGGCCGCATCGACTCCTTCGCCCGGGAGGTGACAGAACTCGGGGTCCCGCTGTACGCCACCCCTGAGCAGGTCGCCGAGGGCTGCGACGCTCTGCTCGTCGTCGCCTCCGACGCCCGCACCCACGCGGACCACTTCACCCGGCTGGCTCCGTTCGGCAAGCCGGTCTACGTCGACACGCGCTTCGCTCTCACCACTGAGGACGCCAGGGCCATGCTGGCGACGGCCGGTGTCCACGGGTGTCTGCCGCTGGCGGGCTCGCCGAAGCGCTTCACGCCCGAGTTCCGCTGCGCCGCCAACCGGGGCCGGCCCGACCGCGTCGACCTGACCGGCCCGCTGCCCACCCAGCCCGGACATCCGTTCCTGGCCTGGTACGGCGTGCACCTGGTCGACCTCGCGGTCGCGGCGCTCGGACCGGGATGCGCACAAGTCGACGCCTCGACCGGCGAAAGGGTCACGCTGACCTGGCCGGACGGGCGGACGGCGACCCTCGGCGGCGAGGAACGGTGGTCACCGCTCACGACGGGGCGCGTCAGCGGTCCCGGCGGAGCAGCGGAGTTCACCATCGAGGCCGGACCGCCCATGCTCACCGGGCTGCTCACCTCGATCGTCGACGCCTGCCGCACCGGCACCCCCAATGTCCCCGAGGCGGAGGTGCTCGACATCGTCGCGATCGTCGAGGCCGCCCACCGCAGCCGCACGAGCGGCGCACCGGTGAACCTGGCGTGATCCATCAGCGTTCGTGCTGCTCCGCGAGCCGCGAGGCCGCGACAGTGAGGGGCCGGTACGCAAGGTCCCCGTCTGCACGTCTCCCAGGCCCAGTGTCTGCTCGCCAACCGGCTTTCGTATTCGTGCGGGGCTCCTGCCCCACGGTATGCGCGGCACGCGCCCCGTGGCGACGACACCGTCGTGGCGGGAGATCCCGGGCGCGGACTGGCGCCGGCGCGAAGGGTCCGGCTCGATCATGCGCAACACCCAATGCACCGATCAGGTAACCGAGTTACCGGTTCGGTGCCCCCCGGACGCGTTCGACTGGCGACAATGTGCACGTGTCTACTACGCCTGACCTCGAACTCGACGACGGTACGCCGGTCCGCTTCCTGCTCACCCCCGTCGAGGGCGCGGACCCCGCGCCTGCCGCCTCCGACCGTGACCTCCCGGAAGGCATGGGGCAGGCCGTGCCGGTGGCCGCGGGCGGCCGGGGCGTCGCCAACTTCGCGGCCGGGGCCCTGCGCGGGGTGTTCAAGCCGCTGGGTCCGCTGCTCCAAGAGGTGCACCACGCCGTCTCCTCAGCGCCCGAGCCGCCCACGGAGCTGAGCGTGACTTTCGGGGTGCAGGTCGGCCAGGACCTCAAGTTCGGGATCGTGGGCTCCAACGGTCAGGCCCATCTCACCGTCACCGCCAGCTGGAAGCCCGCCACCAACTCCGCCGCCAACTCCGCGCCCGCCGCCACGAACTCCGCTCCCGCTGCCCCGCCCGCCAACTCCGCCCCGGCCGCCGCCCCGACGTCCGACGGGGAGTGAGCGTGGGGTGGTTCCGCTCCGCGGGGGACGTGGACGACGACGACCCGTCCCTCCACGTCGTGTCCGTACTGCGGGCCGAGGGCGACAAGGCCGCAGGAGCGGGCTTCGTACTCGGCGCCGACACCGTGCTGACCTGCGCCCACGTCGTCAACGACGCCCTGGGCCGCGACATGTTCGAGTTCCGGTCGCCGGGGACCGGCGAGATTCCCGTGGAACTGCGCGACGCCGTGCGGTGGTACCGGTACCCCGCGCGGGTGGCGCACTGGATCCCGCCACGCGGCCGGGACGGCGGCGCGGTGCGCAGGGGCGACGACGAGTGGCTGGGCGACCTCGCGGTGCTGCGCGTCGACGGGCCCGCCGGGGGCCTGCCCGTCGCCGGCCGGGCCGCCATGGCGGTCGGCCAGGAGGTGGGGGCCTGGCACGGCGGCGGCCGGGCCGCCACCCTCGCCCGCCTCACCGTCGCCTCGCTCCACCGCTCCCTGGGCTACCTGGACGGCGAGTCCACCGGCATGGCGGTCGGCCCGGGCTACAGCGGCGGACCGCTCTGGTGCCGGCACGAGCGGGCCGTCGTCGGCCTGGTCGTCGCGCACTTCATGCCGCCGCGCGACCCCGGCACCGGGGCCCCGCTCCCGTACAGCCCCCAGCATCTCGTGCGGCGCAGCTGGGCCGTCCCCTGGCAGCGCGTCGAGGCCGAACTGCGCCCCCTGGGCATCCTCGACGCGGTGCTCCCCGCACCCCTCGACATGGAGGACCCCGCCTTCCTGCTGCTGACGGAGGCGATCGTGGAACTCCTGCCGGTGATGAGCGAGCGCATCGACCGCGCCCAGCGGCTGGCCACCGCGTGCGGCATCCCGAACGGCAGCGGCGTCACCCCGCCCACCCCCGAGGAGTTCGCGGCGTTCCTCCTCACGCACCCGCGCGCTCTGGCGGCCCTCTCCGGGATCATGCGCCGCGACACCCCGGAAGCCGCCGACCGGCTGCTCGCGGCGGGCAGCCTCTCGCGCGCGCCCAGGCTGCTGTCCCCGCAGGAGTACACCGCACTGCGCAAGCATCTGCGGGCCATGGACCGGGCCGTGCTCGACCGGTTCCCGGAGGCGGTGCGCGCCGCGCTGCCGCATCTGGCAGCCCAGCCCGGCGGAGACTCCCTGGACGAGCTCCTCGACCACCTGGAGGTGCTGCCGGGCGACGGTCACTCCACCGGCCGGGAACGCCGGGTCCCGGCGCTGCTGCGCGTCATGGAGTACGTCGGTGCGCTGGGCACAGGGCCCCGGCGGGCGCAGCTGCGGATGTGGGCGGACGGGGTGGCCCAGCGCCTCGGTATCCCGCGGCCTGCGCTCGGCGAGCGCCGGGCCGATGCCCAGGAGTGGGTGCGCTCCGTGCGCGAGCGCTCCGCGCGGGTGCGCGTCCTGGTGCAGGTGACACGGGCGGAGCCGGGCCGGCACCACCTGCGGAGCTGGTGCGACGAGGGGGCCGGGCCCCGGCAGGTGTCGACGGACAGCGCCGTGTCGTACTCGGCGTCGGAGGCGGCGCGCGAGGTGCTGCGCGTACTGGACTCGCTCAGGCCCCCGGACGGGGACGAACGGCCGCCCCTGGTCGAGGTGCTGGTGGACCGCGGCAGCCTGAACCTGCCCGTGGACGAGTGGGAGGCGCGGGACCCGGACGAGATCGTGCCGGGGGTGCTCGGCGTGGAGTACCCGCTGGTCGTGCACTGCCCCGAGCTCCTGCGCAGACACGGCCGGTTCATGTCCCACTGGCGCACCCGGTGGAACCGGCTCGACTCGGGGAAGACCGTTGTCGTCTCGGAGTCCATGGACCGCGACGCCGTCTACTCCACCCTTGTCAACCAACTCGACACGGTGCGCGTCTCCGTGGACGTACCACCCGGCCCGCGTGACGGCATCGTGCAGATCTGTCTCGCGCTGGGCATACCTGTGGTGGTGTGGGACCGCGGTGGGGACGGAGCGTCACATGTCGTCGAGCACATGGCGGACGTCGCCACCCGGGAGCTGCCCGACGGGGTGCGCGGCTACCGGGCCAACGCCATGGCCAGTCCGCCCGAGTTCCCCGGCCGCCCGGTCCTCGCCTGGGCCGACGCCGACCGCACCGTGCCCCGACTGCACCTGACCGAACCACAGGAGAGCACATGACATCCGCTCCCGGTCCCGCTCCCGACGCCGATGCCGGTGCCCCTGCCGATGGTGCCGGTGGTGCCGGTGGTGCCGACGCGGACTGGCGGCTCTTCCGCGGCGACGGCGTGCCCCGGGCCATCGCCCTCCCGTCGGCCCCGCCCTGGCGGCGTTTCACGCCCGTACGGTCGATGCGCCCCGAGTTGCCGTATCTGATCGAGCCCCGGCACGCCGACGTCGTCAACGCGGCGCTGCACCTGCGCCGTCCGCTGCTGGTGACCGGCCCCGCCGGCACCGGCAAGTCGTCGCTGGCCCGCGCCATCGCGCACGAACTGCGGCTGGGGGAGCTGCTGCGCTGGCCCGTCAACAGCCGCTCCACCGTGAAGGACGCCCTCTACCAGTACGACGCGATCGGCCGGCTGCGCGAGACGACGCTGAGCCGGGACCGCGGCGAACGCGAGCCGTCGATCGGCACGTTCATCCGGCTCGGCCCGCTCGGCACCGCCCTGGTGCCGTCGTCCACCCCGCGCGCCCTGCTCATCGACGAGATGGACAAGGGCGACGTCGATCTGCCCAACGACCTGCTCACCGTCTTCGAGGAGGGCGTCTTCGACATCGCGGAGCTGACCCGGCTCCCGGAGGACATGGCCGACGTGGAGGTGCAGAACCTGGACCACCGGGGCACGGTCCGGGTGCACCAGGGGCTCGTCCAGTGCGCCGAGTTCCCCGTCGTGGTGATCACCAGCAACGGCGAGCGGGACTTCCCGCCCGCGTTCCTGCGCCGCTGCGTCCGGCTCGACCTGCCGGTGCCCGACGAGGAGCGGCTGCGTGCCATCGTCGCCGCGCACCTCGGCGAGGAGGCGCTGCGGGAGGCCGAGGACCTGATCGAGGTCTTCCTGCGCCGCCGGGCCCCGGGCGAACTCGCCACCGACCAGCTGCTCAACGCCGTGTTCCTGCGCGCGGGCGGTATCGACCTGGACGCTGAAGGGCTGCTGGACGCCGTACTGCATCAGCTCACCGGGGCGATGTGACCACGGCGGGCGATCCGGAGGCGGCGGGTCCGGGGGCGGCAGCCACCCCCGGCGGCCCGCTCGCCGACGCGCTGCGGGTCCTGTCCGCCTGCGGTCACGACCTGGACGCGGACCAGGTCCTCGACGTGCTCTGGCTGGCCCGCAGGCTGCCCGCGGGCCAACACGCGCCGCTCCACCGGGACGAGCCCGCCGCACCGCCGCCCCCCGAGCCGCCGGACTCCGGACCGGAGGCGGGCGGCCCGCGGCAGCCCGTACCGGAGGCCGACGACCCGGATCTGCCCGACCTCACCACCCCGGCCCTGTACGCGGCGGCCCGCCAGGGCCCCGCGCCCGGAACGCGGCCGCCAGAGCCGGGCCCGCGGCCGCGCAGGGCGATGCCGCTGCGGATCCCCGAGGACAAGGCACTCGCCGACGAGCTCGAACTCGGCCGGGCGCTGCGGCCGTTGCGCCGCAGACGGGACAGCCGGCACCGCACCGAGATCGACGAGGAGCGCACTGCGGCCGGACTCGCCGAGACCCGGCTCGCCGACGTGGTGCAGCGGCCGGTGCGCGAGCGCTGGCTGAACCTCGTCCTGCTCGTCGACGACGGTCTGTCCATGCTGCTGTGGCACCGCCTCGGTGCGGAGCTGCGCGCCCTGCTGGAACGGCTGGGCGCCTTCGCCACCATCCGCGTACTCGGTCTCGACACCCGTACTCCGCACCAACCGCGGCTGCACGCCAGGCCGTTCCGTACGGACGGCGCGGAGCTGCCGCTGAGCATCGTGAACGACCCGTCGGGCCGTACCCTCCTGCTGGTCGTCAGCGACGGCATGGGCGCCGCCTGGCGGTCCGGCACGATGCACGAGCTGCTGGCCGTGCGGGCGGCGCGCGGCCCGGTCGCGGTGCTGCACACCCTGCCGCCCGACATGTGGGAGGCGTCCGGCATATCCGCCGAGAGCTGGCGGGCCACCACCCGGCGCATCGGTGGCGCCAACACCTCCTGGGAGATCGCGGATCCGGTACTGCCTCCGGGGCTCGCCGACTTCGACGGGGTGCCGGTGCCCGTCCTTGAGCCGACGGCCCGCTCGCTGCGGGACTGGGCGCGGCTGCTCGCCTCGCCGGGCACCACCGTGGAGCTGCCGCTGCTGGCCGGGCCCGGCCGGTTCGGGGCCGTGGCCCCCTCCCGGGACCTCAGCAGCGTCCAGCACTTCCGCGACGCGGCCACCCCGGAGGCGTACCGCCTCGCGGCCCATCTCGCCGCGGTCTCCCCGCTGTCCGTACCGGTGATGCGGCTGGTGCAGAGCGCGGTGCCCTGGAAGGCCGGTACGTCCGACCTCGCGGAGGTGTTCCTCGGCGGGCTCGTACGCCCGCATCCGGCGCCCGTACCAGGTCCGCTGCCCGCCAAGCACCGGGTCTTCGACTTCTCCGACGAGACCAAGGCCGTACTGCTCGACGCGGTCCCGCAGGCCGAACTCCTCCACACCAGCCGCCGGATCGGACGCCGCCTCGGGGAACTCGCCGGAAACTCGCCCGACTTCCCGGCCTGGCTGGCCCATCCGGACGGCTCCGCCCAGCTGCCCGGCTCGCACCAGCCGTTCACCAGCGTCGAGCGGCGGCTGCTCAGCCGGTTCGGTGTCTCGTTCGGCGACCCGGCGTCCACCCCGGGCCCTGAGCGCGAGCCCGAAGGCCCCGACGCCGACCACTGGGAACCGCTCACCGACGACGACCCGCGCCGGCTCGGCGGGTACGAGCTGCGCGGCCGTCGCCGCGGGCGCCGCACGGTCGTCTACCGGGGAGTCGATCCAGAGGGCGAGGAGGCCGTGCTGCGGATACCGCGCCCCGATCTCCCCGCGTCCAACAGCCGGTTGATCGACGTGGAGGCCGAGGTGCTCCGCCGGCTCCAGGGGCAGTGCGCACCCGTCCTGCTCGCCGACGGGCTCCGGGACTCGCCGCGCTGGCTCGCGATGACGCCGATCGCGGACGCGGACTCGCCGGCCGCGCAGCCCCCGCGCCTCGGGGACATCTACGCGCAGGCCGTGCGGGGCTACACCGCTCCCTTCGACATCCTGCGCGGGCTGCTCGTCGCCTGCTACCTCGCGAACGCCCTCAGCGTGTGCCATGTGAACGGCATCGTGCTCGCCGACCTCAGTGCCGACAGTGTGTTCGTCCTGCGCCGCTCCGTGGTGCTCGCGGATCTCTCGGACTGTGCGGTCGACGGGGTGTATGCGGGTTCGGGACCGGTCCCCACCCGCGAGGACAACATGCGCTCCCTCGGCGAGCTGCTCCAGCTCATCAGCAGCAAGGTGGGGTATGAGCTGCCGGGTCTGCCGGAAGGGATGCACCTGTGGCAGGGCGGCGCCTGGGACCAGTTGCGCGACCTGGTGCTGCGCTGCCTCGACGTGGATCCGGCGCGGCGTCCCGCGGCGAGCGAGGTCGCCGAACTCCTGGCCCGGTACGTCGCCAGGGTGCGGCTCCAGCGCGGCGGCGCCGAAGGCCCCGCCCCGCTCGCCACCGGCAGCCACCGGCCGTCGGCGCGGGTGCCGCTCGACCCGCCCCGGGACGGGAGCGAGCAGCGGCCGGCGGGGAGCGGGCTGCGACTGCCGCGCTTCGGGTCCGCCCGCCGCGAGACGCTGGCGCGCCTGGAGCGGCTGCGCAGGCCACTGCCGTACAGCAGGCGGGTGACCCTGGCCGGCGCCTACCACTACAGCGGGCGGGCCACGGCGACGATGGTGCTCGGCTCGCTGCTCGCCTCCGTACGCGCCGAGCCGGTCCTGGCCCTCGACGGCGCCGCGTCCGAGGGGTCGCTCGACGCCTTCCTCACCCGGCGCAACGAGGCCGTCGTACGCGATCTGGCTGCGCTCGAACCCACCCCCTCGTACGCGGAGATCCGCGCCCTCACCACCCGGCTGCCGTCCGGCCTCGAAGTGATGGCCCACCGTGGGGGCCACTTCAGCCAGAACCCGGCGCACGCACACGAGTACGCCCGGGTGCTGGCGCAGACCGCTCGCCACTACTCCTGTGTGCTGACCGACTGGTCCCGGCTGCGGCTCGACCGTTCGGCCCAGGTGGTCCTGGACCACACCGACCGGCTGGTCCTCTGCTGCGGCACCGCGGACTGGTTCCTCGACGCTGCGGTGCGGACCCTCGACGACGTACGGGAGGCGGGGCACGAGCGGATGGCGCGCGAGGCGGTCGTGGTGGCCGCCGAGGTCGGCGGGTCGTCCGGCCGGCGGCTGCCCGCCTCCTTCGCCGGGCGGCTCGGCGTGGACCCCGGCCAGGTGGTGCACGTCCCCTTCGACACGGCGCTGCAGTCGCCCGGCTGGGAGCTCGGCTGGCTGCGGGCGGCCACCGTGAACGCGTACCTCCGGCTCGCCGAGCTGGTCCTGGGCGCCGACGGCACCGGGGCCGCAGACCCGGAGCCGGCGCCGGCCCCGGATCCCGGTTCCCCGCCCGCTACTTGATCCCGGTGGTCGCCACGCCCTGCACGATCCGCCGCTGGAAGACCAGGAACACCGCGATCAGCGGCAGGAATCCGAGCACCGACGACGCCATGACCTCCGCGTACTGGATGTTGCTGTTGTTGACCAGGGACGCCAGACCCACCGGGATCGTCTGCGACTTGGTCTGGTTCAGGACGAGCAGCGGCCACAGGAACGCGTTCCACGAGTTGATGAACGTCAGGATCGACACCGTCGAGACCGCCGGACGGCAGATCGGCATACAGATCGTCCAGTAGACCCGCCACCAGCTCGCCCCGTCGATGCGCGCGGCCTCGATCAGCGGGACCGGGATGCCCTTGAAGAACGCCTGGAAGATGAAGACCGACACCGGCGCGGCCACCGACGGCAGGACCAGCGCCCAGTAGGTGCCGAGCAGATGCAGCGACCGGTACTCGATGAACTGCGGCAGGATCAGCGCCTCGGTCGGCAGCATCAGCCCCGCCGTGACCAGCGCCAGGAGGACGTTCCGGCCGGGAAAGCGGAGGAAGGCCAGGGCGAAGCCCGCCATCGAGCAGAACGCCACGGTGAAGACCACCGCGAGGGCCCCGATGACCAGGCTGTTGAGGTACCAGGAGCCGATCGGATAGGTGTCCCAGGCGTACGAGTACGCGTGCAGGGACCAGCCCCCGGCGAAGGGCGACGTCGGGTTCGCGGTGATCGAGCCGTCCGGCCGCAGCGAGGTGATGAGCGCCCACGCGAACGGGACGAGCCAGATCAGCGCGAACAGGGTGAGACAGACGGCGCAGAGCCGGTTGAAGAGTTTCGCGCCGTTGACGCCGGGCGGTGTGTGCGAGCCGGGCGATGCGGCCGGTCCCCCGGCGCCGGCGGGCCGCGGCTGGGTGATGCTGCTCAAGGTGTCCTCCGCTCAGGCCGCGGTGCGGGGCGCGGCCGGGGTCGCGGACCGGCGGCGCAGCACGTACCAGGCTGTCGAGATCGCGACGATGATGACGAAATAGACCATGGTGGCGGCGGCGCCGTAGCCACCCCGGTAGGAGGTGAATCCGGTGTCGTAGATGTACTCGATGACCGGCCGCGTCGACTGGTCGGGGCCGCCGCCGAGAAGCAGGTAGATCTGGTCGAAGACCTTCAGCGAGGCCAGGATCTGGAGGATCAGCACCAGCCCGGTGGTCGGGCGCAGCAGCGGCACGGTGATCAGCCGGATCTGCTGCCAGGGGCTCGCCCCGTCGATCGCGGCGGCCTCGTACACATCCGGCGGTACGTCCTGGATCGCGGCCGTGTAGAGGACGAAGTTGAAGCCGAACGTCCACCACAGCGTCATCAGGACCACTGCGGTCCAGCCGCCCGACGTGCTGCCGATGAAGTCGGGCACCGGCAGGCCGACGGCGCCGAACAGCTTGGGGAGCAGACCGACCTGGGGTGTGTACATCCACAGGAAGATCAGGGCGACCACGGACGACGGCACCACGTACGGCGCGAAGAACGCCAGCCGGTAGAAGACCCGGCCGCGCCGGATCCGGGACGCGAGGACGGCGAACAGCAGCGCGAGGACCACCAGCAGCGGGGTGGTGATCAGGGTGAACAGCACCGAGTGCCACATGGCGTCCCAGAAGAGGGAGTCCCGCAGCACCTGGGTGTAGTTGGACACCCCCACCCAGTCGCCGAGGCCGTCCTTGACGGTGGTCGTGTTGAAGAAGCTCAGCACGATGCCCATCAGCAGTGGGCCGCCCAGGAACAGCAGGTAGACGACCAGGAACGGGGTACTGAGCAGCAGGCCCGCCCGCCGGTCGGAGCGGGGCGGCCGGCCGCGCGCCGTCCGCACGGGTGCTGGGCGCCGGGCCGGCCGCGTCGAGGCGACGGTCGTCATGGAACTGCCTCCTACTTCATCGTCACCGGTGGTCGGGCCGTGGTGTAGCGCTTCAGATCCGCCCGCATGGCGGCGACCGCCTTCTTCGGCCCGAGCCGCCCCGCGAGGACCTCGATGACGGTCGCACCCACGGTGTTCTGGAAGTCCGAACCGGCGCCGGTGTACCAGGCGACGGGGTCGTACTGGGCGTTGAACGCCGCCTGTACGTAGTTGCGTTGCGGGGACTGCCCGAGAAACGCCTTGCTGCGCTGGCTGGGGAGCCAGGCCGGCACATGGCCGCCGTGCGCCCAGGTGGCGCTGTTGTCGAGCAGGCTCTTGATGAACTGCGCCGCGTGCGCGGTCCGTGCGGGGGAGCGCTTCGGGTTGCGCGGCACGACGAGCGCGTGCGAGTCCGCGTACGCCACCGGTTCAGGACCGAGCAGCGCGGGGAAGGGCACCACGTTGAAGTCCAGTCCCTTGACGAGCCGGTACGAGGGGATCTGCCACTCCCCGTCGAAGAGGAACCCTGCCTTTCCGGTGCTGAACAGGGCGTTCGCGCCCGACCCGTTGAGGCTGCTCGGCATCAGGCCGGGCCCGGTCAGGCTCTGCATGAAGTCGAACGTCTCCTGCATCGCATCGGCGTCGATGTCGATCGTGGTGCCGGAGCCGGTGACGACGGGGCCCGCGAGGCCGGAGTAGATCATGCTGAACCAGCGCCAGGCGGTGGACGGGTCGGCGGTGATGGACATCGCGGCGCCGTACTGCGCGCCCGCCTCCTTCATCGCCTTGACCGCGCCGGTGAAGGCGGCCCTGCCCTTCATGGGCTTCAGCCCGTCACCGGCGGCGTTGAGCAGGCCGGCCTTCTTCGCCAGGGCGACGTTGTAGAAGAGCACGAACGGGTGGGTGTCCAGCGGCACCGCGTACGCCGTGCCGTTCACGGTGGCCTTCTTCCAGGCCGCCGGGGTGAACCGGTCCGGGGTGACGCCCAGTTCGGTGACGCCGGTTTCGGCCACGGGCTCCAGCAGGCCCGAGGCCGCGAGCAGCGGCAGCCGGGACAGATGGGAGATACCGACGTCGGGCGGGGTACCGCTCGCCGTCGCCAGGGCCAGCTTGGTGTAGTACGGGTTTCCCCAGCCCAGGATGGTCGCCTCGACCGTCGTTCCGGGATGCGTCCTGCGGAAGGCGTTCTCCATCAGCGTCATGTTGGCGCCGTCGCCGCCGGTGAACAGGTTCCAGAAGATGACGTCGGCGGTGTTCGGCTGAGAACCCGTCAGTCCGGAGGCCAGCGGGGATGAGCACGCGGACAGCCCGCCGGCCAGGGCCAGACCGCCGCCGAGAGCCAGGAAGCGCCGGCGCGCCATCGCTCCGCTCATAGGGGTATTCACCTCGTCAATTCGATGTGAACTCGATGGCCGAGACCTTGGCATACGATTTGCATCGATGCAATAGATCGGTACGGCTGTTTGGTGCAGCTATCGGTGCAGCTATCGGTACAGGTGAAGGCGGTGGAGGACCGGGGTCAGCTCGTACGCAGGCGCTGCGAGGACTCGCGGACGACCAGCCGGAAGGGTGTCGACTCCCGCCGGGCGGGCGCATCACCTGAATCCGGGCCGGTGTTTCCCTTGTCCGGCTTCCGGTTGATCTGCTCGTCGAGCAGGGTGAGGGCGCGCTCCGCGATGACGTCGAGATCGGGGGCGACCGAGGTGAGCGGCGGGTGGGTGTACGCCGACTCCGGGACGTTGTCGATGCTCGCCAGGGCGACGTCGTCGGGCACCCGGACGCCGGAGGCGTTCAGCGCGTGCAGGGCGCCGACGGCCAGCGCGTCGTTGAAGGCGAAGATCGCGTCCGGCAGGGGGCCGCTGCCTTCCAGGAGCTGCCGCACGGCCTCGTAACCCTGGGCCCTGTTCCAGTCCTTCACCGGCTCGACCAGCCAGTTCACCCGCCGCACCCCGGCTGCCGACAGGGCCTGCCGGTAGCCCTCGACGCGCTGACGGCCGTTCTCGCTGCCGTTCCGGCCGAGCGCGACGATACGGCGGCAGCCCTGCTCCACGAGGTGTTCCACGGCGGCGCGGGCGGCGGCCACGTTGTCGATCCCGACGCGCGGGAAGCGGGCGCCGACATCGTGTTCACCGAGCATGACCAGCGGAAAGTCCGGAGCGGTGGCCGCGACCTCGGCGACCGGCACGGTCAGGGCGCTGAACAGGACGCCGTCGGCCACATTGGTCAGGCCGCCCGCGAGGATGCGCCGCTCCGTCTCGGTGTCGCCCTCCGTCGACTCGACCAGCACCGTGATGCCCCGCCGGGCCGCGGCGCGGATGACGGCCTGGGCCAGCTCGGCGAAGTACGGCTCGGCGAGGAAGGGCACGGCCAGCGCGACGAACCCGGTGCGGCCCGAACGCAGGCCGCGGGCCAGGTAGTCCATCTTGTAGCCCAGCGCGTCCAGCGAGTGCTGCACGCGGGCGCGCATCTCCGGGCTGACGTGTGTGTAGCCGCTGACCACGTTGGACACGGTCCGCACCGATACACCGGCGTGCTCGGCCACGTCCCGCATCCGTACCCTGCCCACCGGCGCGTCCCTCTCGGTCGGTTCCCGCCGGTGGTGGCCGGCGGTCGTGCGTTGCTGTGCGTTGCTGTGCTGCTGTTGGTGCCTGGTTCGGGCTTTCCGCTGTTCCTTGCATCGATGCAAAGGTTCACTCATGATGAGCGGAATTCGATTGTACGAAACCCGATGGCCGGTGAGGCAGAAGAAGGAGGAGCCGTGAGGGCGAGCGAGCAGGAGGGCACGTATCCGAGGCCGCTCATGTGCCGTGAGCAGTGGAACAGCCTGGACGGCGCCTGGGACTTCGGGTACGACGACGCCGACGCGGGCGAGCGAGAGTCGTGGTTCTCCGGCGACGCCGGTCACCTCGCCGGCGGATTCGACCGGGAGATCACCGTCCCCTTCCCGCCCGAGGCGCCCGCTTCCGGGATAGGTGAGACCGCGCCGCACCCGATCGTCTGGTACCGCCGCCGCATCGCCCACGAGACGCTGGTCCCGGCCGCTTCCTCCAGTGGCCGCACGCTGATCCACTTCGGTGCGGTCGACCACCGCGCCCGGGTCTGGCTGGACGGTCGGCTGGTGGCCGAACACGTGGGCGGCCAGACCCCGTTCACCGCCGACGTGACCGACGCGATGCGGCCGGGCGCCACCGAGCACGTACTCGTCGTACGGGCCGAGGACGACCCGGCCGACCTCTCCGTACCGCGCGGCAAGCAGGACTGGCAGGAGCGACCGCACGCCGTCTGGTACGAGCGGACCACCGGGATCTGGCAGAGCGTCTGGACCGAGACGGTCCCCGACCAGCACATCACCGACCTCGCCTGGATCCCCGACCCCCAGCGCGGAGTCGTGGCCGAGCTCGTCCTCGCCCGGCCGCTGCCCCGGCCGCTCACGGTCGACATCGTGCTCCGCGTCGGCGACCGCGTGCTGGCCGAGACCTCCACCGTGACCACCGGCCGCCGCACCCGGATCGACATCGCGATCCCCGCCCTGCGCAACGGCATCGACCGGGAAGCCCTGTGGTGGAGCCCGGAATCACCCACCCTGGTGGACGCCCGGGTCACCGTGCGCGACCCCGGAACGCCCGAGGGTGCCGACACCGCCCACACCACCGACACCACCGACAGCGTGGACAGCTATCTGGGCCTGCGCAGCGCGGGCGTCGGGGGTGGTGCCTTCCTGCTCAACGACCGTCCCTGTTACGTGCGTTCCGTACTGAACCAGGGCTACCGGCCGCGGACTCTGCTCGCGAACAGCGGTACCGCCGAACTGCGTCGCGAGGTCGAGCTGATCAAGGAGATGGGCTTCAACGCGGTCCGCGTGCACCAGAAGGCCGAGGATCCGAGGTTCCTGTACTGGGCCGACCGGCTCGGCCTGCTCGTCTGGGGCGAGACCGGCGCGGCGTACGAGTTCGGCACGGACGCCGTCGAACTGCTCACGCGTGAGTGGCTGGACCTGGTGCGGCGCGACCGCAGCCACCCGTCGATCGTCACCTGGGTGCCCTTCAACGAGAGCTGGGGCCTCTCCGACATCGCGCACGACCCGGCGCAGCAGCAGTACTCGACGGCCCTGGCCGCCCTGACCCGGGCCCTGGACCCGACGCGCCCGGTGCTGTCCAACGAGGGCTGGGAGCACACCGACAGCGACATCCTGGGCGTCCACGACTACGCCGGCGACGCGGCCCTGCTGAAGGAGCGCTACGGAGATACGACGGGCTTCGCGGCGGTGCTGGCGGGCGGTGGCCCGCAGGGCCGTGTGGTCTCCCTCTCCGAGCGGCAGACGGAGCGCTTCGCCGCGGGTGAAGCACCGCTGATGATCACGGAGTTCGGCGGCCTCTCGCTGGCGGGCGGCGACGACGACTTCTTCTACACGCAGACCGGTTCGGACACCCAGTACGCGGAACTGCTCGGCGCCCTCTTCGGCGAACTGCGGAAGAGCCCGCTGGTCGCGGGCTTCTGCTACACGCAGTTCATGGACACCGCACAGGAGACGAACGGCCTGCTCTTCCCGGACGGCACCCCCAAACTGCCACTGGAGACGATCCGCGGGATTGTCACGGGGGTCGTGGACGGGGAGGGAGCGAAGGGGGCGACGGGCGCGGAGGGCGCTGCGGGGGGCTGAGCGGCGGCGGGGCGGCGTATGCGGACCGAAGTCCGAGACGCTCGGTTTTCGGTCCGCGGTCGGGGATGTCTACCTGCTGGAATAAACCCGGGAGGACATGCAGTGGACCGGCTGGACCGGCACGACGATGGATGTATCGAATTCTGTCAGAACCGAAGGGTCGGCTCGGGGAGTTCCGTACGCCCGGGCCGACCCGAAGGGTATGAAAGATTCGGCCGAATTGACCGTGACCGGAAAATGCTGAGGCGGCACGTATGGCACGAACATGAGCAAGGAGTGTCCTCGTGATGTGATTCACAGTGATCGTTCGCGAGGACCATACGACACGGGCTGTGCGGGTTCAAAATCGCTTGTACGTACCGTTCTTGGGGTGCCCGTTCTGGCTGTGTCCGGCAGCTTCCTGAGCCTCTGCGGACTCATCGGCACGGATGTCGAGGAGCAGTCTCCGGAGGCGGTCGGACTCATTCTCGTTGTGCCCGCTGAAGAAGGCGATGGCTTCCTCCAGGTGTGCCGCGGCCTCACCCTGCCGTCCTGCCGCGAGATGGAATGTGGCGAGGTCCGCGTGGGAGCCCGCCTCCTCGTCCGTCGCGTGGATCCGCTCCGCCAGCGAGAGGGCCGTGGTCAGTTGCTCCTCGGCGTCGGCGCCGCGGCCATAACTCAACTCGGCCATGGCCACACCCCGGAGCGCTTGAATCTCTTCCTGCACCGCACCTATGCGCCGCGCCAGGTCGAGTGCCGCCGCATAGTGAGCCGAAGCCTCCATCGGGCGGCCCGCCGAGAGCATGTTCTTCCCGACAGCATTCAGAGTGATTGCCTCGCACCTTTTGTCATTGATGAGGCGGAAAGTGGAAAGAGCCTGGCGGTGGAGAGTGAGAGCCTGGCTTGAATTCTCCGGTGTCAGGAGTGAGCTCCCGAGGTTCAGCTGGGCAATTGCCTGTTCCGTTCTGCTCCCCACGCGCATGACGAGGTCGAGGGACCGGGAGAATGAGGCGCGAGCTGCCTCGTTCTCCCCTCGGTGGAGGTGCAGGTCGCCCAGATTGTTCAGGGCCTGCGCCTCTCCCCTTTCGTCTTTGGCGCGCACGAAGCCGAAAAGCGACAGCCGGAAGTTCTTCATCGCGCCGTCGTGGTCGCCCAGCTGGAGGAGAGTGATACCAAGATTATTCTGGTACCGCGCGATGTGCCAGGGGTCTCCGAGTTTTGATCTGATGTCGAGTGCCTCCCGCTGGAGGACGAGCGAGTCGTCCAGCCGGCCGACGTCCCAGGCCAGCAGTCCCAGCATTCGCAGCGACTCGGCCTCCGTGGCGATGTCACCCATGGTCCTGGCCAGTTCGAGGGCGCGGTGCCCGTTCCCTTCGGCCTGCCCGTACCGCCCTGTCCGGTACTGAACGGTGGTGAGGTCGACCAGGGCGCGGGCTTCGGATGCCCGGTCATGGACCGCACACCAGTGGCCGACCGCGTGGGTGTGCAGCTCTGCCGCCTCCCAGTAGCCCTCCGCGTCGAGGAAGTCGGCGAGTACATGCGCGAGGCGCGCGGCCCTGGCCGGCCGGCCGTGGCTCCGTGAGTGGCGCTCCACGGCCAGCAGGGCGGCCTGCTCCGCGACGAGCCAGGCTCTGGCTTCTTCGGGCTCCTGCCATCCCGGGAGTGCCCGGGCCGCCGGCCGGCCGGGCAGGACTTCGGGGGAGCGTCGCGGGTGGGCGAGCCGCACGGCTGCCGCCGCCGCGTGCAGGGAGAAGTCGGCCAGGCGGTCCCGCGCGGCCTCCCGGGCGGACACTGTGTCGTGCGCGGTGGTCAGGCCGAGGGCGAACTCCCCGATGAGGTCGTGCAACCGGTAACGGTCCGGGGCCGGTTCCTGCAGCAGATGCGAGTCGAGCAGCGATTCGAGGATGCGCTCGGTGGCTCCCACGGACCGGCCGGTGAGGGCGGCGGTGGCGTGCGGGCCGAAGTCATGGCCGAAGTGGAGGCCGAGGAGGCGGAAGACCTCTTGATGGTCGGCCGGCAGTGTGTCGTAGGACAGTGCGAAAGCGGAGGCGATCTCGGTGTCGCCGTCGCGGATCTCGGAGAGCCGGTCACTGGGCCGGGACATGCGCTCGATGAGGTGCGCGACGGTCCACGACGGACGGGAGTTGAGCCGTCCCGCGACCAGCTCCAGGGCCAGCGGCAGGTGGCCGCAGAGAGTGGCGAGCGCGGACCGCTCGGACGGGGTCCCGCCCCGCTCACGGCCGACCAGCCCGGCGAAGAGCGCGGCCGACTCCTTCGGGGGCAGCACATCCAGACTGATGTGGCGGACACCTGGCAGCCCGCTCAGGCGCCGGCGGCTGGTGAGGAGCACCACGGATGAGGGGCTTCCGGCCAGGAGCGGCCGTACTTGCCGCGGGTCCGCGACGTCATCGAGCACGACGACCACGCGACGGGTGGCGAGCACGGTGCGCCACAGTGCGCTGAGTTCGTCCAGTTCGTGCGGAACGGCTCCGGCCGGGACGCCGAGCTGACGCAGCAGCGTGGCGATCACCGTCTCCGGCGGGAGCGGTTGCCGGCCCGCGCTGTGGCCGTGGAGGTTCAGGTAGTGGAGACCTTCCGGATGGTGCTGGGAGAGCCGGCGCGCGGTGTGCAGTGCGAGCAGGGTCTTTCCCACCCCCGCCATCCCGGAGATCGAGTGGACGTAGGTGATGTCGGGTGATTCCGTTTCCAGGTGGCGCAGTTCGCTCGTGCGGCCCACCAGTTCCGCGTGAGCGGGGAGGTTGTCCGGGACGGGCGCGGCCGGGGCACCCGGCACGCGTTGCGGGAGCAGTTCGCCGACGGGAGAGCGGTCCAGTATCAGCCGGTAGGTGCGGTTGAGGGCCTCGCCCGGTTCGGTGCCCTCCTGGCGCAGGAGCGTGCGCAGCGTCTCGTACGCGCGCAGGGCGTCGGTCTGCCGGCCGCAGCCGTAGGCGGCGGTCATGAAGTGGCGCGCCACTGTCTCGTCCGTGGGCCGCTGTTCGACCAGGGCCGTGAGCTCCGGGACGAGCGCGGTGAACCGTCCCATGCCCAGTTCGATCTCCGCCCGCAACAGCGTCGCCGCGAGCAGGCGTTCGCCGAGGCCGCGGCGTATCCGTTCTGCCCACAGGCCGCCGAGACCGGTGAGCGGCTCCCCGCGCCAGAGGCTCTCCGCCTGCCGCAGGAGCGCCAGCGCCTGGGTGTCGTCGCCGCTGTCGGACAGCGAACGGGCCTGGGTGGTGAGACGGAGGAACCGATGGTGGTCCACCACGTCCGGATCTATGTCCAGGGCATATGCGTGTGCCTCGTTGGGTAATCGGTCGGCACCGAGTCTTCTCCGGATCCGGGTGGCGTAGGAGTGCAGTGACGAGTTCGGTTTACCGGGTGGGTCGTCGTCCCAGAGGCGTTCGGCAAGTGTGCTCAGCGGCACCGGGGTGCCGACGTCGAGGGCGAGCGCGGCCAGCATATGGACGGCCTTCGCGGACCCGTACATCCCGCGGCGCCCGTCCACGCGCAGTTCGACCGGTCCCAGAACAAGAATGTCGAAGTGCACCAGCAGCTCCCCCCGGCCGGCCCGACAGGTAGACCAACAAGGGTGACAGATCGTCAACTCTGGTCAATAGATACACCAGTTGGCTCTCATGCTTGGCTCGAATGTTCCTTATGTTGCCGCCTTCGGTCTTTCAAGGTCGGGAGAGAGTTCTGGATTCCACCGGTTCTGGATTCCACCGGTCCGGGGCACCGGGTCGCAGCGCGGGTAGGAAACGGCGACACCAGGGGGGTCGGCGATGGAACCGGTGACCGCCGCCCGGCTCGCCACCGTTCTCGGCCGGGTCGATGACGCTGCGTGGCAGGCACTGGCGGATCTGCTGCCCGGGCAGGGACTTCCGCGGCGTCCGCCGACGGATCCCGTGGCGACGGCGGCTCTCGCCGAGGCACTGGCGGCTGCGGCCGCCGCCCGCCAGGAGCTGGGCGCGGCCCTCCGCCTCTGGCTGACGGCCGTGCCCATGACCAACAGCATCGCGGGAGAGGCGCGCATCGAGGGAACGGTCGTCCAGGCGAGAGACATCAAGAACGTCCATGTCCACCAGCTGACACCGCCCCCGCACCGCTCCGGCCGCCCCCGGCAACTGATCCCCGGGCCCGCCCATTTCACCGGACGGACCCCGGACCTGGCAGCGCTGGAGGCACTCCGTACCGGCCACCCCGGCGTCGCGCCGCCGACCGTTGTGGTCACCGGCGCGGCCGGAGTCGGCAAGACCGCCCTGGCGGCCCACTGGCTCAACGCGGTGGCCGGCGAGTATCCGGACGGCCAGCTCTACGTGGACCTCCGCGGCCACGCCCGGCACGCGGCGCTCCGTCCGGGCGAGGCCCTGGGCCAGTTCCTGAGGGCGTTCGGTATCGATCACGTACCGGCCGAGCTGGCAGAACAGGCCGCCCTGTGGCGTACGGTCACGGCCGACCTGCGCGTCGCGGTCATGCTGGACAACGCGCTGAGCGCGGCGCAGGTCCGCCCGCTGCTCCCGGCCGGTCCCGGCGCGCTCGTCGTGGTGACCAGCAGACGGCGGCTGCCCGGGCTCACCCTGGACGGCGCCTCCTTCCACCAGTTGGGCGGCCTGGCCATCGGCTCCGCCGTCGAGCTGCTGAGCCACCGGCTCGGCGGTGGACGGGTGGCCGGCGAGCCCGCCGCCGCGCACCGGCTCGCCGAATCCTGCTCCGGGCTGCCTCTCGCGGTCTGTGTCGCCGCAGCCCGTATTGCCGCCAGGCCCCAGCAGTCCCTTGCCTCCCTCGCCGCTGCCATGAGCAGGGCCGACGACCGCCTCGGCGCCCTCAACGCAGGCGGTGAGCGGGCCGTGCAGACCGCGCTCGACGACTCCTACCGGACGCTCTCCGCCGGTGCCGCCCGGAGCTACCGGCGGCTCGGCCTGCTGCCGGTCGGGGAGTTCGGACCGCTCCTGGCAGCCGCTTCCTGCGCCCTTTCCGCCGAGGAAGCGGAACGGGTGCTCGACGAGCTGATCGAGGTCAACCTCATCGAGGAACTCGGCTCCGAACGCTGGCGGTTCCACGATCTGGTGCGGCTGCACGCGGCCCAGCGGGCCGCCGCCGAGGACACCCCCGGGACCCGCGACGAGACCGTACGCAGGACGGTCGACTGGTATCTGCGCACCGCGACGGAAGCCAGGGCGCTGCTCTCACCCACGCACCGCACGCTGCGCAGGGACTACGCCTACGAGCCCGTCGGGCTGCCGACGCCCTTCAGCTCCGCGGAGGACGCCCTGCGCTGGCTGGACAGCGAGCGGCTGCACCTCATGACGGCGCTGCGGGCCGCTGTGGAGCACGGCTGGTCCGCTCCGGTGTGGCAACTCGCAGACAGCATGCAGCCGTTGTTCCTGCGGCTGCGCCCCTACGACCTGTGGATCGAGGCCCACCGGTACGGGCTGGCCGCCGCGCGCCTGGCCGGCCATCCGGACGGCGAGAGCCGCATGCTGACCACCGGGGGCAGCGGGCTGTACAACGCGGGCCATTACGACGAGGCGGTGAGGTGGTTCACCCGGGCCCTGCACGGCGCCCGCCGGGACGCCGACCGCCGGGCGGAAGCCCAGGCGCTGCACGGCCTGGGCCAGTCGCACCGGCTGGCGGGGCGGCTGGACCGGGCCACTGGGTACTTCACCGAGGCCCTCGCTCTGCGCGAGGAGATCGGATACGTGCGGGGCGCGGCCCTGAGCAGGCTGTGCCTGGGCGATATCGCGCTCGCCACCGGGGACCCGCACCGTGCCGTCGTACTGCTGACCCGCGCGCGGAGCGACCTGCTCGCGGTACCCGACCCCTACGACGCTGCGCGCGCCCTCGCCTTTCTCGGCCGGGCCAGAGCGGCGGACGGCATCGCGGACTTCGCCGCGGCCGACCGCCAACTCCTTCTGGCACTCGATGAGTTCGCGGCCACCGGGTCGGTGCACTGGCAGGGGCGGGTGCTGGAGATGCTCGGGGAGTGCGCGGAGGACCGCGGCGACCGGCGGGCCGCCGCGGCACGGTACCGGCAGTCCCTCGCCCGCTACGCGCCGGTCAGTCCCGGTGACACCCGGCGTCTCCAGGAGCGGCTTCGGGCCCTGGACGCGGGCTGAGCAGCCACCGGTAGAGCACCGAGAGATGCGGCCCCATGTCCCCGGCCCCGCACAGCGGGCCCACCGTGAAGGCGGCGCGGCCGCGCACCACCACCACGCACAGGCCGTCCGCCGGATCGCGGAGCGCGACCAGTTGGCAGCCGGGGTAGCTGCGCGCCGTCTCGACGGCCCGGCCGGCGCTGCCGGTTCCGTACAGGACATCGGCGCAGCAGAGCCACGTGTCGCCCGGGTCGCTGTCGATGTCCACCCGGATGTGGTCGTGCGAGACCGTCACCCCGGTCATGCCGCGACCTGGCGGTCGGGGAGCGGTACGGGCTCGGTGGCCGGCAGGCAGGCGGGCCGCCCCAGGCCCAGGACCCGGTACATCAGCTTCCGCATCCGGCGGTTGAACCGGCCCGGTTCGGACGAGATGCCCGCCGCGATGCGCCGGTAGGCCCGCCGCGGATACTCCGCGGCCGCGTATTCGAGCTGCTCCGCGAGCGGCCGGGTGGGGGACAGCGAGGGCGCGGCGAGCGCCAGGCCCACCCCGGGCGAGAGCGGATTGGCGTCGTGGTGCGGGTAGCGGGACAGGATGACGGGGGCGCCGGTCATCGACGCGTAGAGCGTGACCGAGCCGTAGTCCCCGATGACCGAGTCGGCCGCGATCAGCGGTACCCGCCAGTCGACGTCCGGCGGGATCAGGATGAGGCCCGCCCGGCGGCAGTCGGCCAGCCATGCCCGTACCTGCCAGTGGCCGTGCCGGGACCAGACGTTGGGGTGGACGAGCAGCGCGGTGCGGTAGCGGCGGGCGGGCAGTTCGGTGAGCAGCCGGGGCAGCAGGGCGTCGAGCCGGTTGAACGCCGACTTCGGGCCCCAGGTCGAGGTCGCGAGCACGAGTCGCTCGTCGTGCCGCAGGCCGAGTGCCGCGCGGTAGCGTTCCCGCAGCGGCAGACTCGCCGCGATGCGGTCGTAGCAGGGGTCGCCCACCACCTCGGCGACCGGCAACGCCTCCGGGCACCACCGCCTCAGCGCGCCGAGATCATCACGGTGCGGCAGTGCGACCGCGCGCGGCACGACCCTCCCCTTCCACGTCAGATGCTTCCGCCCGGTGATCCCGCCCGGCTCCCGTTCGGTGTCCCGGCCGCCGCTCTCCGGCGATCGGGCCAGCGACATGTGACCGCCGCCGTGGGACATCCGGATCAGCGGGGCCCGTACCTGCTCCATGCCCTGTGATCCCGCCGCGAGCGCCAGGTCGAACCGGGTCCTCCTCGCCTCGCGCCAGGGCATGACCGTCGCACCGATGCCGCGCAGGAAGTGCGCCGCGCCGTCGTTGAACGCGTGCGGTGCGACGGTGAAAGCGACTTCGACGCGCAGATCGGAATCCAGCAGGGGCAGTACCTCCTGGAGCCTTTTGCCGTAGACCTCCGTGTGGACGAGTACCAGTACCTTCTTCCGCTCGGGCAGCGTGCGCCACTGCGCCGCCCCGGCTCCCTCCGCCGCTGCTTGCCTTCCGGTTTCGCTGACTGGCATGCGTTCCCCCGTTGCCTTTGAGCGCCTGTCACGGACCCCGGAGCGGGATCCGTGCACAGAGGGCATGCCCGGGGCGCGGCGCAGGAGCCTTGCCGCGGCCTTGACGAAACCTTGCACTGCCGCGGAGAGGCCCGGAGAACGCGGGTTTCGGGCCCGGGAAGTTCGCTGGGGGACGCCGCCCCGCCACTGCTCAGAGCACCTCCCCCGTGGTGCGCCGGTAGGTGGAGCGGCGGTCGTCGATCTCCGCCCAGCGGTCCCCGTACACCGTCCGGGTGGTGCCCGGCTCCCGCAGGAAGTCGTGCGGGAAGCCGTGCGGGACGGCGCTCGTCTCGTTCAGGCGGGCCAGGGCTTCGTCGTCCAGCCGGACGTCGACCGAGGCCAGGTTGTCCGCGAGCTGGCTCTCCTTGGTGGCGGCGATGATGGGGATGATGTTGCCGGGGCGGCTGCGCAGCCAGGCCAGCGCCACCTGGGCCGGGGTCCAGCCGCCCTGTTCGGCCACGTCGAGGACCGCGGTGATCACCGCGTCCTCGTTCGGATCCCGGTCGCCCGGATCGGCGCCGTCCAGACGGCCGGTCTCGCCCCTGCGGTACTTGCCGGTGAGCTTGCCCGCCGCGAGCGGTGCCCAGGCCAGCACGGCCAGGTCGAACGCGCGGGCCTGCGGCAGGAGTTCGCGCTCCGGGGTCCGCTCCAGAAGGTTGTAGCGCAGCTGGGAGCCCGCGAAGGAGGTCCACCCGCGCAGCTCGGCCAGGGTGTTCGCCTGCGCGATCTCCCACGCGGGCCAGTCGGACACCCCGATGTACTGCACCTTTCCGGACCTGACCAGATCGTCCAGGGCCCGCATCACCTCGTCGACCGGGGTGAAGTTGTCACGGGCGTGCACCCACAGGACGTCGACCCGGTCGGTACGCAGCCGGCCGAGGCTGGCCTCCACCGACTGCACGAGGTTCTTTCGGTGGTTGCCCGCCGAGTTGACATCGTCGGGGTCGATCGCGCAGGTGTACTTGGTCGCCAGGACGAACCGGTCCCTGCGCCCTTCCAGCAGCTTCCCGAGAATGCGCTCCGAGCTGCCGTCGGTGTACTTGTTGGCGGTGTCGATGAAGTTGCCGCCCGCTTCGGCATAGGAGTTGACGATGCGTTCGCTCGTGTCCTCGGCGGCGCCCCAGCCCCAGTCGTCGCCGATGGTCATGGCGCCGAGGCTCAGCTCGCTGACGCGCAGACCGGTCCTGCCGAACAGTGTGTAGCGCACGGTGTTGCCCTTCGGTCGGGTGGTGGTACGTACGGTGGCGGTACGTACGGCGTGACGCGGTACGTACGGCGTGACGCGATACGTATCGGCGTGACGCGATACGTACGGCGTGGCACGTACGGCGTGGTGGGCACGACGCTAGGAGCTGGAGCGCGCTCCAGCGCAAGCCCCGTCTCCGGGTCCCGTCTCTGGAGTCCCGCTTCTGGGGTACCGCGCCGGCGCCGCGCGCATCCGCGGGGCCCCGGCGGACGATCCCCGGCGGACGGACCCTGGCGGATGCGCGCGACGCCGGCGCGGCCGACCATGGAGGTCAGGGCGATCACCGTCCCGTCCCAGGAGGTCCCGTGTGCGCCGATGCGCCGGATGTTCCGCCTGTCGAGCCCCCAGAGGGCGTGGAATGCCTGGAATCGCTGTTCAGGGGCACCCCGGCGGGTATCTGCGTGCTGGATACCGAGCTGCGCTATCTGTACGTCAACCCGGCACTCGAAGAGATGCACGGCATTCCGGCGGCCGAACATCTCGGCCGCACCGTGGAGGACATCCTTCCGGAGCTGAACGTGTCCACGGACCTGCTGCGCGGGGCGCTGGCCGACGGCCGGGCCCGTGAGGTGGCGTCCAGCGGCCGTACGCCCTCGTCGGACCATCCCGGGCTGCGGTTCTGGCAGGGCGCATGTCACCGCGTCGAACAGGACGGGGAGGTCCGCGGGCTCGTCCTGATCATGCTGGAGGTCCTGGCGCCGCGCCGCCGGCATGCGGAGTACGAACGGGTCAGCCGGCATCTGACGATGCTCGACACGGCGACGAACCGGATCGGCACCACACTCGACATGAACACCACCTGCCGGGAGCTGGCCGAGTTCGTGGTCCCCGAGCTCGCCGACGTGGCGAGTGTCGAGGTGTCCGTACCGGAGATCGGCCATCCGGTCCGGCCGCCGCCCGCCGGGGTGGCCCGGCTGCGCAGAGCGGGCATGGCGGCCGTACCGGGTCTCGCGGAAGCGGTACGGCAGTTCGGGGAACCGGGGCAGTACGCCGACTACCAGGACGGCGGAGCCATCCCGGTCTGTCTGGAGACGAACCAGCCCGTCGTGCAGAACCTCTCCACCGACGCCCAGCTGACCGCGTCCGCCCCCAGCCCCGAGCGGGTCGCCGTCTACCGCGCGCTCGGCTTCCACTCCGTGTGCATCGTGCCGCTCACCTCCCGGGGCCGTCCGCTGGGCTGCCTGGCACTCGTACGGGCCGGGGACTCGCCGGCCTTCACCGACCAGGACGTGGCGGTCGCCAGGGAGCTCGCGGTCCGGGCCGCCGTCGACCTCGACCACGCCCGCCGCTACACGCGTGAGCACGGCATCGCCCTGGAACTCCAGCGCGCCCTGCTCTCCGAGCCGCGCGAACCGCACCCGCACATCGAGGTCGCCACCCGCTATCTGCCGGTCGGCCAGGGCGCGGAGGTCGGCGGCGACTGGTTCGACGTCGTACCCCTGTCGGACGCCCGCCATCTGAAGGTCATGGGCGATGTGATGGGGCACGGGGTGGAGGCGGCCGTGGCGATGAGCCACTACCGGTCCATGGTGAGGCTCCTCGCCCAGGACGAACTGCCGCCGCACGTCATCCTGGAACGGCTCGACCTGATGGTGGAGAAGGCGGGCATCGACCGGGCCGCCACCTGTCTGCTTGCGGTCGTGGACCGCTTCCGGGGGGAGTGCCAGGTGGCCAGCGCCGGTCATCTGCCGCCGGTGTTCATCGACCGCGGAGCGGGCGCCGTGATCGCCGGGATACCGGTCGGGCCGCCGCTCGGCACGGGGCTCGGCGGCTACCGGACCGCCTCGCTGCCCTGCGGCCCGGGAACCGTGCTGTTCATGTACACCGACGGCCTGGTGGAACGCAGGGACGAGGACATCGATGTGTCCGTCAACCGGCTGGCCGACCTGCGGCTGCCGGTCGGCGGGACCCTGGAGGGCCTGCTCGACGAGGTGCTCGACCGGTTCGGCCGGGACGCCACGGACGACATCGCGGTCCTCGCGTCCCGGATCCGCTCGGGGCGGACCCAGGGAGTGTCTGAGAAGTAGCGTCGTCTGCCCGGAGGGCGCGACAGACGGGACTTCTCAAACACAACCCAGGGGTAGGGCGGCGGCTCGGTAGTCGGCGAGGGAGGGCGGGGCCGGGTCAGACGTTCTCCGCCTGGAACATCCAGCGCTGCTTCTCCAGCTCGGCGGTCAGCCCGATCAGCAGGTCCTGCGACACCGGGTCCGCCTGCTCGGTCGCCGCGATCCCGGCGCGCAGCCGGGTGATCGTGCCACCCAGTGCGTCCACCAGGAGCGCCACGACGTCGTCGTCGGGTGTCCAGCCGGTGGCGGGCTCGGGCAGCTCACTCGTCTTGGCCAGCGCGGTGATGCGCCCGTCCGGCGGCACGCCGATGGCCGAGGACCGCTCGGCGACCGTGTCCGCGTAGTCGCGGGCCGTGGTGACCACCTCGTCCAGCTGGAGGTGGATGGAGCGGAAACGCGGCCCCACCACGGTCCAGTGCGCCTGCTTCGCGAGGAGGGAGAGGCCGAGCAGATCGACCAGGGCGTCCTGGAGCGCCTTCCCGGTGGTCTCACGTGCCGGGTCGGGCAGGGTGCTCTTCACGGTGGCAGTCATGGTGCGTGCACTCCTTGCGTCGATTCGCTGTTCGCTTGCTGTCTGCTCGTCCCTCCGCGTACCCGACGGCCCGGCGAACAGTCGTCGCGGTGCGAACCGGTCATTTCGCGTCGGCGTAGCACTTCACCACCGCCGTCGTGAACGGGAACCGCACCGGCGTCTCCCCGAAGGCGATCCGCCCGGCCAGCTCACCGGCCGCGCGGATCGCCTCGACCACCTGTGGCGCCTCGTCCCGCGGGCAGTGCACGATCACCTCGTCGTGCTGGAAGAAGACCAGCTCGGCGCGGAGCCCCGCGGTGTGCAGAGCGCGGCGCAGCGCGGCCAGCATCAGCAGCGCCCAGTCGGCCGCGCTGCCCTGGACCACGAAGTTCCGGGTGAACCGGCCCCAGGCGCGGGCGTCCGACGAGCGGGGTCCGGCCTCCGGGAACCGGCCGTGGGGCGGGTCCTCCTGCGGGATGCCCGCTTCGTCGCCGTCCTCGGCCCCGGCCGCCGGTGGACTCGTCCGCCCCAGCCAGGTCCGTACGAGCCGCCCCTCCTCGCCCGCCTTCGCCGCGTCGTCGACGTAGGCCACGGCTGCCGGGAACCGGCGCCGCAGCGCCGCGAGGTTCTTCAGGCCGTCCCCCGAGGTCTGGCCGTAGACCGCGCCGAGCAGTGCGAGCTTGGCGTGGTCGCGGTCCCCGCTGAACGCCCGGTCGGAGAGGGCCGAGTACAGATCCCTGTCCTGTCCTGCCACCTCCATCAGGCCCCGGTCGCGGGAGACCGCCGCCAGCACCCGGGGCTCCATCTGGTCGGCGTCGGCCACCACCAGACGCCAGCCCTCGTCCGCGACGACCGCCCGCCGGATCACCTTCGGGATCTGAAGTGCCCCGCCGCCATTGGTGGTCCACCGCCCGGAGACCGTCCCGCCCGGCTGGTACTCCGGGCGGAAACGCCCGTCCCGCACCCAGTCCTGGAGCCAGCTCCAGCCGTTGGCCGTCCAGATCCGGTACAGCTTCTTGTACTGGAGGAGGGGTCGCACCGCCGGATGCGCGATGCCCTCGATCTCCCAGCGGCGGGTCGACTTCACCTTGATCCCGGCCTGGGCGAACGCCTTGATGACATCGGCGGGCAGCTCCGGTCTGACCCGGCGTCCGAAGGCCGCCGACACCTCGTCCGCCAGCTCCGCCATCCGGCGCGGCTCGCCGCCGCCCGCATACCGCTCGCCGAGCAGCTCGTCCAGGACGGCCCGGTGCACATCCGCCCGCCAGGGCAGCCCGTCCCGGTGCATCTCGGCCGCCACCAGCATCCCCGCCGACTCCGACGCGGTCAGCAGCCGCATCCGGTCCGGGTGGGTGGTGGTCCCGTACCGGACGAGCTGGTCCGCGTACACCTCCAGGAGCGCGCCGAACTCCATGGGGACGGGGGCCGGTTCGAAGAGGGAGGACTGTGCGCCGGGCTCGGCCGACCGGGGGCGCGGATCGGGCGGCACGGGCGCCCGGTGCAGCCGGGCCCAGGCCGCCGCAGCGGACCGTGGCTCGCCGTACCGCCCGTCGTGGCCGAGCAGCAGCAGCTCCGCGTCCTCGATGTCGTAACACCGCTCGACCCGCACCCCGGCGGCGAGCAGCCGCGGATAGATCTCGGCGGTCGAGCGCCACACCCACCGCCCGACATCCGGCCGGGCCCGCACCGCCTCGGCCAGGTCCGGCTCGAACACCACGTCCCCGGTGGGCAGCCCGTCTCCGCCGAGTGGCGCGAGGTGTGCCCCGCCGCCCTCCGCCGTCGCCAGAGCCCACCGATCGGTCATGCGATCGAGTGTGGCAGCCGCCACTGACAATCGGCCGGATGCCGCGGTGGGGCACGGTGAGGGGGCTTCGGCCGCCGGGCAACGACTGCGTACGGGCGGCACTTGTACCGGCCCCGGTCCGTTCGGACGGGTGGAACCGTGTGGAAGACGGGCGGGGCCGGGAACGATAGGGCGACTGACTCTGCGACTGGCTTCGCGGCTTCGCGGCTTCGCGGCTTTGCGACTTCGAGACTTCGAGACTTTGCGACTGACGGAGGAGATTCCATGAAAGCGATCGTGTTCGAGGAGTTCGGCGGCCCCGAGGTGCTCCGGCTCAAAGAGACCGCCGAGCCGCACGCGGGGCCCGGCCAGGTCCGTCTGAAGGTGGCCGCCGCCGGGGTCAACGCCCTCGACTACAAGATCCGCAGCGGCTGGGCGGAGGAATTCTTCCCGACCGCGCTGCCCGCGATCCCGGGGTCGGAGGTCGCCGGGACCGTGGACGAGATCGGTGAGGGCGTCACCGGGACCGCGGTCGGCGACGAGGTGGTGGGCTGGAGCGTCATGGGTGGGTACGCGCCCTACGCACTCGTCGAGACCTTCGCGCCCAAGCCCGACGCGCTCCCCTGGGAGTCGGCGGTCGCGCTGCCGGTGGCCGGTGAGACATCGCAGCGCGTCCTGAACCTGCTGGAGCTGAAGAACGGCGAGACGCTGCTCGTCAACGGCGGTGCGGGGGCGGTCGGTTCGATCGCCGTCCAGCTCGCGGCGGCCCGGGGCGCGACGGTCATCGCCACCGGGTCCGAGGCCAGCCACGACTTCCTGCGGGAGCTCGGCGCGACGCCCGTGACATACGGCGAAGGGCTCGTGGAGCGGGTCCGCGCGGTCGCCCCGCAGGGGGTGGACGCGGTCTTCGACATCGCGGGCAAGGGGGCGCTCCCGGACGCGATCGAACTGCGCGGCGGTACGACGGACCGCGTCGTCACGATCGCCGACCCGGCGGCGCGGGAGCTGGGTGTGGTCTTCAGCGGGGGCTCCATGTCCGCCGACGCGGCGGAGGACCTGGCGGAGCAGGCCCTGCTGGCGGCGGACGGCACGCTGCGTGTGGAGGTGGCGAAGGTGCTTCCGCTGGAGCAGGCCGCGCAGGCGCAGACGCTGAGCGAGGAGGGGCATGTACGGGGGAAGCTGGTGCTGAGGGTGTGAGGCGGCGACGGATTCTCTGTCCACAGGCTGTGGACAGAGAATCCGTCGGGCTTCACGGCCCGGGGTGCCCCCTACGGCGGTGCCGGCCGAGACCTACCCTTGGCCGCATGGAGACTGGCGGTATGGAGACTGGCCGCAGGGATGCCGGGCGCGGGGACAACGTATGGAATCGGTGACCGACCGGGCCTTCGCCGCCGCCCTCTACAGCGAGAGTGACGCGGGCCTGGACACCGGAGCCTCCCTGCTCGCCGCCGACCCGGCCGCCGACGCGGAGGTGGGGAGGCGCGGCGAGGAGTTCCTGCGCCGGGCCTGGCAGCGGGGGTGGCAGCCCGCCGATGTCGTACGGCTCGTCCGGCGTGATCTGGCCGACCGGCACGTCCGGCTGCTCTCGGCGCTGATCACGGCGGAGGTACGGGCGTACAAGCGGCTGCCGCCGCGCTGGCAGACCCAGCTGGACGAACTGGCCGCACCGCCCTGGGAGGCCGACCGCTTCTCGTACGCGACCGCGCTCCTGGAGCTGTACCGGCTGCTCCTGCGCCTCCCGGCCATCGAACCGGTGGGCCCCGCGCCGGGCGCCGACGTACTTCTCCCGCCCCACCACCACGCCGAGCCGCGGACGCTCGGCCGGATCCGGGCGCTGCTCGCCAAGGCCGAGGCGACGGACTACGCGGCGGAGGCCGAGGCGCTCAGCGGGAAGGCGCAGGAGCTGATGGCCCGGCACAGCATCGACGAGGCGCGGCTCGCGGCCGACGGGCACGGTACGGACACCCCGGCGGCCTGCCGCATCGGCGTCGACGCCCCGTACGAGACGGCCAAGGCGGTCCTGCTCGACGCGGTCGCCACCGCGAACCGCTGCCGCGCGGTGTGGAACAGCGCGTTCGGCTTCTCCACGGTCGTCGGCTTCGAGCCCGACCTGGAGGTCGTCGAACTGCTCCACACCTCACTCCTGGTCCAGGGGGCGGCGGCGATGACCCGCGCGGAGGCGGCGCAGCGCGCGGGCGGGCGCAAGCGGACCAAGACGTTCCGGCAGTCGTTCCTGGCGGCGTACGCCAGCAGGCTCGGCCACCGGCTCGCCCGGACGGCGGACGAGGTGACGGCGGAGGCCGCGGGCTCGCTGCTGCCCGTGCTCGCGGAGCGGGACGTGGCGGTGGTGTCGGAGGCGGACCGGATGTTCCCCGAGACGACCGTGAGCCGGGTGCGGGGCGTCACGGACGAGGCGGGCTGGCTGGACGGCACGGCGGCGGCGGACGCGGCGGGGCTGGGGCCGAAGGCCCGGCTGGAGCCGGGGGCCTGACGGCGGAGGCCGTCCCCGGCCCCAACGGCCAGGTGCGGGCGGCCCTCCCCCGCGGGCGAGCCCCGCCCGGCACCCCAGCACTCCAGCACTCCAGCACTCCAGCACTCCAGCACTCCAGCACTCCAGCACTCCAGCACTCCAGCGCCCCAGCGCCCCAGCACTCCAGCACCCCAGCGCCCCAGCGCCCCAGCGCCCCAGCGCCCCAGCCTTCCCCCCCCCGCACTTCCATGCGCCCGATATGCCCCCATATCCCGTTACTCTCAGACCCATGACCTGGCTCCGGGCCCTGTACGCCACCGCCCGCTCCGGGCTGACGATCGAACGGCGGCGCCTGGAACCGCTCATCGCCTTCCGCGGCGCCGCGGGCCTCGCCCTGGTCGTCCTGCTCAGCCTCGACCTCTTCGGCCCCGCCGTCGCGGCGAGTTCCGCCTTCGGCGCCTACCAGGCCGCCATCGCCAGCTTCCAGCGCAGCTGGCGCGCCCGGCCCGTCCTGGCGTTGTTCTCGGGCGGGACGCTGGCCGTGTCGACCTTCCTCGGCTATCTCTCCGGCGTGCACACCGCGCTGTTCATGACGCTGATCGCGCTCTGGGCGTTCGTGGCGGGGCTGGCCTGGGCCGTGGGTCCCACCGCGGGCATCATCGCTGCCTCCAACGTCGCGATGATGCTGGTGACCGTCACCCTCCCCACCTCCGTGCTGGCCGCCGCAGGCCACGCCGCGATCATCGCCTGTGGCGCGGTCGTCCAGGCCGGCCTGATCGTCCTCTTCCCCGTCCGCCGGTGGGGAGCCCAGCGCGACGCCCTCGCCGACGCGCTGGCCGCCGAGGCCGACTACGCACGCAGGCTGCGCCAGGACCCGATCGCCCCCTTCGACCCGGAGCCGTTCGTGACGGCCCGCAGCGCCGCCGCCGTCACCCGCCGGGAGGCCCGCAGGCGCCCCGCCGAACTGCACGGCACCCGCGGCCTCGCCGAGCGGGTCAGGCCCGTGCTCGCCTCCCTCGCCGACCCGGCCGTCGGCGCCGCTGCCGAGGGCCCCGAACGCGACCGGGTGCGCGAACTCCTGGCCGCCGCAGGCTCCGTACTGGACTCCGCCGCCCACGCCGTCCGGCACGGCGAACCGGTGGTCATCTCCGCCCCGGCCCTCGCCGTACTGGAGGCCCCCGACAACCCCGACGTGCTCACCGGACCCGCCCGCCGGGCCGGCGCCCGGCTGGCGACCCTGCTCCGCGACGTCGTCGAGACGGCGCAGGGCGAGGGCACCACGAACGACACCGAGCCGCTGGTACGGCCCACGCTGGTGCGGATGGCCCCGGTCGTGCTGCGGACCATGCGCAAGGAACTGCACAGCCACGACTCAGCGGTCCTGCGCCACGCGATCCGCACCGCGGTGGTCGCGGCGGTGGGCTATCTCATCGGCGTCGCCCTGCCGTTCGGGCATGGCTACTGGGTGCCGCTGGCCTCCGTGATGGTGATGCGCCCGGCCTTCGCCCAGACGTACGGCCGCGCCGTCGCGCGCTTCGGCGGCACGCTCGTCGGGGTGTCGGTCGCCACCGCGGTCGTCCAGCTGGCGCATCCCGGGCCGTACCCGTCCGGGGCGCTCGCGGTGGTCTGCGCGGGGCTGATGTTCCTCCTGATGCGCACGGGGTACGCGGCCGGCTCGGCCTGCGTCTCCGCCTATGTGGTCTTCCTGCTCGGCATGAGCGGACTCGACGTCGGCCAGACCGTCCGGGACCGGGTGCTGCTCACCCTGATCGGCGGACTGCTCGCGATGGTCGCGTACGCCGTCTATCCGGCCTGGGAGACACCCAGGCTGCGCAACCGGCTCGCCGACTGGCTGCTCGCCGACGGCCGTTACGCGGCGGCGGTCGTCGCGCACTACGCCGACCCGGCCGGCGCCCGCAGGACCGATGTCCGGGACGCGGTGCTGGCCGCGCGCACCGCCAGGATCGCCTGGCAGGAGGCGGTGGAGCGGGCCACCCACGAACCGGTGCGCCACCGCGGCCTGTCCAGGTCGGCAGCCGCCGACGCGGAGGAGGCGATGGCACAACTGGGCCGGGCCGCCATGCTGATGGAGGCCCATCTGCCCAGCCGCTCCACCACCCCCGTACCGGACGCGCGCGACGTCGCGCAGGCGCTGCTGCACGCGGTCGAGCGGGGCGCCAAGGACATCCGGCAGCGGCGCGTACCGCACTGGGACGAGGTGCGCGAGAACCTCGAAGCGTGGGACGGCGAAGGCGTACCCGACCAGGTCGTACGCAGCGGGGCGGGGCTGCTGCTCGACACCCTCGACGAACTCACCGCGGCCCTGGACGAGGAGCCGCCCCGCCCGCGGCCCGATCCGGACGACAGCCCCTAGCTAGGGCTTGGGCATCTTCAGCCCGTCGGGGAGCTTCGCACCGTCGGTCCGCCTGAAGGTGTCCTTGATCCCGGCCTCCCACGACACCTTCATGATGTTGCCGTCGGAGGAGTCGATCGTCCCCATGGTGCGGTCGTTGTTGCCGTCGGGGCACTTGAGGGTCAGCATCTGCTTGCCCATGGCGGCGACCACGCCGGTGCAGACGTGCTGCCCGGCGATGGCCGCCTGCTTGCCCTGGATCACCAGCGCGGTGGACTTGCCGCCGGTCATGGCGATCCAGCTGCCCTCGATGTCCCCGGCCTTCGCACCTGCACCGTCGGCGCCGCCGCCACTGGACGAGGAGGGCGCGGGGGCCGCGGTGTTCGCGCCCTTGCCCTGGTCGTTCGACGCGTCGGAGCTCTTGCTGTCGCTGCTGGAACACCCGCTCATCACGAGCGCCGCCGCGAGCCCGGCGACCGCTATGCCGGTGGTACGTACGAACCTGTTCACTTCGTTTCCCCCTGATCTGGATGACGGAACGCGCCAAACTACCAGGGAGCCGGATCGGGACGCGGTGCGTCCCAGTGCATGAGGAACGTTTCACCGGCAAGGCTGTAGTGGAGCGACCACCCCGCGTGCACGTGCATATGCTCATGCATATGCAAGTGAACACAGCTATGATCCAGGACAGTTGAGACCTGTACTTCTGTACGCCCGTACTCCGGTACCGCGTACTTCTGCACTATCTGCACTACCCGGGAGCGACCTGTGCACCACGCGTACAACGGCATGGCGTCAACGGCACTTCACGGGGTCATCTGGCAGAAGAGCGAGCTGAGCAACTCGCAGGGCTCGTGCGTGGAGTTCGCCAGGCTGCCGGGCGGAGACGTGGCGGTACGCAACTCACGCCACCCGGACGGACCGGCTCTCGTCTACACCCCGGCCGAGATAGCGGCGATGCTGCACGGTGCGAAGGCGGGGGAGTTCGACCACCTGGTCGCGGAACAGGCTTGAGCGGACGGTTACTTGGGTGCGGTGAAGGTGAGGGCAGCTCCGTCTCCGGGCAGTGGGACATCCGTAGTACTTGATCTCGATGGAGTGCTGGAAGCGCTGGTCCGGCGTTCTTCAGCGGCCCGGGTGGTTCCCAGCCCATACCGTGGGGGTTCGGCCTGACCACGGGCTTGCCTGTTCGAGTTGTCCGGCGAGGCGGAAGAGCCGGCTTTCAAGGCCGTATCCGGCAGCGAACTGCATACCGACCGGGAGCCCCGTCCCGGCGTCGGCCGTCACGGGTACGGACATGGCGGGCGTGCCCGCCACGTTGAACGGCATGGTGAACGGCGACAGGTCATTGATGCGCTCGATCCAGCCGAGGCCGTCCAGTGTCTCCGCGCCCTCGGTATGGGTGCCCAGAGGTACTGGAGGCTCCGGCAGGGTCGGCGTGAGGAGGATGTCGTACGCGTCGAAGTACCGCGCCAGGCTTCGGGCCACCCGGTTCCGCATCGCGAGAGCGGTGAGGAATTGCGCGCCGCCGACCCGCTGCCCGTAGTGGTAGCCGGCGAGGGTCGCCGGCTCAAGGGTCGAGGAGTCGATGGGACGGCCGAGGGCGGCGGCCAACCCGTCGACCAGGGTGGTGAGGTTCACTGTCATGAGCCGGGCATTGGCCAGGACGAATTCCTCCCAGTCGGCGCCGAGGCCGACCTCGACCTCGTTCACCTGGTGGCCGAGGGATTCAAGCAACCGCACGGTGCGGGAGAGGGCGTCGGTCACCGGTGCGGTAGTGCGGCGTCCGCCCCACGCTTGGGCGAGGACACCGATGCGCAAAGAGCCCGGATGACGGGTGACTTCCTCCGCGTACGGCCGTGACGGCTGCTGGGCGAAGTAGGGGTCGCCCGGTTCCGGGCCGCGTATCTGGTCGAGCAGTACCGCACTGTCGCGTACGGTGCGGCTGACGCTGCCGTGTACGGCCAGGCCGCTGAAGACCTCGTCCATGTCGGGCCCCATGGAGACCCGGCCACGGGTGGGCTTGATCCCGAAGAGGCCGTTGTAGGCGGCGGGGATGCGGACCGATCCGGCGGCGTCGGTGCCATGGGCGATCGGGACCACCCCGGCGGCGACAGCGGCGGCCGCGCCTCCACTGGATCCGCCCGCGCTCCGCTCCAGGTCCCACGGGTTGCGGGTCGCGCCGTACAACGCTGATTCCGTCGAGATGCCGTAAGCCATCTCCGGTGTCGCGGTGCGCCCGAACGTCACGAGGCCGGCGCGACGGAAGCGCAGCATCAGTGAGGAGTCGGCGCCGGCGACGTTACCGGCCGCCAGACGGCTTCCCAGCTCCATTCGCCTCCCGGTCATGGCCACCGCTATGTCTTTGATCAGAAAAGGGATGCCGGCCAGTGGTGCGCTGCCGGGGACAGGTTCGTCGTCGGTCGGCCATGTCTCTACGACGGCGTTGATCTGCGGATCAACTGCCTGTGCAGCCTCGCGTGCGGCTGCCTCCAGTTCGGCGGGGAGCACCTCGCCCCTGGCCACCAGCTCCGCCAGCCCGACCGCGTCAAAGCTCACGTATTCAGAAACTCTCACTGTCACTCCCTGACAAGAACGATACCGTCGAGCACCGGACGATACCCTACGGTATCGAAAGGGCCGGGCTGGTACCGTAGGGGGTGCGAACCCCACGATCGACCGGCCGGAGTGACGGAGTAGTCATGGCATCGACCCCCAGAAGGCCGAGCAGAGTGGCGAAGCTGCCGCCTCGTGAGCGCATTCTCGACGCCGCCGAAGAGCTCTTCCAGAGAGAAGGGATCCGGCAGGTGGGGGTTCAGGCGATCGCCGACAGGGCCGAGACCACCAAGATGGCGATCTACCGGCACTTCGAGACCAAGGACGCGCTGGTCGCGGAATGGCTGCGGATCGTCGCCGCCGATTATCGGGCGGCCTTCGACCGCGTGGAAACCGAATACCCCGACCGACCCGAGGAGCAGATTCTGGGCCTGGCCCGCTTCATCGCCGAGGGGCTGCCGGCGATCTCATACAGGGGCTGCCCGTTCATCAACTCCCTTGCCGAGCTGCCCGACTGCCTTCATCCGGCACGGCAAGTGATCGAGGAGCACAAGGCCGACCAGACCCGCAGGCTGATCGGCATGTGCACCAAAGCCCGGATGCCCGACCCCGGACAGGCCGCGGCCGAGATCACCTTCGTGCTCGAAGGGGCGCAGGTCAGCACACAGAACGGAAGCATCGATCAGACGGGAGACCGACTGATGAAGATCGTCGAGGGAATCGTGGACCGGCACCGCTCCCACCTCGGCGCCTACGGGGCGGCTGACTGACCGCCCCGCCCCGCCCGCCCGCCGCCCTCAGCGTGGGCATACAAGTGACGACACGGGATCGAATACGGCGGCCGACCACATGACCGTCGCCCAACTGGCCTTGGCCCAGCTGCCGAAGAAGTACCGGCGCGGGCGGCGGGCCCTGATCCGCGCCGACTCCGCGGGCGGCACCCACGACTTCGTTGGCCCGGCTCACCCGGTGGCGGCGGTGGCTGTCCTGCCCGCGCAGCCACGGGTGGTCTGTCGCGCGCCCGGCACTCCGTGCAAAGGTGCCCCGTGTGAGTACGACTCCGGACGGGCGGCTCGTCCCACCACCTCGCGCCGGTGAACGCGCCCTGTTTGACGCCTGGTTGGACTTCCACCACAGGCGCATGACGCTGCGGCGCCGGCCGTGTCGGCTTCCTGGGCGCCGCGCCCCTTACTGCTCCGCCTGCAACCGGAACAGCGCCCAGACGACCTTCCCGTGCAGTGTTCCCGCCAGTGGGTGCCAGCCCCAGCTGTCGGCGAAGGAGTCGACCAGGAAGAGGCCCCGGCCCGACTCCGCCGCGAAGTCGTCCGTCGGGCGGGCCGCGGGGGCGCTGTCGCTCGGGTCGCGCACCGCGCACACCAGGCGGGTGGTCCACCGCATCAGGTGCAGCCGCACCGGGGCGTCCTCGTCGCGCGGGGCGTCGGTCGGCAGAGCGTGGCGCAGGGCGTTGGTGACGAGTTCCGAGACGACCAGCGCCACATCGTCGAACCGCTCGCCGATGCCCCAGGACGTGAGCGTCGACTTGGTGAAGTGCCGTGCACCCCGTACTGCCTCGAACTTCGGCGGCAGTGCGCAGGAGGCGGAACTCGACACGGTCGAGGGGTCAATGGGAGGAAGCCCCTGCCTTAACGGCTTGAGCATGGTCGATCCATTCGTCCCCATGCGAGGCACTCCCCGGATTCGCGGCCGTGGCCAGCGTGCGGTGGTACGAGAACGCAGGTGCGCGGGGCCCATGGTTCCGAATGCGCACAGCAGATGCAAGGGCAGATGCACGTGCACGCGCCGGACTTGAGCGGCCCCGTGCCGGTTCTTGCGGATTTCTTCTTGCCCTCTTCTAACAGCCGCCTGCCGGGCTTTGCTCTTTCTGTAATCGATCGAGTACAGGGCGGAGCGTTTTAGTGGCAGACTGCCCCCCACATCACGACCGGGGAGGGTTGGAAAGTGTCAGCAGGCGAGTCCTGGGGGTCTTCCCAGACGCTGAGCACCGGAGGTGGGTCCGTCGTGCGGCGCATCCTCCTGGGCTCACAGCTCAGACGGCTGCGCGATTCACTCGGGATCACCCGGGAGGCCGCCGGATACTCGATCCGGGCCTCGGAATCCAAGATCAGCCGCATGGAGTTGGGACGGGTGAGCTTCAAGTCCAGGGACGTCGAGGACCTCCTCACGCTCTACGGAGTGCTCGATGCGACCGAGCGCGAAGCGCTGCTGGGTCTGGCCAAGGAGGCCAACCTCGCCGGTTGGTGGCACAGTTACGGCGATGTACTGCCGGGCTGGTTCCAGACGTACATCGGCCTCGAAGGCGCCGCATCGCTGATCCGCGCGTACGAAGTGCAGTTCGTGCACGGCCTGTTGCAGACCGAGGCGTACGCCCACGCGGTCGTCACCCGGGGCAACTCCTCGGCGTCGGCTTCCGACATCGACCGCCGGGTCGCGCTGCGTCTTGAGCGCCAGAAGGTCCTCGTAGCCGAGCACGCGCCGCAGTTCCACGCCGTACTTGACGAGTCCGCCCTGCGCCGTCCGTACGGTAAACGGGACGTGATGCGGGCCCAGTTGGAGCACCTCATCGAGATCTCCGAGATGGGGAACGTCACCCTCCAGGTGATGCCCTTCAGCTTCGGCGGGCATGCCGGCGAGAGCGGATCGTTCGCGATGCTGCGCTTCCCCGAGTCGGACCTGTCGGACCTCGTCTATCTGGAGCAGCTGACCGGCTCCCTCTATCTCGACAAGGGAGACGAAGTCGCCCAGTACGACCGGGCGATGAGCCAGCTCCAGCGGGACAGCCCGCCGCCGGAAGACGCCCGAGCCATCATCAGGGACATCCTCCGCACCGCCTGAAACGCACGTACGATGAGATGCCATCAGGCCTTTGGCGTCATGAGCATCTGCGCGCGCGGCAGCGGCAGTTAGGGATTCCATGTCCTTCTTCAGCGAGCTGGCTCTTCAGTACATCGACGGTGAGTGGAAGCCCGGCAGCGGTTCCTGGGACATCATCGACTTCAACCCGTACGACGGGGCGAAGCTGGCCTCGGTCACGGTGGCCACCGCAGCCGAAGTGGACCAGGCGTACCGCGCCGCCGAACGCGCCCAGCAGACCTGGGCCGAGACGAATCCCTACACCCGCCGCACCGTCTTCGAACGCACCCTGCGCATCATCGAGGAGCGCGAGGACGAGATAGCCGATGCGATCGTCACCGAGCTGGGCGGCACCCGGCTGAAGGCCGCCTTCGAGCTGCACCTCACCAAGGAGTTCCTGCGCGAGGCCGTGCACCTGGCGCTGCGCCCCGAGGGCCGCATCCTCGCCTCGCCGGTCGACGGCAAGGAGAACCGCGTCTACCGCGTCCCGGTCGGCGTCGTGGGCGTCATCAGCCCGTTCAACTTCCCCTTCCTGCTCTCCATGAAGTCGGTCGCCCCGGCACTGGCGCTCGGCAACGCCGTGGTCCTCAAGCCGCACCAGAACACCCCGGTCTGCGGCGGCACCCTGGTGGCGAAGGTGTTCGAGGAGGCGGGACTGCCCGCCGGCCTGCTGAACGTGGTGGTCACCGACATCGCCGAGATCGGCGACGCACTGCTCACCCACCCGGTGCCCAAGGTCATCTCCTTCACCGGCTCCGACAAGGTCGGCCAGCACGTCGCCACGGTCTGCGCCGCCCACTTCAAGCACGCGATCCTGGAGCTCGGCGGCAACAGCGCGCTGATCGTGCTGGACGACGCCGACATCGACTACGCGGTCGACGCGGCGGTCTTCAGCCGGTACGTGCACCAGGGCCAGGTCTGTATGGCCGCCAACCGCATCCTGCTGGACCGCAGCGTGGAGCAGGAGTTCACCGAGAAGTTCGTCGCCAAGGTGTGCACGCTCAGGACCGGCGACCCGGCCGACCCGGCCACCCACATCGGCCCGCTCATCAACGCCTCGCAGGCCGAGGCCGTCACCTCGGTCGTCGAGCAGGCGGTGGCCGCCGGAGCGACGGCCCTGGTGCAGGGGCGCGCCGATGGCAGCCTGGTCTCGCCCTCGGTCCTGACCGGTCTGGCCCCCGACTCCCCGGCGCTCCAGCAGGAGATCTTCGGCCCGGTGGCGCTGCTCGTCCCGTTCGACGGGGAGGACGAGGCGGTCCGTATCGCCAACGACACCCCGTACGGCCTGAGCGGCGCGGTGCACACCGGGGACGTGGAGCGCGGTGTCCGGCTCGCCCGGCGGGTCCGTACCGGAATGATCCACATCAACGACGGCACCGTGCACGACGAGCCGATCGTCCCCTTCGGCGGCGAGAAGCGTTCCGGGCTCGGGCGGCTGAACGGTGAGTCGATGGTCGACGTGTTCACCACCCAGCAGTGGATCTCGATCCAGCACGGGCGCAGCCGCTTCCCGTTCTGAGACAGGATCTAGGCTGGCCCCATGTCAGCGATCCGTCTGCTCGTCCTCGGAGCGGTCCGCCAGCACGGGCGGGCACACGGCTACCAGGTCCGCAACGACCTGGAGTACTGGGGCGCCCACGAGTGGTCCAACGCCAAGCCGGGGTCGATCTACCACGCCCTGAAGCAGTTGGCGAAGCAGGGAATGCTGCTGGCTCACGAGACCGCTCCGAGCACGGCGGGCGGCCCGCCGCGTACCGAGTACGAGATGACGGCGGCGGGCCGGGAGGAGTACCTCAGACTGCTCCGCGAGGCGCTCGTCACCTACGACCAGAAGATGGACGTCATGTCGGCCGCGCTCGGCTGCATCGTCGACCTGGAGCGGGCCGAGGCCGTCGCGCTCCTGAAGGAACGTGTCCGGGCGATGGAGGCCTGGCGCGCCTCGGTCACCGAGCACTACATCCCCGAGGGCGGCCCGCAGCAGCTCGGCCACATCGGGGAGATCATGAACCTCTGGGTCCACACGGCGGACGGCGGGGCCGAGTGGACACGCGGACTGATCGCGCGGATCGAGGGCGGGGCGTATGTCTTCGCGGGTGAGGGCGAGCCGTTCGTGGGCGTACTCGCCGATGGCGAGGAGAACCCGTACGCGAGTGGCGGGCCGCACCCGGGGGACAGCGCCTGACGGGTGCGGCCGGCCCGAAGCCGGTCGGGAAGGACCTAGTGGTGGAACGCCGTGGCCTGCGCCTTGCTCCGCTCCAACGGTCCGGACTGGCGCCGGAGTTCGGGCAGGAGCGACTCCATATCGTCCATCAGCAGATCGGACAGGTCCTCGGAGAACCCGTTGCGGCAGACCACCCGCAGCACCGAGAGGTCCTGCCGGTTCTCGGGGAAGGTGTACGCGGGCACCAGCCACCCCCGCTCGCGCAGCCGGCGTGACACGTCGAACACGTCGAAGCTCGTGGTGTCCTGCGTCGTCGTGAAGGCGAAGACCGGCAGCTCATTGCCCCGGGTCAGCAGCCGGAAGTCGCCCAGCGCCTCGATCCGGCCGGCAAGTCCCTGCGCCACGTCGCGTGTTGCCTGCTGGACGGCGCGGTATCCCTCCTTGCCGAGCCGGAGGAACGTGTAGTACTGCGCCACCACCTGCGCGCCCGGCCGGGAGAAGTTGAGGGCGAAGGTCGGCATGTCGCCGCCCAGGTAGTTGACCCGGAAGACCAGCTCCTCGGGCAGTTCCTCGGCGGAGCGCCACAGCGCCCAGCCGACACCCGGGTAGACCAGCCCGTACTTGTGGCCCGACGTGTTGATGGACGAGACCCGGGGGAGCCGGAAGTCCCAGATCA
The DNA here is from genome assembly GCF_036014215.1 of Streptomyces sp. NBC_00440. Classification (NCBI taxonomy): domain Bacteria; kingdom Bacillati; phylum Actinomycetota; class Actinomycetes; order Kitasatosporales; family Streptomycetaceae; genus Streptomyces; species Streptomyces sp. NBC_00440. Next base: position 4,581,489 of record NZ_CP107921.1, read on the forward strand.
GCTCCTCGTCGAGGAAGGGGGCGACCATCGCGCCCGACGCCCCGTCGACATGGACGGGGATGTCCAGGCCGGTGCGCTCCTGGAGGGCGTCCAGGGCCGCGCAGAGCTCGGCGATCGGCTCGTACGACCCGTCGAAGGTGGAGCCGAGCACGCCCACGACCCCGATGGTGTTCTCGTCGCAGAGGTCGGCGGCGGCCTGCGGGTCCAGGTGGTAGCGGTCGCCCTCCATGGGGACCTGCCGCGCCTCGACCTCCCAGAAGGTGCAGAACTTCTCCCAGCAGACCTGGACGTTGACCCCCATGACGAGGTTCGGCCGCGCGGTGGCCGGATAGCGGTCCGCGTTCCGCTTCGCCCAGCGCCGCTTGAACGCCATGCCCGCGAGCATGCACGCCTCGCTGGAACCGGTCGTCGAACAGCCCACGGCGGTCGTGGGATCCGGCGCGTTCCACAGGTCGGCGAGCATCGCCACACAGCGCCGCTCCAGCTCGGCGGTGCGCGGGTACTCGTCCTTGTCGATCATGTTCTTGTCGCGGCACTCCGCCAGGAGCACCCCGGCCTGCGGCTCCATCCACGTCGTGACGAACGTGGCGAGATTGAGCCGCGAGTTGCCGTCCAGCATCAGCTCGTCATGGACCAGCTGGTACGCGCTCATCGGCGGCAGCGGGCCATCGGGGAGCCGGTGCTTGGGCGGGGCGGTGTCCATGCCGCCGACGGGGTTCGCGTCGCCGAAGAAGGGGTTCACGGCGATGGTGGACGGTTTCCCGGAGTCGTCGGACCCGTTCGCGCCTCGGTGCAGTGGCATGGTTCGCGTTCGCCTTCCTCTGAGCCGCGCTCTCCTGTCGCGACGATGCGGACAAATGGTGCGGGTGGTGCGCCCGGCCGTGCCGGTGTGCGAGGTGGGGCAGGCGGGGGCGGCGGGGGAGACGGTACGGGTGCTGGGCGGGGCGCCCGTACCCGTACCGCCCCGCCGTCACTGCTTGGCGATCACGACCGCCGTGCCGTACGCGCACACCTCGGTGCCGATGTCGGCCGCCTCGGTGACGTCGAACCGCATCGCGAGCACACCGTTGGCGCCGCGCGCGCGGGCCTGCTCGATCAGTCGCTCCATCGCCTGGTTGCGGGTCTCCACCAGGGTCTTCGTCAGCCCCTTGAGCTCGCCGCCGATCATCGACTTCAGGCCGGCGCCGATCTGGCTGCCCAGATGGCGGGAGCGGACTGTGAGCCCGAACACCTCGCCGACGACCTGCTGCACCGTGTACCCGGGGACGTCGTTCGTCGTGACGACCAGTACGTCGGCCTGGGGCGACTGGCCGCCGCCGTAATCCGCGATGCTCATCCGGCATCACCTCCTGGTGATCACCTTGCCCGAAAACCCGGTCACCTCGCACCCGTGGCGAGGCGATGGAACCAGTAACCCCGCGCGGGCGTTGATAACTTTGGCCAGCCATTACCCGCATGGCACCCATGCCGACTGACCCCAGGAGCCCGGAACCCGTGACTACTCTCGCGCTCGGACCGAGCTGGATGGACCCGGACTACCTGATCAGCACCTTCGGGGTGGCCGGTCTGCTGGTGATCATCTTCGCCGAGTCCGGGCTGCTGATCGGTTTCTTCCTGCCGGGCGACTCCCTGCTGTTCACCAGCGGTCTGCTCGTCACCACCGGCAAGCTCGGTACTCCGCTCTGGCTGCTCTGCGTGCTGGTCGCGCTCGCCGCCGTCGCGGGCGACCAGGTGGGCTATCTGTTCGGCCGCAAGGTCGGACCTTCGCTCTTCCGGCGCCCCGACTCCAAGCTCTTCAAGCAGGAGAACGTCGAGAAGGCGCACGACTTCTTCGAGAAGTACGGCCCGAAGTCCCTGGTACTGGCCCGCTTCGTGCCCATCGTGCGGACGTTCACGCCGATCATCGCGGGCGTGAGCCGGATGAACTACCGCTCGTTCGTGATCTTCAACCTCATCGGCGGCACGCTCTGGGGCGTGGGCGTCACCCTGCTCGGCGCGGGGCTCGGCAAGGTCGCGTTCGTCAACGCGCACATCGAGCTGATCCTCGTCGCCATCGTGCTGGTGTCGGTGGTGCCGATCGTGATCGAGTACCTGCGCTCACGCGGAAAGGCCGCCCGGGAGGGCACGCCGGGCGGCGACGCACCGGAGGGCCAGGGGTCCGGCACACAGCGCCGCCGGCACGCCAAGCGGTAGCGGCGGGGAATTTCCCCACACGGCTACGGCTCAGATGCCGCGCGTCCGCTTACTAGAACCCGCGCGTCCGCTTCGCCGCCCGGCGCTGGCCGCCGACCACGCCGGGCGCCCGCATGAAGAGCCGGGAGATCTCACCGCCGAGGTTCACCCCGACCGCGATGGCCAGCGCCAGGGCGGCCGCCTTGGTCAGCGAGGCCAGCCCCTTGTTCACGTCGCTGTGTGCGAAGTACAGCATCCCGAAGTACGTCGCGGAACCGGGCAGCAGCGGCCCGATCGCCGCCGTGACGTACGGCAGCGCCGATGCGTACCGGTAGCGCGAGAACAACTGCCCGAACAGACCCACGAGTCCGGCCGCGATGGCGGTGGACGGCACCGCCGAGATGCGTCCCGCGTAGTGCAGCGCCCCGTAGACGATCCAGGCCACCCCGCCGTTCAGCGTCACCATCAGCACCGTCGAGCGGTCCTGCTGGAGCAGGATCGCGAAGGCGAAGGTCAGCACCATCGCGGCGATGATCTGGACGACGGGCCTGTTGACGCTCAGCAGCGCCGCCTCCGCGTTGAGCCCGCCGGCGCCGAGCTGGAGCCCCGCCGAGATCACGATCAGCACGCCGATGACGATCGAGATGAAGAAGTAGACGACTTCGAGGAGCCGCGCGGACGCGGTGATGTAGTAACCGGTCAGACCGTCCTGGACGCCCGCGACGAGCGCCCGTCCCGGCAGCAGGGCGAAGAGCCCACCGGTGATCACCGCTGAGGCGCGCAGGCCGGGCACGTCCAGGATCGTGAGCAGCACCCCCACCGCGGCCGGCGGCATCGCCGCCACCGAGAACTGGTAGAACTCCGGCAGCCCGCGCCCGGCGAGGAACCAGGCAAGCCGGTCGCCGAGCATCGCACCCACCATCGCCGCGATGAAGACCAGCGCGCCACCGCCGACGAGCACGGAGGCCGCACCGGCCAGCAGCCCGTTGGCGGTCGTCAGCGCCCAGCCCGGATAGGGGTGGCGGTTACGGCGGATCCCGGCGAGGCCGCGGTACGCCTCCTCCAGCGAGACGTCGACGTCCTCGGACGTGATGTCGTCGATGAGGTGGTAGACCGCCGCCAGACGGGTGTAGTCGGTGCCGCGGCGGCGTACGGTACGGCTCGCGGTCACCGGGTCGTCCACCAGCGACGGCTGGTGCGAGATCGACAGCAGGGTGAAGGTGACGGTCGGCTCGCAGCGTTCGAGCCCGTACGCCTGGGTGACGCCGAACATCGCCGCCTCGACGTCCTCGGCGCCCTCGCCGCCCGCGAGCAGCAGCTCGCCGATACGCAGCGTCAGGTCGAGCACGCGCGGTACGGCGGGACCCGACTCGTCGTCCTGCTTCTGCGCCGCTTCCACCGTCGGCCGCTCATGGACCGGCATCCGCAGCATCGTGCGCATCCGGTCCTGCCAGGGCGCCTCCTTGGCCAGCTTGATCATGGGGAAGCCATGGGCCGGGGTGAAGGCGGGCGGCGAGTTCTGGGCGCTGTACGTCTGCGGGGTGGTGAAGGCGGAACCCTCGGGTTCGGAAGGCGTCTCGGCGGCCAGCCCGGGCGGCACGGCGAACTCCGAGGTGGTGGAGGAGTCCTCGGGGGCCGGGGTCCCCGTGCCCGTCGGCGGTACGAAGGCGCTCCGTACCTCGTCCGACTGCGGCTTGCGGTCCTCGGGACCGTCGGTCTCAGCCACTCGCTCCGCTCCCACCTCTCCCGTACCTGATCAGCGCCTGCCCAGTATGCGCACGGATACCGCCTGTACCGCCTCCGGACGCACTGCGGGCGGTGCGCCCCGGAGGGACACACCGCCCGCAGGAGCAGTCTCGGCACGGGCCGGGCTGTGCGGCCGGCACCGCATCAGCCGTGGCTCAGTGCGACCCGCCCTGCGCCTGGAGGCGCTTGTACGAGTTCTCGACCTCGGCCTCGGCGTCGGCACGGCCGACCCAGTCGGCGCCCTCGACGGACTTGCCGGGCTCCAGGTCCTTGTAGACCTCGAAGAAGTGCTGGATCTCCAGGCGGTCGAACTCCGACACGTGGTGGATGTCGCGCAGGTGCTCCACCCGGGGGTCGGAGGCCGGGACGCAGAGCAGCTTGTCGTCGCCGCCGGCCTCGTCGGTCATCCGGAACATGCCGATCGCGCGGCACTTGATGACACAGCCGGGGAAGGTCGGCTCGTCCAGCAGGACAAGGGCGTCCAGCGGGTCGCCGTCCTCGCCGAGGGTGTTCTCGACGAATCCGTAGTCCGCGGGGTAGCTGGTCGAGGTGAAGAGCCGACGGTCCAGACGGATCCGGCCGGTCTCGTGGTCCACCTCGTACTTGTTCCGCGAACCCTTCGGAATCTCGATGGTGACGTCGAACTCCACGGGTGGCTCCTCCATGATCAACACGAACTTCGGGTGGTGCTGCGTCCTGCCGGACCGGCCGGATGCCGCGCGCACGGCAAACGCAGTGGTTAAGTGTCCCCCACGACGATGTGTGATCGCGAAAGGGGCTGCTCCGAGGTGCCGGTGCCGAAGGTGACGACGTGGCAACTCTCGGCGGGCTCCGCCGTGATCGGTCTCGCGCTCGCGGCCGGGCTGATCGCGGCGTCCGGACCCTGGGACTCAGGTCAGCGTAAGGCCGAGCGGGACTGGGCCGCTGCCCGGGACCGGACAGGTGGCGCACATCACGGGAGCCCGGCGCACCCCGGCAGGCCGGCCGGTCCGGCGCCCGCGCCCCATGCGCCCGGCGTGCTGGCCGCACTCGGCAGCAGCGCCGCACCGACCGGCAAAGGGCTCGGCGATGCGCTCGGCCACCTGATGGACGACCCGGCGCTGGGCCCCACCGCGGGCGGCGTGGTGATCGACACCGTCACCGGCCGGACCCTGTACGGATCGGACGCTGGCCGGCCGATGACCCCCGCCTCCACGGTGAAGCTGGCGACGATGGCCGCCGGGCTCTCCGCGCTCGGTCCCGGCCACCGCATCGCCACCACCGTCACCGCGACCCCCGACGGGAAGCGGGTGACCCTCAGGGGCGGCGGTGACCCGACCCTGGACCGGGACGGGCTGCGGGCGCTCGCCGACGCGACGGCCAAGGTGCTGCGCGACCGGGGCGTCAGCTCCGTCCGTATCTCGTACGACACCTCGCTCTACTCGGGACCCGTGCTGCACCCCATCGGCCCCAACGACAACCTCGCCCCGGTCAGCGCCCTCATGACGGACGAGGGGCGGCTGGGCGGCGGCTCCGGGGATTCCGGCGGCTCCGGGGACCCCAGCGACTCCAGTGACTCCAGTGGCTCCAGTTCCTCCGGCGGCTCGGCCGGCTCCCCGGAGGAAGGGGACCACGGACCGGCCCCGCGCTCCGGCGACCCGGCGGGCGACACCGCCCGTACGTTCGCATCGATGCTGGCCGACCGGTCCGTCCACAGCAAGGGCGCGCCGTCGCCCGGCAAGTCCCCCAAGGGCGCGAAGACGGTGGCCAGCACGTACTCGGCGCCGCTCTCGGCGCTGGTCGAGCGGGCCCTCACCAACAGCGACAACGACATCGCCGAGGCCGTCGCCCGGCAGACCGCGCTCGCCGCGCACGAACCAGCGAGCTTCGCGGGCGCGGGCCGGGCGGTCCGGGACCGGCTGAAGAAGCTCGGCCTGCCCCTGGGCGGGGCCCACTTCGCCGACGGCAGCGGGCTGAACAGGCAGGACAAGGTCTCGCCGACGCTGCTCGCCACCCTCCTCACCCGGGCGGGCGACCCGGCCCACCCCGAACTGCGCCCGATCCTCACCGGGCTGCCGATCGCCGGATTCACCGGCACACTCGACGGACGCTTCACGGACCCGTCGGGCGCCGGGCGGGGTGCCGGTCTCATCCACGCCAAGACCGGCACCCTGACCGGGGTGAACACCCTGGCCGGGACGGTGGTGGACACCCGGGGCAGGCTGCTGGCCTTCGCGTTCATGGCGTCGGACACCGCGTCCCCGACGGCGGCCCAGTCGGCCCTCGACCGCCTGGGCACGGCCGTGGCGGCCTGCGGCTGCACCGGCTGAAGCCCTCCGGGAGCCCGCCCGGAGCTCCCCCGGGAGGCTTCGGTGGCCCACCCCCCGTCCGTACGGCGCCGCGTGTGCACCGCCCGTGAGCCGTGAGCAGCCGGTGCAACACCTCACCGTCCGCGGATCCGAGAACGTACGGTTGACGCATGACGCGCATCGGTGGTGCCGAGATGGTCGACTGGAACCTCGCCACGGCGACTGCGACCCGCTTCGCGAAGCAGGGTCCGGACGTCAGCAGGGACGAGGCCCGAGCGGTGGTGGCGGAGTTGCGCAGGCACGCCAAGTCCGCCGAGGAGCACGTCCGCGCCTTCACCCGGATGATCCCCGAGGGCACGGACCTGGAGGACACCCCGGTCCTCGTGGTGGACCGCGCGGGGTGGGTCAAGGCCAACGTCGCCGGATTCCGTGAGGTCCTGAAACCCCTGCTGGAGAAGATGCAGGACCGGCGCGGCAACTCGCCGGGCGGGGCCGTGCTCGGCGCCGTGGGCGGCAAGGTCACCGGTGTCGAGCTGGGGATGCTGCTGTCGTTCCTCTCCTCACGGGTGCTGGGGCAGTACGAGACGTTCGCCCCCGCCGGACGTGACCTGCCCGCGGGGGCGGGCAGCGGCGGCCGGCTGCTCCTGGTCGCGCCGAACATCGTCCATGTGGAGCGCGAGCTGGACGTCGACCCGCACGACTTCCGCCTCTGGGTCTGCCTGCACGAGGAGACCCACCGCACCCAGTTCACCGGTGTGCCCTGGCTCCGCGACCATCTGGAGGGCGAAATCCAGTCGTTCCTGGAGGAGACCGAGGTCGACCCGATGACCGTCCTGGAGCGGCTGCGCGAGGCCGCCCAGTCCTTCGCGGGCAACCGTCCGGCCGACGAGGGCGACGGCGGCAGCTCACTGGTCGAACTGGTCCAGACGCCCGCCCAGCGGGACATCCTCGGCCGGCTCACCGCGGTGATGTCGCTCCTCGAAGGGCACGCGGACTACGTGATGGACGGCGTCGGCCCCCAGGTGGTGCCGTCGGTCGACGACATCCGCGAGAAGTTCCAGAAGCGCAGGGCACAGGGTGCGGGCCGCCTCGACCAGGCCCTTCGCAAGCTGCTCGGTCTTGACGCCAAACTCCGCCAGTACCGCGACGGCGAGCGCTTCGTACGGGCGGTGGTCGAAGAGGTCGGCATGGACGGCTTCAACCGCGTCTGGACTTCGCCGAACACGCTGCCCACCAAGGCGGAGATCGCCAAACCGGCGGACTGGATCGCGCGGGTGCACGGTAAGGGCGACAAGGCGCTCTGACCCGGCCCACGGCAGAAGTACGCCGTGGTAATCACCCATCCGAGGGACCGTCGGCGAGGAGTTGGCGTGCGATGCTCGGGTAACGGCCTGGTTCTGTCACCATCTATGCACTCTGTGTGACGCAGCCGTCCTCCGAGGCACCCCCCCAACTCCACCGAAGGGCACCGGATATGGGTCCCCATCCTGCGGTCGCAGCGATACGCCTGGCGGTCCGCCGCGTACTCCACGACGTACTCAACGAACAGACGGCCATCGACCTCAGCGGTCGCACGGCCAGTGACGGAACCCCGGCCGGGCGCCCGGCCCCCGGCGAAGGGCCCGGACACCCCGCGGCCCCGCACTCCCCGGGTGCGCGCCCCGGAGGCACCCCGTCCGAGCAGCACCGGCCACTGGTGCTGGTCGCGTGCTCCGGTGGCGCCGACTCCATGGCGCTCGCATCGGCCCTGGCCTTCGAGGCCCGCAAACTCGACATCCGCGCAGGCGGCGTCACCATCGACCACGGTCTCCAGGACGGCTCGGACTCCCGCGCCGACGAAGTCGTCTCCCGGCTCAGGGGCCTCGGACTCGGCCCCGTGGAATCCGTCGCCGTGACGGTCGGCCGGGCCGGCGGGCCCGAGGCCGCCGCAAGGGACGCCCGGTACGCCGCGCTCGACGCCGTGGCGGAGCGCCACGGCGCCGCGGCCGTCCTCCTGGGCCACACCAGGGACGACCAGGCGGAGACCGTCCTCCTCGGCCTCGCACGGGGCTCCGGGATCCGCTCCCTGTCCGGTATGGCGGCCGTCTCGGGGGCGGCCGGCCGGTACCGCAGGCCCTTCCTCCAGCTCGACCGCCAGACGGCCCGCAAGGCCTGTCTCGTCCAGCACCTCCCGGTCTGGGACGATCCGCACAACACGGACCCCTCGTACACCCGCTCCCGGCTGCGCCACGAAGGGCTGCCCGCCCTGGAGAAGTCACTCGGCAAAGGGGTCGTGGAGGCGCTGGCCCGCACCGCACGCCTCTCCCGCGACGACGCCGACGCCCTGGACGCCTGGGCGGCGAACGCCGAGGAGGCATCCAGGGACGAGGCAGGGCAGCTGGAGTGCGCCAAGCTCTACGCCCTGCCGCCCGCCGTCCGCAGCCGGGTGCTGCGCCGCTCCGCCATCGCCGCCGGCTCGCCCGCCGGATCCCTCTTCGCCCGCCACATCGAGGAGATCGACCGGCTGATCACCGGCTGGCGCGGGCAGGGTGCCATCAACCTCCCGGGCCGCGTCGAGGCTCAGCGGCAGGGTGGCAGACTGGTTATCCGGCAAGGCTGACGCGAAGCTGCGCCGCAAGCCGAAGCACAAGCAACTGAAAGTGGCCCGGGTGAACGAGAAAGACATGGGCACCGACCTCGCGTCGGTGCTCATCACCAAGGAAGAGATCGACGCCAAGCTCGCGGAGCTGGCCGCGAAGATCGACGCGGAGTACGCGGGCAAGGATCTGCTGCTCGTCGGTGTTCTCAAGGGCGCTGTGATGGTGATGGCCGACCTGGCCCGTGCGCTGTCCACGTCGGTCACCATGGACTGGATGGCGGTGTCGTCGTACGGCGCCGGTACGCAGTCGTCGGGTGTCGTCCGGATCCTCAAGGACCTGGACACCGACATCAAGGGCAAGCACGTCCTGATCGTCGAGGACATCATCGACTCGGGTCTGACTCTCTCCTGGCTGCTGTCGAACCTCGGATCCCGCGAGCCCGCCTCGCTGGAGGTCTGCACGCTGCTCCGTAAGCCGGATGCCGCCAAGGTCTCCCTCGATGTGAAGTGGGCCGGGTTCGATATTCCGAATGAGTTCGTCGTCGGATACGGACTCGACTACGCGGAGAAGTACCGCAATCTCCCGTTTGTCGGCACGCTGGCTCCGCACGTGTACGGCGGCTGACTCCCCGTCCGGCTCTGCCGGGCGACCCGCATTCAGCCGTGAGCCGAACGGGAACCCTCACCTATTTCCCGCCGTTGGAGCAGGGGAAGGCAGGTTCGTCGGCACTCCCGTGAGGTCGCGGGCGGCAATGCTGGGGTACCGTCCGAAGAACACTCTTTACTCACAGCAGCATTTACCTACGGGCAGGAGGGACGGGGCGTAGTTCCGCCCCGTATGGATGGACGTGAAGCGATACTTCCGTGGGCCGGTCATGTGGATCGTGCTGGCCGTCCTCGCCGTGGTCGTGTTGATGCAGGTCGTCGGCTCGTCGGGCGGCTACAAGTCAGTGGACACCTCCAAGGTCGTCCAGGCGATCGACAAGAACCAGGTCGAGCAGGCCAAGGTCACGACTGGTGACGAGAACGTCATCAAGATCGAGCTGAAGAACGGCCAGAAGCTGGGCGGCGAGTCGGGCGGCAAGTTCCAGGCGAACTACATCGGCGACGCACAGGGCACTGCCCTCGCCGCCAAGCTGCAGAGCAAGGTCGACAGCGGCGACATCGCGAAGGGCTACACGGTCTCGCCGTCGAAGCAGAACCCCTTCGTCGGGATCCTGCTCTCGCTGCTGCCCTTCGTACTCATCGTCGTGGTCTTCCTGTTTCTGATGAATCAGATGCAGGGCGGCGGCTCCAAGGTCATGCAGTTCGGCAAGTCAAAGGCCAAGCTGATCACCAAGGACACCCCCAAGACGACCTTCTCCGATGTGGCGGGGTCCGACGAGGCTGTCGAAGAGCTCCATGAGATCAAGGAGTTCCTGCAGGAGCCGGCGAAGTTCCAGGCCGTCGGCGCCAAGATCCCCAAGGGCGTCCTGCTGTACGGGCCGCCCGGAACGGGCAAGACGCTGCTCGCGCGCGCCGTCGCGGGCGAGGCCGGCGTGCCGTTCTACTCGATCTCAGGTTCCGACTTCGTCGAGATGTTCGTCGGTGTCGGTGCCTCCCGAGTGCGTGACCTCTTCGAGCAGGCCAAGGCGAACGCTCCGGCGATCGTCTTCGTCGACGAGATCGACGCCGTCGGCCGGCACCGCGGTGCGGGCCTCGGCGGTGGCCACGACGAGCGCGAGCAGACGCTGAACCAGCTGCTCGTCGAGATGGACGGCTTCGACGTGAAGGGCGGGGTCATCCTGATCGCCGCCACCAACCGGCCGGACATCCTGGACCCGGCGCTGCTGCGTCCCGGCCGTTTCGACCGGCAGATCGCGGTCGACCGTCCGGACATGCAGGGCCGCCTTGAGATCCTCAAGGTTCACCAGAAGGGCAAGCCGGTCGCCCCGGACGTCGATCTGGGCGCCGTTGCCCGTCGTACGCCCGGCTTCACCGGTGCCGACCTGGCCAACGTGCTGAACGAAGCGGCGCTCCTCACGGCGCGCGGCAACCAGAAGCTCGTGGACAACGAGGCGCTGGACGAGGCGATCGACCGTGTCGTGGCGGGCCCGCAGAAGCGGACCCGGATCATGTCCGACAAGGAGAAGAAGATCACCGCGTACCACGAGGGCGGACACGCCCTGGTCGCGGCAGCTTCTCCCAACTCGGACCCGGTCCACAAGATCACGATCCTCTCCAGAGGCCGTGCTCTCGGCTACACGATGGTCCTGCCCGACGAGGACAAGTACTCGACCACGCGCAACGAAATGCTCGACCAGCTGGCTTACATGCTGGGCGGGCGCGCGGCCGAGGAGCTCGTTTTCCACGACCCGACCACGGGCGCGGCGAACGACATCGAGAAGGCCACGGCCACCGCTCGCGCGATGGTCACGCAGTACGGCATGACCGAGCGCCTGGGCGCGATCAAGTTCGGTGGCGACAACACCGAGCCGTTCGTCGGCCGGGAGATGGGTCATCAGCGCGACTACTCGGAAGAGGTCGCGGCGCTGGTCGACGAAGAGGTCAAGAAGCTCATCGAGACCGCGCACAACGAGGCCTGGGAGATCCTCGTCGAGAACCGCGACGTTCTCGACAACCTGGTCCTCCAGCTCCTGGAGAAGGAGACGCTGAACAAGGAGCAGATCGCTGAGGTCTTCTCCGGCATTGTGAAGCGTCCGGCCCGCCCCGCGTGGACCGGCTCCAACCGGCGTACGCCCTCGACGCGCCCGCCGGTGCTCTCCCCGAGGGAGCTGGCGCTCACCAACGGCGCCGTTGGTGCGGTCACCGCGGGTGCCAACGGCACGACCCCCTCGGAAGGCGGCGGCATCGAGGCCGTCCCCGAGGACCGGCCGGAGAGCTGACCCGGAGCCCTTCCCTACCGGGCAGGCCCCGGAATGTATGCCGCGTCCCCCAGGTTCTAGCCTGGGGGACGCGGCGTTTTTCTTGGAGAACGAGGAACGAGGAACAGATGACCGACCCGATAACGCTGGACGGCGCGAGCCAGATCCGCGAGTTCGACGAGAAGCGGGCCGAGGACGCCGTACGGGAGCTGCTCATCGCCGTCGGGGAGGACCCGGACCGAGAGGGGCTGCTGGAGACACCGGCCCGGGTGGCGCGCGCGTACAAGGAGATCTTCGCCGGTCTGCGGCAGAAGCCCGAGGACGTACTGACGACGACGTTCGACCTCGGCCACGACGAGATGGTCCTGGTCAAGGACATCGAGGTGCAGAGCCACTGCGAGCACCACCTCGTGCCGTTCACCGGGGTCGCCCACGTCGGCTACATCCCGTCATCCGACGGGAAGATCACCGGCCTGTCGAAACTCGCCCGGCTCGTCGACGTCTTCGCCCGGCGCCCCCAGGTCCAGGAGCGGCTGACCACGCAGGTCGCGGAGTCGCTGATGGACATACTGGAGCCGCGCGGGGTGATCGTGGTCATCGAGTGCGAGCACATGTGCATGACGATGCGCGGGGTCCGGAAGCCGGGGGCGAAGACGATCACATCGGCGGTCCGCGGCCAGCTGCGCGACGCGGCGACCCGCGCCGAAGCGATGAGCCTGATCATGGCCCGCTGAGCCGTGGAGCCCGACGAGCGGTAAGGCCTGGTGAGCCGGAGCAGATCCCTGGTTCGGGCGGCTCGGCCGCGCCCCGGGTCAGACGGCTGCGTCCCGGCCGTTGTGGTCATCGTCGTCCGGGAGCTTGCACACCCGCTCCAGGAAGAACGCAGCCGCGACCACCGCGACCCCCGCCACCAGTGAGAAGCCGGCATAGATGGCCTGGTCCCGGCGGGCCGGGTCGTCAAGGTGGCTGAGCAGATAGACGCCCGTGCCGCCGTACATCCCGCAGACCAGCGACGCCACCAGCGCACTGGCCTGCGCGAAGACCACCGCGCGGGCCGCCATCAGCGGGTCCACGCCCTTCGCGCCGGGCCGGCGCTCCCGCTGGGCCCGCAGCCGGGCACGGAGCGAGAGCGCCGTGGCGAGCAGCACCACCGCGATGGCGCCCAGCACGATGGGCGCGGCGAGCGGCACGCTCGGCAGGGTGCCCACCGAGTTCCAGAGCCGCGCGCCCGCCCAGGAGAGCACTCCGGCGACGACGAACAGGCCGGCCAGTACCCCGAGCCGTAGTTGCTTCACGTGATTCTGCTCTTCACTCTGCTGTTCCTTGTCTGCCCTGCCCGTGGGCCCGTCCCTCTGCCGCGCCGGACACCCGGAGCGATCCCCCAGAGGCTAACGGCTACTCGGGCAGGCAGAGTTCCAGATCGGCGCGGGGCAGCACACCTTCGCTGCCGACCGCCGCCAGCAGTTCGGCGACCGGACCGCGGCCCGGCACCTCGGCCGCCGGATCCACGTCGTGCCACGGCACCAGGACGAAGGCCCGCTGGTGCGCGCGGGGGTGCGGGAGCGTCAGCACCGGGTCGTCGGAGACCACGTCCGCGTACGACAGGATGTCCACGTCGATGGTGCGGGGGCCCCAGCGCTCGTCGCGCACCCGGTCGAAGGCCTCCTCGATGGCCTGGCCGCGCTCCAGGAGCGAGTCGGGGGGCAGCGTCGTCTTCACGACGACCACCGCGTTGAAGTACGAGGGCTGCGAGCCGGGGTCGACGCCCCAGGGCTCCGTCTCGTACACCGGGGAGACAGCCTTGACCCGCAGACCCGGGGTGTCCTCCAGGGCGTCGATGGCGCCCTGGAGGGTCTCCAGGCGGTTGCCGAGGTTGGCGCCGAGGGAGATCACGGCCCGTTTCGGATTGGACAGCGTCACATCGGCCGCATCGACCTGGGCGACCACGGAGGCCGGTACCGGCTGTACGGTCGGGTCGCTCTGCGGCTCGCTGGGATACACGGTCATACTCGGCTCCGGATGATGGTGATGGTCACGTCGTCGAAGGGGACGGTGATCGGGGCATCCGGCTTGTGCACGATCACCTCGACCTCCTCGACGCCTTCGTGCTTGAGGCACTGCTGGGCGATCCGCTCCGCCAGGGTCTCGATCAGATCGACCGGTTCACCCCGGACGACGTCGACGACCTCCTCCGCCACCACCCCGTAGTGCACGGTCTTCGTCAGGTCGTCGTCAGCCGCCGCGGGCCGGGTGTCGAGGCCGAGCACCAGATCCACGATGAAGGTCTGGCCCTCCGCGCGTTCCTTCGGGAAGACGCCATGGTTCCCACGGGCCTTGAGGCCGCGCAGCGCGACACGATCCACGCGAATCACTCCTGCTGTTCGTCGGTAGGCGGGCCGGCGCCGAATGCGGTCGGCGCGGCCCACATATTCGAATCTACCTGCGGCTACCGACAGCACCCCGCCACGGGGGCTGTGGTCATGGTTCCGGGTGGGTGATATTCGCCCCTACCCCCGACTGCGGGAATGAACCCTGCGGAGGGCACAACCCACTCAGGCGGGTGCCTCGTCGCCCTCGGACGTACCCTCGCCACCTTCGCCCTCGCCCGTATCGGCGAGCACGGGCGAGCCGTGGTGGGACCAGAGCTTCCAGCCGTCGGGCGTCCTGCGAAAGGTGTTGGTGGCGACCACGAGCTGTCCGACCAGCGGGCCCAGCTCACCGGCCTCCTCGGCCGGACCGCCGCTGAGGATGTTCTCGGTGCAGGTGACCAGGGCGGTGTCGTCGGCGACGTTGACCACCACATCGGTCAGGAAGAACTGGATGTACTCGGTGTTCGCCATGATCAGCGCGTACGACCTGAGCACGTCACCGCGCCCCGAGAGCACCGGCCAGCCCGGGTGGACGCAGGAGATCTCGTCCTCCAGCCAGAGCGTGGAAAGGACGTCGAAGTCGCCCCGCTCCATCGTCTCGTAGAAGGCCGTGTTGGCGAGCTCGACCTCTTCCACGTCGGTGGCCGCCGTCATGCGGCACCCTCGATGGCGCGGGCCACGCGGACCGCGTCGGCCGTGGCCCGTACCTCATGGACCCGGACGGCCCAGGCACCGGCGTGAGCGGCGAGCGCGGAGACCGCGGCGGTGGCGGCGTCCCGCTCGCGGGCGGGCGGCGGGGCCGCGCCCTCCCGGGCCAGTACCCGGCCGAGGAAACGTTTGCGGGAGGCGGCGACCAGCAGCGGGTGGCCGAGCGCGCGGAGCTCCGCCAGGTGGGCCACGAGCGCCAGGTCGTGCTCGGCGTCCTTGGCGAAGCCGAGGCCGGGGTCGACCACGATCCTCTCGGGTGCGATGCCTCCGGCGACCGCCGCGTCCACCCGGGCGCGCACCTCGGCGACGACCTCGGCGACCACGTCCGCGTAGACGGCGCGTCCGGCCATCGACTCGCTGAACCCGCGCCAGTGCATCACCACGAACGGCGCTCCGGCCGCGGCGACCACCGGGACCATGGCGGGGTCGGCGAGCCCGCCGCTGACGTCGTTGACCAGGACGGCACCGGCCTCGACCGCCTGCTCGGCGACGGCGGCGCGCATGGTGTCGACGGAGACGGTGACGCCCTCGGAGACCAGCCCCCGTACGACCGGGACGACCCGGCGCAGCTCTTCACCGGCGTCGACACGGCTGGCGCCCGGGCGGGTGGACTCACCGCCCACGTCGACCAGGTCGGCGCCCTGCGCCACCAGGTCGAGGCCGTGCTTGACGGCGGCGTTGGTGTCGAACCAGCGACCGCCGTCGGAGAAGGAGTCGGGCGTCACATTGACGACACCCATGACCGCGCAGCGGTCCCACTCCGGCAGCCCTGCCACCCGGCCCCGCCCGTGCAACGTACTCATACCCCCAGCCTAGGGCCTTTTTTGCGGCTCAGATCTGGCCTGGACGCCGGATGCCGTACGGGCGGGGAGGCGGACTGCGGGACCGGGGCGGGGCCGGGGCGAGGCGGTGGGCCGGGCCGCGTGCCTCCGGGCGGGTGATCGCGGGGGTGGCCGCGGGCCCCGGGCCGCGTTACGCCGCCCGGGCCCCGCTCTCGCCGTTCGCGCCCTTGAGGTGGGTGCACGGACGGTCCGCCACCCGTCCGCGCCGTGCGAACGGCCACGGCAGGCCCAGATTGACGAAGCCCTCGGCCTGCATCGCCGCGAAACCGATGCGCGGCAGGTCGCCGGTGTTGCGGAAGACCACGAAGCGCGGCTCCCAGCGCGGCTGGAACTTCGCGTTGAACTTGTACAGCGACTCGATCTGGAACCAGCGGGAGAGGAAGACCAGCAGCCCCCGCCAGCCCCGCAGGACCGGACCCGCACCGATCTTCTCGCCGCGGGCCAGCGCAGAGCGGAACATCGCGAAGTTGAGCGAGACCCGCTCGACGCCGAGCCCGGGGGATGCCTCCAGGGCCGCGACGATCAGCAGCTCGTTCATGCCGGGGTCGGCGGCGCGGTCGCGGCGCATCAGCTCCAGAGACATGCCGTCCTTGCCCCACGGCACGAAGTGGATGATCGCCTTCAGGTCGCCGAACGGGGACTCGGGCCCGTCGGCCTTGTGGGCGGTCGCGATGACGCAGTCCCCGTCGCCGGGATCGCCGATCCGGCCGAGCGCCATCGAGAAGCCGCGTTCGGTGTCCGTACCGCGCCAGGCCGCCGCGGCCGCCCTGATCCGCTCCAGCTCGACCTCGCCCACGTCACGGACGCGCCGGACCCGCGTCTCGTAGCCACCGCGCTCGATGCGCTTCACCATCTGGCGTACGTTGCGCATCGCCCGCCCGGCGAGGGAGAAATCCACGACATCCACCACCGCCTCGTCCCCGAGTTCCAGCGCGTCAAGACCGGTCTCACGGGTCCAGACCTCACCGCCGGTCTCGCTGCACCCCATCACCGCGGGGGTCCAGGAGTGCAGCTTGGCCTCGTCCATGAAGCGTTCGATCGCACCGGGCCACGCCTCGACGTCGCCGATGGGGTCACCGCTGGCGAGCATCACCCCGGAGACGACCCGGTAGCAGACGGCCGCCTTGCCGCTCGGGGAGAAGACGACGCCCTTGTCGCGGCGGAGCGCGAAGTGGCCGAGCGAGTCGCGTCCGCCGTGTTTCGCCAGCAGGGCCCGCAGCTGCTTCTCGTCCTCGTCGGTGAGGCGCGCCGCCGGGTGTTCGGGCCGGAAGGCCAGATAGATGGTGGTGACGGCGGTGAGCAGCCCCAGGGAGCCGAGCGAGTAGGCGACCGTCCAGGAGGTGTTGCCCTGGTACTCGACCGGGCCCTCGAAGCCGAACAGCCCGAACAGCACGTGCTGGAGGCGGTCGGCGATGCTGGGGCTGCCGACGACCCGGCCGGGGTGGACGCTGACGATGACCAGGCCGAGGCCCAGCGATCCCGCGCCGAGCAGCACGAAGTTGGCGAGCGCCTTCCACCGGCTGCGCGGGTCGGGCAGCGCCTCGAACTCGGAGCGGTGGCGTACGACCAGGGTCAGCAGCACCAGCGAGATCAGCACCCCGACGATCGAGTGCCGGTAGCCGAACTCCGCCACGGCGCCGATCGGAAGCAGCACCACGGCTGCCCGCCAGGCCCTGCGTTTACGGCGTTTGAGGCCATGGGCGAGGAGCAGCAGGAGCACCCCCACGCAGAGCGCGAGCGCCGCGGTGAACGGCCCCAGCGCACCGGGCAGCACCTCCGCGACGGTATGCATCCGGCTGTGCCGGAACCGGGGGAACGCCCCGCCGGCGATGTCGAGCAGGCCGACGACCGCACAGGCCGTCCCGACCAGGGAGGGGACGGTCTCGGGGCGGGGGCCCCGGAAGATCCGTCGGACACTCTTCGGAACCATTACCGACTTTTCCCCATCTACCGGCACAGACATCGCTTCCCACGGCTCCACAAGAGGTTCTGTGTCCGCCGATCGCCGAAGTCGGCGCAGCATCCGGACATTTTGTGTCCTCTAGGACGGCAATTACGGGGCGCGGGTTCATCCGTCACCCGGAAAAATCTCTCCCCAGAAAGCTCGGCTCCTCATGGGTCTCACCAGCCACAAGGTTCTGGCGCTCGCCGCACTGCTGGCCATCGCCCTGTTCGCCGCGACGATCTGGCTCTGGCCACGGCTCGCGCGGCGCAGCGGCCGCGCGGTGGCCGGACGGGTCGGCCTGTTCCTCGCCACCCAGCTGGCGGTCTTCGTCACGGTCGGGCTCATCGCCAACAACTCCTTCCTCTTCTACGGGTCGTGGGCCGACCTCTTCGGCCAGGAGCAGACGCCGGGCGTGGTCGTCGACCACGACGCGGGCAGCCGTGACGTCCGGGTCGTGGCGAGGAAGGGCCTGGACGTCCCCGGCGGCACCAAGCCGGAGCTCGCCGGGCAGATACAGAAGGTCGTGATCCAGGGCCGTACGTCGAAGATAGCCAGCTCCGCCTACGTCTATCTGCCGCCGCAGTATTTCCAGCGGGCGTACATGAAGCGAACTTTCCCGGCGGCCGTGGTGCTCACCGGTTACCCGGGCACGGCGGAGAACCTGATCCACGGTCTGCACTACCCGAGGACGGAGTTCGACCAGCTGAAGGCCGGGAAGATGCGGCCGATGGTGCTGGTGATGCTGCGGCCGACGGTCGCCCCGCCGCGGGACACCGAGTGCGTGGACATAAAGGGCGGACCGCAGAGCGAGACGTTCTTCGCGAAGGACCTGCCGGGCGCCGTCAGGGCCGCGTACCGGGTCGGGCCCGGGCCCGGGAACTGGGGCTCCATAGGGGACTCGACGGGCGGTTACTGCGCCCTGAAACTGGCGGTCCACCACCCGGGTGTGTACGGGGCGGGGGCCGGGCTCTCCGCGTACTACCGCGCGGCCGAGGACCCGACGACGGGCGACCTCTTCCAGGGCAACGGCCTTGAGCGGCGGCGCGCGGATCTGACGTGGAGCCTGGAGCACCGGCCTGCCCCGGCCACCTCGCTCCTGGTGACCACCAGCAAGAAGGGCGAGGGGAACTACCGCAGCACGATGCGGTTCATGGACAAGGTGAAGCCGCCCACCCGGCTCTCGTCGATCACCCTGACCAGCGGTGGGCACAACTTCAACACCTGGCGCCGCGAGATCCCCGCGGGCATGGTGTGGCTGAGCCAGCGGCTCACCGGCCGCTGACGGTGTCCAGCTCCACTTCGTCGCGCGGGATGTCCCGGGCGTCGGCCGCGGTGGAGCGGCGCAGCGCCTCGTGCAGCCGGGCCGGGGTCAGCACGCCCAGGAAGCGGCCGGCGCCGGCCTCGTCGATCACCGCGATCCACCCGGCGTCGTGCTGGAGCATCGTGGCGAACGCCTGCTTGAGCGAGGCCCCGACGGGCAGCCGGGCCTCCATGCGGCGGGCGTGTTCGCGCACCGTCCCCCTGGCGGTGGCGGCCTGCCCCGCGGAGATCCAGCCGTGCAGATTCTCGTCCCGGTCCAGGACGACCGCCCAGCCCGGGAGCGTGGCGGGCAGCGGATCGTCGAGGTGTACCACCGGGGGCTGTTCCAGGTCGCCGGGCTCGATCGGGGTGACGGAGAGCCGCTTGAGGCCGCGGTCGGCGCCGACGAAGTCCGCCACGTAGGGGGTGGCGGGGGCGCCGAGTACGGCGGCCGGGGCGTCGAACTGCTCGATCGTGCCCTGCCCGTACACCGCGATGCGGTCGCCGAGCCGGACCGCCTCCTCGATGTCATGGGTGACGAAGAGGACGGTCTTGCGGACGGACTTCTGGAGCGCGAGGAACTCGTTCTGGAGGTGTTCGCGCACGACCGGGTCGACCGCGCCGAACGGCTCGTCCATCAGCAGTACGGGCGGGTCGGCCGCCAGCGCCCTCGCCACGCCCACCCGCTGGCGCTGGCCGCCGGAGAGCTGCTCGGGGTAGCGGCCGCCGTGGACGGACGGGTCGAGACCCACCAGTTCGAGGAGTTCGGCGGCCCTGGCGCGGGCGGCGGAGCGCTTGATGCCCAGCAGGTGCGGGACCGTCGCGGTGTTGTCCAGCACCGTCTTGTGCGGGAAGAGGCCGACCTGCTGGATCACATAGCCGATACGGCGGCGGAGTTCGACGGGGTTGGTGGCGGATATGTCGTCCCCGTCGACGAATATCCGGCCGCCGGTCGGCTCGATGAGCCGGTTGACCATCTTCATCGTGGTGGTCTTCCCGCAGCCGGACGGGCCGACGAGCGTGACCAGTTCACCTTCGGCGACCTCGAAGGAGAGGTTGTCGACGGCGGTCGTGCCGTCGGCGTACCGCTTGGTGACGTTTTCGAATCGGATCATGATTCCCCATTGTGACGGGCCGGTTGTGAAGGCCATGTTGCTGCAGTGCGACGGATCCCGGCATTGTCAGTGGCCGGGGATAGGGTCGCCACTGAGTTGAGGAAACCGATGGGGGCCGGACGACGGGTCCTGTCGGGCCGGAGCGCGGCGGGGGCCGGGAGGCGGGGCGCGATGAGCGGGCAGAACTGCATGGTGAGGAACGACTGGCTCTGCTGGGACTACGTCACATCCCGCAGCCAGGAGCTGACCGACGCGACCGTCCAGCACATCTGGATCACCGCGGTGTCGGTGGCGATAGGGCTGGTGGTGGCCCTGCCGCTGGCGTTGCTTGCGCGCCGCGGACGGGTGTTCGCGGGGCCGGTGCTCGGGCTGACGACCGTGCTCTACACGGTGCCGTCGCTGGCGATGTTCTCGCTGCTGCTGCCGTGGTTCGGCCTGTCGGCCGCCCTGGTCGTCACCGGCCTGGTGCTCTACTCGCTGACCATCCTCGTACGGAACATCATGGCCGGTCTCGCCGCGGTCCCCGAGGACGCGCGGGAGGCGGCGCGGGGGATGGGGTACGGACCGGTCAGGCTGCTCTGGGAGGTCGAACTGCCGCTGGCGCTGCCCGCGTTGTTCGCCGGTCTGCGGATCGCCACGGTCTCCACGGTCGCGCTGACGACGGTCGGCTCGATCGTCGGCAAGGGCGGGCTCGGCAATCTCATCTCGGACGCGCTGCCGACCCTCTTCAAGGCGCAGGTGCTGACCGCGTCCGTGCTCTGCGTACTGCTGGCCGTCCTGGCCGATCTGATGCTGCTCGGCGTGCAGCGGCTGCTCACGCCCTGGACCCGAATACGGACGCCGCGAGCGGTCCGTACGGCTGAGGCGGGCTGATCATGGGTGAGTTGACCGATGCCTGGACCTGGCTGACGACGGGGTCCAACTGGTCGGGGGAGAGCGGTGCGGAGCACCGGCTCGCCGAGCATCTGACGGTCAGCGGGATCGCGTTCGCGCTGGCGTGCCTCATCGCGCTGCCGGTCGCGCTCCGGCTCGGGCACATCGGCCGGGGCGGCGCGCTGGCCGTGAACATCTCCAACGCCGGGCGCGCGATACCGACGTTCGCGGTGCTCGCGCTGCTGCTGCTGACCCCGCTGCGCTCGCACGGCGATCTGCCGACGGTGATCGCCCTGGTTCTGTTCGCGGTGCCGCCGTTGCTGACCAACGCGTACACCGGGATGCGTGAGGTGGACCGGTCGGTGGTGGAGGCGGCCCGGGGGATGGGGATGTCGGGGCGTCAGCTGTTCCTGCGGGTCGAGCTGCCGCTCGCCTATCCGCTGATCATGACCGGGCTCAGGTCGGCCGCGGTCCAGGTGATCGCCACGGCGACGCTGGCCGCGATGACCGGCGGCGGGGGCCTCGGCCGGATCATCACCGCCGGGTTCAACACGTACGACACCGCGCAGGTGGTGGCGGGCGCGCTGCTCGTCGCCGCGCTGGCGCTCGTCGTCGAGGGGCTGCTGGTGGTGGCGGACCGGCTGCTCGACCCGCGGCGCAGGGCGGCCTGAGGGCGGCCCGCGTCCGCTGCGTTGCTGCTGCGTCTGCCGGCGCTGGTGCTTCTGCTCAAGCTGCTGCTTCTGCCTTCTCTGCTTCCTACGCTTTCCTACGCTGAATTTCTCGAAACGTTCTTCAATCACCTGTCACTTGGAGTGGACCTCATGATCAAGACCTCGCGAATAGCGGGCGCGGTGCTCGGCGTGGTGGCTCTGACGGGCTCCCTCGCGGCGTGCGGCGGCGACAGCCTGGAGAAGGGCAAGGACGGCGGCGGGTCGAGTGCCGCGGCCGGTTCGGGCAAGAAGGGCTCGCTCGTCATCGGCGCGGCCGGCTTCACCGAGTCGAAGGTCCTCGCCGCGCTGTACAGCCAGGTGCTGGCCAACGCCGGATACAAGACCTCGGTCACCTCGGTGAACAACCGCGAACTGTACGAACCCTCGCTGGAGAAGGGGCAGATCGACGTCGTACCGGAATACGCGGCCACCCTCGCCGAATTCCTCAACGCCAAGACGAACGGCGCCAAGCAGGCCGAGAAGAAGCCCGTCGCCTCCGGTGATGCCGCGGCGACCGTGGCAGCCCTGAAGAAGCTCGCCGGGCCGCGCGGGCTGAAGGTGCTTCCGGCCGGCGCTGCGGTCGACCAGAACGCCTTCGCCGTGACCAAGGAATTCGCCGCCAAGAACAAGCTCAAGACCCTTTCGGATCTGGGGAAGTCGAAGGTGAAGGTCAAGATCGCCGCGGGTGACGAATGCACGGTCCGGCCGTTCTGCGCACCGGGCCTGAAGTCGAAGTACGGCATTGATGTCACCGGCATCGACCCCAAGGGCGTCGGCACCCCGCAGTCCAAGCAGGCGGTCAAGGACGGCACCGACCAGCTGGTGCTGACCACCACGACCGACGCGACGCTGGACACCTACGGACTGGTGCTGCTCCAGGACGACAAGAAGCTCCAGAACGCGGACAATGTCCTGCCGGTCGTGAATGCCGAGCACGCGGGCAGCCCCGACATCGCGGCCGCTCTCGCCAAGCTCACGTCCGCGCTGACGACCGCCGATCTGGTCCAGCTGAACCGCAAGGTCGACTCCGAGCGTGCGAAGCCCGACGATGTCGCGAAGGACTATCTGAAGTCGAAGAGCTTGATCAACTAGCGGGTTCCCGGGGGAATGGCGGGAGCACCGGGGTAACCGTTCGAGGTAACCGCTGGGGAACAAATCCCGGTGCGGTCATCCATTCGGCTCACCCGCACGGTAAATTTCGGGCCATGCCACGTGGACGCCACCGCCATTCCCCACCCCTGCACCGGCTTCTCCAGCCTTCGGCCGTTGCCGGTGCTTCGCTTCTCTTCGCCGCCGGCGCCTGGCTGTTCGCGGATCCCCTGGTCCTCCGCTGTCTGGCAGCGGCAGCGGCCGCCGCCGCGGTGACCGGCGCGGTCCTGATGCGCAACTGGGACCGGGTGGCCGGTCGCAGGGTCGCCGAACTGACCCGTTCACGGGCCGCCGAGGAGTGGCGGGCCGAGGAGCGCACCGCCGAACTGGAAGGCGATCTGGAGGAGTCGCGCGCCCTGCGCGTCAAGCTGGAGACGAAGCTGCGGGCCAAGCGGGCCGAGCTGGCCGGGCTGC
The DNA here is from genome assembly GCF_036014215.1 of Streptomyces sp. NBC_00440. Classification (NCBI taxonomy): domain Bacteria; kingdom Bacillati; phylum Actinomycetota; class Actinomycetes; order Kitasatosporales; family Streptomycetaceae; genus Streptomyces; species Streptomyces sp. NBC_00440. The sequence continues at coordinate 4,604,561 of NZ_CP107921.1, forward strand.
GCGGGGAGCACGCCGCGCTGCTGCGCCGGTACGCGACCGCCGAGACCGCGCGGGCCGGTGCGCTGGAGGGCCGCAGGCTCCTGGCGATCGAGGCCGCGGCCCCGGCCCCGGCCCCGACCCGGGCCGCGCTGCCGGCCGCGCGCTCCACCCCCACTCCGGCCGCGTACGCGAAGGCCGCCCAGGCACTCGGTGCGCTGAGCCGTAACGCGGCGGCCCAGCGCGAACAGCGCGAGGGCCGGGACCACGGCGAGCACCGGGAGCAGCGGCAGCAGCGCGAACAGCGGGAGACGGCCGATCCGGAGGGGAAGCCGGCGGCGGCCGCCGCCGAGCACACGCGCCCGCCGTCGGCTCTCCCTGCTCCGCGTCGCGTTCCGGCGAGCGCCATCACCCCGTACACCCCGCAGCAGGGCCGCGCGCCCCGGCCCGTGGGCGGCTTCGACTTCTTCGGTATGCAGAACACGCAGAACATGCAGAACACGCAGAAGGACAGGACGTCCGCCTCGGCCCTGGAGCCCGCGCAGCTGGCCTCGGTACAGAACGAGGACCTCGCGGACGTGGTGGGTGCGGAGGCCATCGCGGCACACAACGCCGCGGCGGCGGTCTCCGCGGCCGGGTCGGGCCCGGCGGACAGTGCGGACGACAGCGCAGATGACAGCTTCGGGAACGAGACCGACCGCGGGGTGGGCCAGGTCATCGACCTGACCGAGCACGACGAGACGGAGCAGATCGACGTGGGCGTGCTGCGCACCGCGATCTCGTAGCGGCGGACCGATCGTGTGCGGCCCGGACCCCCGGCGGGGTCCGGGCCGCTCTGCGTCCGGACCGCTTGCGGTAGCTGTCCCGCCGGCAGCCGGCCTACTTGTCGATGTCGCCGACCACGAAGAAGAGCGAGCCCAGGATCGCCACCATGTCGGCGACCAGGGTGCCGGGCAGCAGCTCGGTCAGCGCCTGGATGTTGTTGAACGACGCCGAGCGGAGCTTGAGCCGGTACGGGGTCTTCTCGCCCTTGGACACCAGGTAGTAGCCGTTGATGCCGAGCGGGTTCTCGGTCCAGGCGTACGTCTCGCCCTCCGGGGCCTTCAGCACCTTCGGAAGCCGCTGGTTGACCGGTCCGGGAGCCAGCGCGGCCAGCCGGTCCAGACAAGCGTCTGCCAGGTCCAGCGAGTTGTGCGTCTGGCCCAGCAGCACCTCGAAGCGCGCCAGGCAGTCGCCCTCCTCGCGGGTGACGACCTTCAGGGTGTCCTGGAGATCGCCGTACGCGAGATACGGCTCGTCGCGGCGCAGATCGAAGTCGACGCCCGAGCCGCGCGCGATCGGGCCGCTCACCCCGTACGCGTGCACGGCGGCGGCGGAGAGGGCCCCCACGCCCCGGGTGCGGCCCCGGAAGATCTCGTTGCCGAGGACGAGGTCGTCGTACACGTCCATGCGCGACCGGACATCGGCGACGGCGTCCCGCGCCCGGCCGAGCCAGCCCGCCGGAAGGTCCTCCTTGAGGCCGCCGACCCGGTTGAACATGTAGTGCATCCGGCCGCCGGAGACCTCCTCCATGACCGCCTGGATCACCTCGCGTTCCCGGAAGGCGTGGAACACCGGGGTGATACCGCCGAGTTCGAGAGGGTACGAGCCGAGGAACATCAGGTGGTTGAGCACCCGGTTCAGCTCGGCGAGGAGCGTACGGGTCCAGACCGCGCGCTCGGGGACCTCCATGCCGAGCATCCGCTCGACGGCCATCACGACGCCCAGCTCGTTGGAGAAGGCGGAGAGCCAGTCGTGGCGGTTGGCGAGCATGATGATCTGGCGGTAGTCGCGGGCCTCGAAGAGCTTCTCGGCGCCCCGGTGCATATAGCCGATGACCGGCTCGGCCTGCTGGATGCGTTCGCCGTCCAGGATCAGGCGGAGGCGGAGCACTCCGTGGGTGGAAGGGTGCTGGGGGCCGATGTTGAGCACCATGTCGGTGCTCTCCGCGGCACCGCCGATGCCGACCGTCGTCTCCGTCATACGGGCCAGTATCCCCGGCGGACGGCTGCGGCCTCACCGGGGCCCGCGCGCGGTGCCCTGCCGGTGCGCCGGTGCCGGCTCATGCGCGCGCCCCGGCTGCCGCCGGTGTCCGGTGCCCTGCCCGGCTGCCGCCCGTGTCCCGGCTTCTGCCCGCGTCTCCTGCCCGTGCCCCGGCCTCTCCGCGTCACCGCCCCTGGCCGGGCCCGCCCACCCGTTGCATCAGCCACCCGAAGTCCCCCAGCCCGCCCCGCGCCACCAGTTCCGCGGCTTCGCCCGCCGTCGCCAGGCGTCTGACGTATGCCGCCGGGTCCGTCGACGCCAGCGCCAGGGGTGGGCGTTCGCCGTTGATTCCCAGGGCGCGCAGGGCCTCCCGCTGGGTCCGCAGTTCCGCTCCCGGCAGCGCGCACGCGTCCAGCGCCACATGGGCGGTGATGTCGCAGCTCCCGTCCGGTACCGGCCGCACCTCGCGGCCCTCCCGGAAGCCGGTGAGCGTGCCGAAGGGCGGGCGGGCCGTGCGCGGGTGGGCGTAGTCGACGGCCACCGCGAGACCCGCCTCCAGCGTTCCGGCCGCCGCGGCCCACGCCTCGTCGCGCGGACGGCCGATCTCGGCGCGGGTGCCCGGGCCGTCCGGCGGCCACCAGCGGTCGAGCCACTCCGCGTCCGCCCCGGTCACCGGCTCGCCCAGCCGCTCGGCGCCGTCCTCCGTCCTGACCCGCACATAGCGCGGCGTCCCGGCCGGGTCCACCTCCGCGATGTCGACCGGCACATTGTCCAGCCACTCGTTCGCGAAGAGCAGCCCCCGCACCCCGGCCGGCGGTTCGGCACACCAGACGACGCGCTCGTCGAGCCCGGCCGGACGGGGCGCGCGCTCGACGGCGTACGCCCGTACCGGGAAGTCCGCGGGCAGCGCGGCCAGGACCCCCGTCACCAGCTCACCGCGGCCCGCCCCCATGTCGACCAGGGCCGGCTCCGCGATGTCCAGCCCCGTCAGCAGCCGGGCGACGGCCGCTGCGAACAGGGGGGAGGCGTGCACCGAGGTGCGGAAGTGGGCCGAGGGGCCCTCCGGCCGCAGATAGAAGCCGTCCGCCCCGTACAGAGCGGCCTCCGTCGCCTCACGCCACCCGCGCCACTCATCAGTCACGGCGTCAAGTCTCCACCTTGGGGAGTACTCCATGGGCGACCGGATCGGTCCTCCGGTTGACCCTTGCACCTGTCCGGCTTCCCTACGCTGGGTTACGTGCAGCGTCTCTACGCCTTCATCCGCAGACACCCGACTCTGGTCGACGGCTTCTGGGCCGTCATCCTCCTCGGGCTCTCCGCGATGCAGTGGGACGCGTCCCGGATGGAGCACGGGTGGAACTACAAGGCCGTCCCGATCTTCCTGGGTCTCTGTACGGCTGTCGCCCTGCGCCGCCGGGCGCCCGAGAAGATGCTGCTGCTCGTGACGGTGCTGGGGGTGGCGCAGCTGGTCTTCGACGTCAGCACGGGGCCCGCCGACTTCGCCATGCTGGCGTTGATCTACACCGTCGCCGCCGACGGGGAGCGCTGGGCCTCCCGGCTCGGCCTGATCGGCGGCCTGTGCGCGGGGACGCTCGCGCAGCTGCGCTGGCACGAGGCGGGGGTCACCGGTTGGGTGCAGCAGGCGGTCTTCACGGTCGTGGCGACGGTTCCGTTCGTCCTGGCCTGGGTGCTGGGTGACTCGGTACGGACCCGCCGGGCCTACTTCGCGCAGCTGGAGGAGCGGGCCGCCCGTCTGGAGCGGGAGCGGGAGGCGCAGTCGAAGGTGGCGGTCGCCGGTGAGCGTGCCCGGATCGCCCGCGAGCTGCACGATGTCGTGGCGCACAACGTCTCGGTGATGGTCGTCCAGGCGGACGGCGCCGCCTATGTCCTGGATGCCTCGCCCGACCAGGCCAAACAGGCGCTGGAGACGATCTCGTCCACCGGCCGCCAGGCGCTGGCCGAGATGCGCAGACTGCTGGGGGTGCTGCGGACCGGTGACGCGCCGGAGAGCGGTGAGTACGTGCCGCAGCCCGATGTGCAGCAGATCGAGGACCTGGTCGAGCAGGTCAGGGTCGCCGGGCTGACCGTGGACTTCCGTATCGAGGGGACGCCGCGGCCGCTGCCCAGTGGCGTGGAGCTGACCGCGTACCGCATTGTGCAGGAAGCGCTCACCAACACCCGGAAGCACGGCGGACCGGACGTGGGCGCCAGCGTGCGTCTCGTCTACTTCGACGACGGGCTCGGCCTGCTGGTCGAGGACGACGGCCGGGGCGCGGCGCACGAGTTGTACCAGGACGGCGGGGCGGACGGTCAGGGGCACGGTCTGATCGGTATGCGGGAGCGCATCGGCATGGTCGGGGGCACGCTGGACGCGGGTCCGCGGCCGGGCGGCGGCTTCCGGATCAGCGCGCTGCTGCCGCTCAAACCGGCCCACTAGCCGGCCACTGGCCGGACCACAGGCAAGCCCACCACAGCCACTAGCCCACCACAGCCACAAGCCCGCCACCAGCCCACCAGCCTGCCGTTGTCCCGGGTGCCCATCGGCCCCGTTCCCCCGGCCCATGAGAAGGGATCCTTACGAGATGGCGATCCGCGTGATGCTCGTCGACGACCAGGTGCTGCTGCGCACCGGCTTCCGGATGGTGCTTGCCGCCCAGCCGGACATGGAGGTCGTCGCGGAGGCGGGCGACGGCGCGGAGGCGATCGCCGTCCTCCGGTCGACGGCGGTCGACGTGGTGCTGATGGACGTCCGTATGCCGAAGCTGGACGGTGTCGAGGCGACCCGGCAGATCTGTGCGCGGCCGGATGCGCCGAAGGTGCTGATCCTGACCACCTTCGACCTGGACGAGTACGCCTTCTCCGGGCTGAAGGCGGGCGCCAGCGGATTCATGCTCAAGGACGTGCCCCCCGCCGAACTGCTCGGCGCGATCCGGTCCGTGCACAGCGGAGACGCGGTGGTCGCGCCGTCGACCACGCGGCGGCTGCTCGACCGCTTCTCACCGATGCTGCCGAGCACGGTCGCGGATCCGCAGCAGAAGGAGATCGAGCGGCTCACGGACCGGGAGCGCGAGGTGATGCTGCTGGTCGCGCAGGGCCTGTCGAACGGCGAGATCGCGGCGCTGCTGGTGCTGTCGGAGGCCACGGTGAAGACGCATGTGGGCCGCATCCTCACCAAGCTGGAACTGCGGGACCGGGTGCAGGTGGTCGTGATGGCGTACGAAACGGGTCTGGTGCGGGCAGGCGGCTCCGGGGCGCGCTGAGACCGGCAGGGTGAGGCCGGGGCACTGAGACCGGGGTACTGAGACCGGCAGGGGAGGCAGGCGCGTTGCGCTGGGCACCGTTGAGGTGGCCGTCAGCGCAGCACCCCCTCCAGGAAGTCGCTGCCGAGCCTGGCCACCACGGTGAGGTCCAGCTGGTGCAGGACATACCGCCCGCGCCGTCTGGTGGTGATCAGGCCGGCCCGCTTCAGGACCGCCAGATGGCGGGAGATCTCCGGCGCGGATATGCCGTGCGTATCGGCCAGTTCGCCCGTGGTGCGCGGGGAGCGGGCCAGTCCCCGGCACATCCGCATCCGCATCGGGTGGGCCAGCGCCTCCAGCCGCAGCTTCAGCAGCTCGACCGACGCGGGGGACGGCAACTCGGGTGCGGCGACCGGGTACTGGATCGCCGGGCGCCAGTCCGGGCGGTGGAGCACCAGCAGATGGGGCCAGCCGAAACTGGTCGGTACGAAGGTGAGCCCGTCCCCGGCGGGCGCGCCCACCGCGGCCGAACGGCCCTCCGCGAGCTTGTCGGCGCTGATCCTGGTCCCGGTGCTGTCCAGCGACAGGGCGGCGGAGACCGCGGTCATCGCGTCGGCCAGGCCCTTGTGCCGCAGGATCTCGGTCTTGTGCCGGGCGTCGGCCGCCAGTTGGATCCGTACCCGGCGCCAGGTGTCGCCGAAGAACGCCTGCTCGCAGTCCTCGAAGAGCCGCCGGATCCAGGCCCGCACGGTGACCGGGTCGTTCAGCAGATGTCCGGTGAAGTCGAGCTGCCGGGGCCCGCGGGCCGCCGCGAGATCCAGCGCGCGGTTGCGGACCCCCGCGTCCGTGAGCGGTGAGGGGCCGCCGAGGTCGTAGGTGACGGAGCAGGTGAACTCCAGCGCGACATTCACGAACTCGTCGTCGGGCAGCAGGTCGAGCAGATCCAGATCCTCGGCGAGAGTCGCCCCGGGCCTGCCGCCGCCGTGCCGGGCGCCAGCGAACGGCAGGAAGATGTCCGAGAACGTGGAGCGCCACAGGAAGTCCGCTTCGTGCAGCCGGTCGGCGAGGTCCGGCTCCAGCCCGGCGGCCGTCGCCGTGGCCCAGCCGTGCAGCCCCGGATGGTGTCCCGGTTCGGACAGCACATGCAGGGCATTGCCGAGCTCCGCCAGGGGAGACAGTTCGAAAGTGATCCCCCCGGGTGGCAGCCCCGTGATGTCGATGTCCACGCTCATGGATCCATCGTGCCTGCCCCCACCGACAGTCCGGCCGTCGATTGACTGCGCTCGTCAAATGGAGAGCCCTGGGCCCCGGCTGGTGCCCAGGGTGGGGCCATGAACGCGAACCAGCAGCACATGCTCGACGCCTACCGTGCCGCCCAGCGGGGAGAGACGGCGCCGCCCCTGCCGGGCCGGCACGACTGGGAGGCCATCGGCGAGATCCGCGACCACCTGAGCACGGGGCGGCCGGGCGCGAGACGGACGGAGAAGAGGGCGACGGAGAAGAGGGCGACGGAGAAGAGAGCGAGGGGGAAGGCCCGGCCGCACTGGCTGTCGCGGAACGGCCGGCTGCGGAGGCTGCTGACCCCGGCGCGGACCACCAACGGACAGCACACATCCGATCCCCGCTGAGCCTCCGCACCTCCGTCCCTCAGCCCCTTCAGCCCCCTCGCCCCTGCGTCACCTCACCCGGCGTACGAACTCCACGACCGCCCCCGTCACATCCGCCGCGCTCCACGACAGCCCCGGCGCCGACACCGTCACCTCGGCCAGCGACACCCCCGGCACCCCGCCCGGAGCCGGATGGAACCGCTGGAACAGCGCCACCCCCGTCTCCTCCGCCTGCACGACCGCCGCCTCCGACAGCACATCCGCCTCGTACGGCAGCCACACCTGGAACTGATGGGTGTGCGGCACCTCGGGATTGACCCGGAACCAGGGCACACCCGCCGCCCGGAACCCGTCCGTGAGCCCCGCGGCGACGACCTTCGCGTGCGCGACGTACGAGGGCAGCCGGGGCAGCTCCCGCTCCAGCCCCAGCAGGGCCGACAGCGCGGCCGGGTACTGCTGGAAGAGCGCGCCCCCGTACCGGTGGCGCCAGGTCCTGGCCTCGTCGATCAGCGAAGCCGGTCCCGCGAGCACGGCGCCCGAAAGGCCGTCGAGGGACTTGTAGAGGGAGACGTACACGCTGTCCGCGACCCCGGCGATCTCCGCCAGCTCGCGGCCGAAGTGCGGGGCGCACTCCCAGAGTCGCGCGCCGTCGAGATGCACCACCGCATCACGTTCCCTGGCGGCCCCGGCGACGGCCACCAGCTCGTCCCATGTCGGGAGGACGAAACCGGCGTCGCGCAGGGGGAGTTCCAGCATCAGGGTGCCGAAGGGCTCCTCGAAGTCGCGTACTTCCGCGGCCGTGGGGAGGCGGGGCGCGGACGTCGGGTGGACGGTACGCAGCCCGCTCACGGCTCCGAAAGCGCCCCGCTCGTGCAGTTCGGGGTGGGCCATCGGATGCAGCGCGACCACCGGATCGCCGGTACGTCCCGCCCAGCACCGCAGCGCGACCTGCTGCGCCATCGTGCCGGTGGGGAAGAAGGCGGCTGCCGGGAACCCGAGCAGCCCGGCGACCCGCTCCTCCAGCGCGGCGACGACCCCGCCGCCGTATATGTCCACCGGTTCGTCCAGGTCGTACACCGTGCCCGCGTCCGCCGCCAGTGCGGTCAGCTGCTCGCCCAGGGTGACGATCGCGTGCGGCCTCGACAGCACCCGCTTCGCGCCCCGCATCGCCGCGACCCTGCGCTGCGCAGCGTCCTGCGGGGGCTGTTCGGCCTGTTCGGCCTGCTCGTTCTGCTCGGCCCGCCGGGGCTGCTCGCCCCCGCCGGCCTGCTTCTTTCCACTGTCGTGCCCGGTCCTGCTGTGCTGCCCGGCGCCGTCGGTCCCGGTGATGTCCGCCTCGTTCGTCATGCGCCGATCCTCGTCCGCAGCCTGTGGACAGTCCAACGAGTTCCCCCGAATCCTGGGCGTAGCATGACGGGGAAATCGTCCGGTACCCCTCGCGGACTGGAACGGAAGGCCGTCCCACGTGAACGCATCAGCAGAATCCCGCCCCGCGCGGCTCACCGTCGGCGTGGTCGGAGCGGGCCGGGTGGGCCCCGCGCTCGCCGCCGCGCTCCAGCTCGCCGGGCACCGCCCGGTCGCCGCGTCCGGTGTCTCCGACGCATCCGTCCGCAGGGCCGCCGTCCTGCTCCCCGACGTCCCCCTGGTCACCCCGGCCGAGGTGCTGGCCCGCGCCGAGCTGGTCCTGCTGACGGTGCCGGACGACGCGCTTCCCGCGCTGGTGGAGGGCCTGGCCGAGACCGGCGCCGTCCGGCCCGGACAGCTCCTGGTCCATACGTCGGGCCGGTTCGGCACCGGCGTGCTCGACCCCGCCCTGCGCGCCGGAGCCCTGCCGCTCGCACTGCACCCGGCGATGACCTTCACCGGCACATCCGTGGACGTCCAGCGGCTGGCCGGCTGCTCCTTCGGCGTGACCGCACCCGATGAGCTGCGGCTCGCGGCCGAGGCGCTGGTCATCGAGATGGGCGGCGAACCCGAGTGGATCTCGGAGGAGTCCCGTCCGCTCTACCACGCGGCGCTCGCCCTCGGCGCGAATCACCTGGTCACCCTGGTCGCCCAGTCGATGGAGCTGCTGCGTAAGGCGGGGGTGGCGGCCCCCGACCGGATGCTCGGGCCGCTCCTCGGCGCCGCCCTCGACAACGCCCTCAGGTCCGGCGACGCCGCGCTGACCGGGCCGGTCGCCCGGGGCGACGCGGGTACGGTCGCGGCGCACGTCGAGGAGTTGCGCAAGCACGCCCCGCAGGCCGTCGCCGGCTATCTCGCGATGGCCCGTACGACGGCGGACCGCGCCCTCGCACACGGGCTGCTCAAGCCGGAACTGGCCGAGGACCTGCTGGGAGTCCTCGCGGACGGAGAGACGCGATGACCACGACCGCGCTGCTGCACACGGCAGCCGAACTGCACGCCCTGCCGCGCGGGCGCACCGGGACCGGGCTTGCCGAGACCGGGCGTACGCAGCCAGGCACCGGGCCCGGGACGGGGACCGAGCCCGGCACCGGCACACCCGGAGCCCACGGAGCCCGCACACCGCACCCCCCCGCCCCCCGCGCCGTCGTCATGACCATGGGCGCCCTGCACGAGGGCCACGCGACCCTCGTCCGGGCGGCCAGGGAGCAGGTGGGCGAGGCCGGGCAGGTCGTCGTGACGGTCTTCGTCAACCCGCTGCAGTTCGGCGCGGGTGAAGACCTCGACCGCTACCCGCGCACCCTCGAAGCGGACCTCGCCATCGCCGAACTGGCGGGCGCGGACGCCGTCTTCGCTCCCTCGGCCGACGAGGTCTACCCGGGCGGCGAGCCGCAGGTCCGGGTCGCGGCGGGCCCGATGGGGGAGCGCTTCGAAGGCGCGGCGCGCCCGGGCCACTTCGACGGGATGCTCACCGTCGTCGCCAAACTCCTGCACCTCACCCGCCCCGATGTCGCGCTGTTCGGGCAGAAGGACGCCCAACAGCTCGCCCTGGTACGGCGGATGGCGCGCGACCTCAACTTCCCGGTCGGGATCGTCGGCGTGCCGACGGTCCGGGAGCCGGACGGGCTGGCGATGTCCAGCCGTAACCGCTTCCTCTCCACCGGGGACAGGGCCACCGCGCTGGCCCTGTCCCGCGCCCTGTTCGCGGGCCGGGGCGCCCTCACCGGCGCCGCCTCCGCCACCCCCGCGGCCGTGCGCGCCGCCGCGCAGGCCGTCCTCGACGGGGCGGCGCTCTCCCTGGACTACCTGTCCCTGATCGACCCGTCCGACTTCACCGAGGCCACCGACGGCCACCGGGGCGAAGCGATCCTCGCGGTCGCCGCCCGGGTCGGTACGACGCGTCTGATCGACAACATCCCGCTGACCTTCGGGGAACCACAGTGACCGGAACCGGAATACGCCTGCACGCACCCGCCCCCGGCTGGGAGATCGACGCGGACGTCGTGATCGTCGGATCCGGAGTGGCCGGCCTGACCACCGCGCTGCGCTGCACCGCGGCGGGGCTGCGGACCGTCGTCGTGACCAAGGCCCGCCTCGACGACGGCTCGACCCGCTGGGCCCAGGGCGGTATCGCCGCCGCGCTCGGCGAGGGCGACACCCCCCAGCAGCACCTCGACGACACGCTGGTCGCGGGGGCCGGGCTCTGCGACGAGGCGGCGGTCCGCACCCTGGTGACGGAGGGCCCCGACGCCGTACGCAGGCTGATCGCGACCGGCGCGCAGTTCGACACCGACGAGACCGGCGGGATCGCACTCACCCGGGAGGGCGGCCACCACCGGCGCCGCATCGCGCACGCGGGCGGCGACGCCACCGGCGCCGAGATCTCCCGCGCCCTGGTCGACGCGGTCCGCGCGGCCGCGCTGCGCACCGTGGAGAACGCCCTGGTCCTCGACCTCCTCACCGATACCGAAGGCCGTACGGCGGGTGTCACCCTGCATGTCATGGGGGAGGGCCAGCACGACGGCGTCGGCGCGGTCCGGGCACCCGCGGTGGTGCTCGCCACCGGCGGCATGGGCCAGATCTTCTCGGCGACCACCAACCCCGCCGTCTCCACCGGCGACGGCGTGGCCCTGGCGCTCCGGGCGGGCGCGGAGGTCTCCGACCTGGAATTCGTCCAGTTCCACCCCACGGTGCTCTTCCTCGGCGCGGGCGCCGAGGGACAGCAGCCGCTGGTCTCCGAGGCGGTACGGGGCGAGGGCGCCCATCTCGTCGACGCCGACGGGGTCCGCTTCATGACCGGGCAGCACGAGCTGGCCGAGCTGGCCCCCCGCGACATCGTGGCGAAGGCCATCACCCGCCGGATGCAGGAGCACGGCACCGAGCACATGTATCTCGACGCCCGGCACTTCGGCGCCGAGATGTGGGAGCAGCGCTTCCCGACGATCCTCGCCGCCTGCCGCAGCCACGGCATCGACCCGGTGACCGAGCCGGTCCCGGTCGCGCCGGCGGCGCACTACGCCTCCGGCGGTGTCCGCACCGACCTGCACGGCCGCACGACCGTCCCCGGTCTGTACGCCTGCGGTGAGGTCGCCTGCACCGGCGTGCACGGCGCGAACCGCCTGGCGTCCAACTCCCTCCTGGAAGGCCTGGTCTTCGCGGAGCGCATCGCCGACGACATCGTCACGGCCGGCTCAGGCGCGGCCGGTACGGGTGCGGGCGCCTCGGGCACGGCCGGTACGGGTGCGGGTGCCTCGGGCACGGCCGGTACGGGCGCGGGCGGCTCGGAGGCGGCCGGCTCGGGCGCGGGCGTGCGCGCCGGTGCGGCCGTCCTCCCGGCGGAGCCCGTTACGCTCCCGCTCCTGCCGCCCGAGGCCCGCCTCCGTATCCAGCGCATCATGACGGCGGGCGCCGGAGTGCTCCGCTCCGGGGAGAGCCTCGCGGGTGCGGCGGACCGGCTGGAGGCGATCCGCGCCGAGGCGGAGGCGGAAGCCGCAGCCGAAGCAGTGGCGGAAGCGGCGGCGGGCGCCGCCATGGACGCGGCAGCGGCGGGAGCCCCCGAAGCGCTGCCCGCCGTCGCCCTGAAGCCCGCCGAACCGGGCGTCGAGGCCTGGGAGGCGACCAACCTCCTCTGTGTCGCCCGCGTCCTCACCGCCGCAGCGCAGCGCCGCGAGGAGACCCGCGGCTGCCACTGGCGCGAGGACCACGCGGACCGCGACGACACCGCCTGGCGCCGCCACCTCGTCGTACGGCTGCGCCCCGACCGTTCGCTCGCCGTGCACACCACGGACAGCGCCGACTTCCCACCGACCCTCCCTCACCGTCCCCAGGAGCAGTGACCGTGACCACCCCCGACCTCCCCCTCCACCAGATCGGCGACGACGCCGTGAGCGCCGAGCCGGCGGGCGGCTGCGGCGACGCGTGCGCCTGCGGCGACGGCTTCGGCGACGCCGATGCCGATGCCGACCCGATGGAGTGCGGTCTCGACCCCGCCCTCGCCCAGCTCCTGGCCGCTTCGGGGCTCGACCCGGTGCTGGTCGAGGACATCGCGCACCTCGCCATCGACGAGGACCTCGACGGGGGCGTGGACGTGACGAGCGTCGCGACCGTCCCCGCCGACGCCGTCGCCACCGGCGACTTCACCGCGCGCGAGGCCGGTACGGTCGCGGGCCTGCGCGTCGCCGAAGCGGTGCTCTCCATCGTCTGCACCGAGGCCTTCGAGGTCGAGCGGCACGTCGAGGACGGCGCGCGCGTCGCCGCCGGCCAGAAGCTGCTCTCGGTCACCACCCGCACCCGTGACCTGCTGACCGCCGAGCGCAGCGCGCTCAACCTGCTGTGCCGCCTCTCCGGCATCGCGACCGCGACCCGCGCCTGGGCCGACGTACTGGAAGGCACCAAGGCCAAGGTCCGCGACACCCGCAAGACCACACCGGGGCTGCGCGCCCTGGAGAAGTACGCGGTGCGCTGCGGCGGCGGTGTCAACCACCGGATGTCGCTCTCCGACGCGGCTCTGGTCAAGGACAACCACGTGGTCGCGGCCGGTGGTGTCGCCGAGGCGTTCAAGCTCGTACGCGCCGAGTTCCCCGACCTCGCCATCGAGGTCGAGGTGGACACCCTCGCCCAGGTCACCGAGGTCCTGGACGCGGGCGCCGACCTCATCCTGCTGGACAACTTCACCCCGGAGCAGACCGCGGAGGCCGTCGAACTCGTCGGCGGCCGCGCCCTCCTGGAGTCCTCGGGGCGGCTCACCCTGGAGTCGGCCCGCGCCTACGCGGAGACGGGCGTCGACCACCTCGCGGTCGGCGGGCTCACGCACTCCTCGCCGATCCTCGACATCGGTCTCGACCTGCGCGAGGCGGAGTAATCCATGCTGCTCACCATCGACGTCGGCAACACCCACACCGTCCTCGGCCTGTTCGACGGCGACGAGATCGTGGAGCACTGGCGCATCTCCACCGACGCCCGCCGCACCGCCGACGAACTCGCCGTACTCCTCCAGGGCCTGATGGGTATGCACCCGCTGCTGGGCCGCGGACTCGGCGACGGCATCGAGGGGATCGCGGTCTGCTCGACCGTCCCCTCCGTCCTGCACGAACTCCGCGAGGTGACCCGCCGCTACTACGGCGACGTCCCGGCCGTCCTGGTCGAGCCCGGCATCAGGACGGGCGTCCCGATCCTGGTGGACAACCCGAAGGAGGTCGGCGCGGACCGCATCATCAACGCGGTCGCCGCCGTCGAGCTCTACGGCGGCCCTGCCGTCGTCGTCGACTTCGGTACGGCGACGACCTTCGACGCGGTGTCGGCGCGCGGCGAGTACACCGGCGGTGTCATCGCCCCCGGCATCGAGATCTCGGTCGAGGCGCTCGGGGTGAAGGGCGCCCAGCTCCGCAAGATCGAGCTGGCCCGCCCGCGCAGCGTGATCGGCAAGAACACCGTGGAGGCGATGCAGTCCGGCATCATCTACGGCTTCGCCGGACAGGTCGACGGCGTGGTGAACCGGATGGCCAGGGAACTCGCCGACGACCCGGCGGACGTCACGGTCATCGCCACCGGCGGTCTCGCCCCGATGGTGCTCAGCGAGGCCACGGTCATCGACGAGCACGAGCCGTGGCTGACGCTGATCGGGCTGCGCCTGGTGTACGAGCGGAACGTCGCCCGGCTGTGAACCGGTAGCCGGACGCAGCCGCCACCCCGGTCCATGACGCGGGTGGCGGCCGGGGCGGGCCGGGCCGGGGCGCGCGGGGCCGACCGTATCCCCGCCGTATCCCCCGCCGCGCCGCCACCAGTCCATTAAGCGGATATTGTCCCTTTAGTACGTATCGTCGTTCCATGCCCACGCCCTACGGATCCCGAGGCGGCATGGCCTTCAGCGCGGATGAGCTGCGTGTGCTCCGACGCGCCCTTGCCATCGCCCTCAACCCGACCCCCGTCGCAGAAGAGGACGTCCAGGACTGTCTGCGTCTCGCCGAGTCCGTGGACGAGACCATCGCCGAGACGGGCAGACTGCGCGCCTTCCTCCTCGCCGACCTCGCCCGCTACCGCGACGCACTCCCCGGCACGGCGAGCAGCTACACGGAGCTGCTCCAGGACGCCCTGGCCGCCGGTTACGACCCCCGCCCCGAGGACCTCGCCGCACTGCGCGCCCTGCGCGGCGCACCGTCGGGCGAGGCCCTGCTGAGGCGCTGCCGGGCCCTGGCCGAGCAGTCGGTACGCGCCCGGCTCGCCGGCCGCGCCGTGACCCCCGGCCCGCGCACCCGGCTGCTCGCACTGCCCGGCGGCCGTACGTCGGACGACCCCGAACAGCCGAAGCGTCCGGCACCGGACAAGGCCCCGGTCAAGCCCCGCCCGGCCCCCAAGCCGTCCGAGGTCTTCCCGCCACGCCGCAAGCCGGCGGCGCCCCCGTCGCAACACTCACTGACCGGATAGCTACTCTGTCCGTATGGACTACGTTTCCGCGCTTGTGCCCCCCGTGGTGATGGCCGTGTTCTTCACGATCGTCGTGAGAACGATCGTGAAGACCCAGGGCGGCCCGAACAAGGCCAAGGAAGACGCGGCCGTGGACGCGGCGATCGCTCGCGCCGAGGCCGCGGTCCAGCCGACAGGCGGCAGCACCGCCTGACCGCGTCTGTGCTCGAAGGGCGTACGGCATTTCATGCCGTACGCCCTTTTCTGTGTTTTCTGCGCTAATAACCAGCTATTCGTGACATCTCGCACTATGGTGCAGATGTGCCCCGTCAATTGGGAGAGCTGGAAGACGCCGTGATGTCACGGGTCTGGGAGTGGAACCGTCCGGTCACTGTCAGGGAAGTCCTGGAAGACCTCGAACGCGACCGGACCATCGCCTACACCACCGTGATGACCGTATTGGACAATCTCCATCAGAAGGGCTGGGTACGCCGGGAAGTGGACGGCCGTGCCTATCGATATACGGCGGTCTCCACCCGAGCCGCCTACTCGGCCGCACTGATGAACGAAGCCTGGTCCACGAGTGACAACTCCGCGGCCGCGCTTGTCGCCTTCTTCGGCATGATGTCCTCCGAGCAGCGCGATGCACTCCGTGATGCTTTGCGCATCGTTCAGGGGGATGCGGACCGCGATGACCGTGAGGGAGACGCAGGGCGATAACGTCTTGCACATGCCAGGTACGCGAGCAAAAGCCCTCACCGTCCGCAGAGCCAGGACCAGCGATGTCCCGGCGGTGCGCGGACTCCTGGACGCGTACGTGCGCGAGCGGATCCTGCTCGACAAAGCGACGGTGACGCTTTACGAGTCCATCCAGGAGTTCTGGGTCGCGGAACGCGACGACGACGCGAGGGTCGTCGGCTGCGGCGCACTCCATGTGATGTGGGAAGACCTCGCAGAAGTGCGCACTCTCGCGGTGGACCGCGAGTTCAAGGGTGCCGGAGTGGGCCACCAGGTCCTCGACAAGCTGTTGCAGACAGCGCGGTGGATCGGGGTGCGCCGGGTATTCTGCCTCACCTTCGAAGTCGACTTCTTCGCGAAGCACGGCTTCACCGAGATCGGTGAGACTCCTGTCGACGGAGATGTCTACAGCGAGCTGCTGCGTTCCTATGACGAGGGAGTCGCCGAGTTCCTCGGTCTCGAACGGGTGAAGCCGAACACCTTGGGCAACAGCCGGATGCTTCTGCACCTGTGAGGGGCACTTCGCATCGGAACCCTATGTCCGAATCGCGCATGTTTCCCGTGTTCTTGCACTCCTGAACCTCTGCCGGGGGTTTGTGTTTTCCAGGGAAAAGCGGTTTCCTTTCCGCGTACTGAATTTTTCGATGAAAGGAAATCCAGTGGCACAGAAGGTTCAGGTCCTTCTTGTCGATGACCTCGACGGCGGCGAGGCGGACGAGACCGTGACGTTCGCTCTGGATGGCAAGACTTACGAGATCGACCTCACCACGGCGAACGCGGACAAGCTCCGCACGCTGCTTGAGCCGTACGCCAAGGGTGGCCGGCGCACCGGTGGCCGTGGCGCGGGCGGCCGCGGCAAGGCCCGTATCGCGGTCGGCGGCAACAAGGACACCGCCGAGATCCGTAAGTGGGCCAAGGAGAACGGTTACAACGTGAATGACCGCGGCCGTGTGCCCGCGGACATCCGTGAGGCCTACGAGAAGGCCAACGGCTGATTTCCGGGAGGTCCGGGGTTCGCACCCCGGACAACCGCAGTCCGGGCTCCGGGGGGCGCCCCCCGGAAAGCCGCAGCGATACGCACCATCCGGGCCCGGTGGCATTCCGTCGCCGCCGCTTCCACGAGCCGTACCAGGTCGGGAGCGCCGCCCCGCTCCCCGAACCGGCTGAACACGGGCAGGGCCGGCTCCACATCGCGCCCCGGCCCGGGGGGTCGCAACCAGCGGGCGGCCCCCTGTGCGCCGCGCAGTCCGGGAGGCACGGGAGCCCCGATCAGGCCGCCCGCGCCCATGGCGGTCAGATCCAGTGCGATCCCGCCCCACTCCAGCCAGTCGAGCAGCCCCGGCAGCTCGTCGGCGCTGCCCGCCGCCACCAGCAGCCGCACCCGGGAGCCCTCCAGCGCCACCGGTCCCGTGACGGGCGTCCTGCGCAACAGCGCGAACCCGGCGTCGGACGGCAGGTCGAGTACGTCGAAACGCAGCCCGGTCAGCAGCCGGACCGGCGGTCCGGCCACCGCGGCCCAGCCCAGCCGGGACTCGTACCAGTGCAGGGTGCTGTCGGCACTGCCGCTTCCGGTTCTGGCGCTTCCGGTGATGGTGCGCGTGCTGTCGGCCGGTTCGCGGGGGGACGGAACGGTACAGGCCATGACTGAGCAACTCCCGGAATGCGCCAGGGTTACGGAGTGCTTCCGTTTGATTGCGTTCTGTTGATGAACAAGAGGCGCGCGGATGTGTTCAGGAGCGCCCGGATGTTCGCCCGTAGCTGAGGGGAACCGTCGCGCGCCGCATGGACTGTCAGTGTCTGCGGGTAAGACATACCTAGTGGGGAGGGGCGACACGCGGTTCAGGCGGTCTCACGTTCGCCATCGGCGTACTGGAGACAGGGGTATCTGCCTGGCCTGCGGGAACATCGTCTCGCACCATCGGGTTGGAGCAGTTGTCGGCTGTTCGGGCCGGAGGCCATGGACGGGTGTCGGCAGTTGGAATGAGCTGTCCCGCCCCGCGGGACTAGCATGCGGAAGGACTGGGAGGGGACCGACCCCTCGCTGCCCGACCGCTCTGAGGAGCGATTAACGATGTTCGAGAGGTTCACCGACCGCGCGCGGCGGGTTGTCGTCCTGGCTCAGGAAGAAGCCCGGATGCTCAACCACAACTACATCGGCACCGAGCACATTCTCCTGGGCCTTATCCATGAGGGTGAGGGTGTCGCCGCTAAGGCCCTGGAGAGCCTCGGGATTTCGCTCGAGGCGGTCCGCCAGCAGGTGGAGGAGATCATCGGTCAGGGGCAGCAGGCCCCGTCCGGCCACATCCCCTTCACCCCTCGTGCCAAGAAGGTCCTGGAGCTGTCGCTCCGGGAGGCTCTTCAGCTCGGCCACAACTACATCGGTACGGAGCACATCCTGCTCGGTCTGATCCGCGAGGGCGAGGGCGTCGCAGCCCAGGTCCTCGTGAAGCTGGGCGCCGATCTGAACCGGGTACGGCAGCAGGTCATCCAGCTGCTCTCCGGTTACCAGGGCAAGGAGACCGCCGCCGCAGGCGGTCCCGCCGAGGGCACGCCCTCGACCTCGCTCGTCCTGGACCAGTTCGGCCGCAACCTCACCCAGGCCGCCCGCGAATCCAAGCTCGACCCGGTCATCGGGCGCGAGAAGGAGATCGAGCGGGTCATGCAGGTGCTGTCGCGCCGTACCAAGAACAACCCGGTCCTCATCGGCGAGCCCGGCGTCGGCAAGACGGCGGTCGTCGAGGGCCTGGCGCAGGCCATCGTCAAGGGTGAGGTGCCCGAGACCCTCAAGGACAAGCACCTCTACACCCTCGACCTCGGCGCGCTCGTCGCCGGTTCCCGCTACCGCGGTGACTTCGAGGAGCGGCTGAAGAAGGTCCTCAAGGAGATCCGCACCCGCGGCGACATCATCCTGTTCATCGACGAGCTCCACACCCTGGTGGGTGCGGGCGCCGCCGAGGGCGCGATCGACGCGGCTTCGATCCTGAAGCCGATGCTCGCCCGTGGAGAGCTCCAGACCATCGGTGCCACCACGCTCGACGAGTACCGCAAGCACCTGGAGAAGGACGCGGCCCTTGAGCGCCGCTTCCAGCCGATCCAGGTGGCGGAGCCTTCCCTCCCGCACACCATCGAGATCCTCAAGGGTCTGCGGGACCGCTACGAGGCCCACCACCGTGTCTCCATCACGGACGAGGCCCTGGTCCAGGCCGCCACCCTGGCCGACCGGTACATCTCGGACCGCTTCCTGCCGGACAAGGCGATCGACCTGATCGACGAGGCCGGCTCCCGGATGCGCATCCGCCGGATGACCGCGCCGCCGGACCTCCGCGAGTTCGACGAGAAGATCGCGAACGTCCGCCGCGACAAGGAGTCGGCCATCGACTCCCAGGACTTCGAGAAGGCAGCTTCGCTCCGCGACAAGGAGAAGCAGCTGCTGGCCGCGAAGACCAAGCGGGAGAAGGAGTGGAAGGCCGGCGACATGGACGTCGTCGCCGAGGTCGACGGCGAGCTGATCGCCGAGGTCCTGGCCACGGCCACCGGTATCCCGGTCTTCAAGCTCACCGAGGAGGAGTCCTCGCGGCTGCTCCGCATGGAGGACGAACTCCACAAGCGCGTCATCGGGCAGAAGGACGCCATCAAGGCCCTGTCGCAGGCGATTCGCCGTACGCGTGCGGGTCTGAAGGACCCGAAGCGCCCCGGTGGCTCGTTCATCTTCGCCGGCCCGTCCGGTGTCGGTAAGACCGAGCTCTCCAAGACGCTCGCCGAATTCCTCTTCGGCGACGAGGACGCACTGATCTCCCTCGACATGTCGGAGTTCAGCGAGAAGCACACGGTTTCCCGTCTCTTCGGTTCTCCCCCCGGATACGTGGGTTACGAAGAGGGCGGCCAGCTCACCGAGAAGGTGCGCAGGAAGCCGTTCTCGGTCGTTCTCTTCGACGAGGTCGAGAAGGCCCACCCCGATATCTTCAATTCCCTGCTCCAGATTCTGGAAGACGGTCGTCTGACCGACTCCCAGGGCCGGGTCGTGGACTTCAAGAACACGGTCATCATCATGACGACCAACCTCGGGACCCGGGACATCTCCAAGGGCTTCAATCTGGGCTTCGCGGCCCAGGGCGACGTCAAGACCGGATACGACCGGATGAAGGCCAAGGTCAACGAGGAGCTGAAGCAGCACTTCCGCCCCGAGTTCCTGAACCGTGTCGACGACACGGTGGTCTTCCACCAGCTGACCGAGGAAGACATCATCCAGATCGTCGACCTCATGATCGAGAAGGTCGACGAGCGGCTGCGCGACCGGGACATGGGCCTGGAGCTCAGCCCGGACGCCAAGTCGCTCCTCGCCAAGCACGGCTACGACCCGGTCATGGGCGCGCGTCCGCTGCGGCGCACGATCCAGCGGGAGATCGAGGACATCCTCTCCGAGAAGATCCTCTTCGGTGAGCTGCGCCCCGGTCACATCGTGGTCGTCGGTGTCGAGGGCGAGGGTGAGGAGAAGAAGTTCACCTTCCGCGGCGAGGAGAAGTCGGCTCTGCCCGACGCCCCGCCGATTGAGCAGGCGGCCGGTGGCTCCGGCCCGAACATGACGAAGGACGTCTGACGCCGATGCGTTGAACGGCCCGAGCAGCGAAAGGGCGGCCCCGGAACCGGTCATCGGTTCCGGGGCCGCCCTTTCCGCGTCACCGGCAGCCCTGCCCTCGCCCGGGCCGGTGCCGTCCGCAGCTCACGCCTTCGCGAACTCCCGCAGATCCGCGGTGAGCCGGTCCCCGTGAGTGGCGAACAGGCCGTGCCCGGCGTTCTCGTATATCCGCAGCTCGGACTCCGGGATCAGCGCGGCCGAGCGGCGCCCGGTGAGGTCGAGGGGCGTCGAGGCGTCGTGCGTCCCGTGGACCACCAGCGCCGGGACATCGATCGCGGACATCTCCGGGGCGAGGTCCAGCGTGACGACCAGGTCGCACATGGCAGCCGTGGCACGCAGGGTCGCTCCGGTGCAGCGAGCTGCCAGATGGCTCATGTACGCGTCGGAGAGGCGGTTCTCCGGATGCCGGCCATCGGGGAGCCGGCGCTGGTTCTCGGGGAGCTGCAGAGCGAAGAAGGCATCGACCCCGTCCGCGAAGAACGCGTACCGGTCCCGGCGGATCGCCTCATTGCCTCTTTCCACGGCCGCCGGGTCCAGCCCGCCGGGATGGTCGGCGGTACGGACGAGCCCGGGCACCAGTCCCGCAACCAGTGCCAGCCGTGCCACCCGCGCGCTGCCGTGCCGGGTCAGATACCGGACGGCCTCCGCCGCGCCGAGCGAGTGCCCGACGAGCGTGACGTCCGTCAGGCCGAGATGGTCCAGGAGCGCCCCGATGTCGTCGGCGAGCGTGTCGAGATCGAACCCGCCCCACACGTCGTCGGACCGGCCGTGGCCGCGCCGGTCCAGGCCGACGCAGCGGTAGCCGTCGGCGGCCAGCGGAAGCATCTGGCGCTCCCACATCTCCGTACCGAAGTACGCGCTGTTGATGAAGACGAGGGTCCGGTCCGCCTCGCGGTCCCCGTAGTCGATGTAGTGCAGCCGGGTGCCATCGGTGGTGGTGGTGAAGTACGGCATCGGGGCCTCCCCTGTCGGTCCGGGCTTCGGTGCTTGCAAGCCAAGAGCCTGCTGCAGACGCCGCCGCGGGTCGATTACGCCGGAGGTAATGGCACCAGGACCGACAGGGAAGGCCCCGCCGAAGGTCCCGAAACGGACAGGCGTTGGTCCCTCGCCGGTGACATGGGCCACAGGGGTGTTATGGCCTACTACCCGGCCTAGGGGGTGCGGTGCCGACGGCTGCCGGGCCTTCCGGACCGGGCCGCCCGGGACTTTCGGCCCTCGGCGGGCACGGACCGCGCGGGGCCGATCCTTGCCCGGGCGATCTGTGCTTAAACGTCCCCGTGCGGATCGGTGTCCATGGATGCGGGGCGGTCCGGGCCCGTGATCCGAGGGGACTTCTTCCGCGCTTGCCCTACGACGCAATGTCGTAGATGGGCGTTTTGGGTGCTACGCGGAATGGGTTACCAATGAGTGGTCCGCCCGACCTGTTCGGTTGGGTCCACTTACGTACGGAGATCCCACGTATGCAGAAGCACACCACGTCCCACGTGTCCCGCCGGTCCCCGCTTCGCACCCGCGCTGCGGTCGTAGCCGCCGGGCTCGGAGTGTCGGTCGCGCTGGGAGCCGGGGTCGCGGTCGCTGCCGACGCACACCCGGCCACCGCAGCCGCAGGAACCCCGAACGTCGCCACCGCGCTCGCCCACCAGGCCAGCGCCCAGGCGAAGGCCGCCCAGCACACCGCCAAGACGGCGAAGGAGACCAAGGCCGCCAAGGCCGCCCAGGCGAAGAAGGCCGCCAACGAGTGGATCTCGCCCGTCGCGCACCCCGTGATCGGTGAGCCCTTCGGCGAGGCCGGCCACATGTGGTCCCACAAGCACTCGGGTCAGGACTTCGTCGTCCCGACCGGCACCGCGGTCATGGCCGCGCACGGCGGCACCGTCGTGAAGGCCGGCCCCAACGGCGGCGGCGACGGCCCGGCGTACGGCAACGCGATCGAGATCAAGCACAGCGACAACACGTACTCGCAGTACGCGCACCTGTCGGAGATCGACGTCCACATAGGCCAGACCGTGAAGACCGGTGAGGTCATCGCCAAGTCCGGTGCGACCGGCAACGTGACCGGCCCGCACCTGCACTTCGAGGTCCGCACGGGACCGAACTACGGCTCGGGCTTCAACCCGATGCCGTTCCTGAAGGCCCACGGCGTGAAGTTCTGACCTGCTCGGTCGGATCCTGACGCCCCGCGCCCGCCTCCAGATGGGCCTGGGTCATGAGATCGATGGCGACTTCGAGGACAGCCTTGCGCTTGTCCTCGGGGTCGCCTTCGGCGTCTTTCAGGGCGAACGATCCCGCGTGCATGGTGAACAGCGCGGAGAAGCAGCGGACCTGGTCGGTCAGTGACGCGTCGGGCGCTCTGACCAGGTCGAGCAGGAGCAGCATCCGGTTCTTGAAGTTCTCGCCAACGCTCAACTCCCGTACCGTCCCCTGGTTCTCCTGCATGAAGCGGAAGAGCGGCGCCGCGCCTCTGAGCGCTTCGCTGTAGCGCCGCAGGACCTCCGTCTTCGTCTCCAGGCTGCGCGGCCGGCCCTGGCCCCACGCGATGACCTCGTCGATGGGTGCCGAGAGGTCGTGGAAGAGGCTGATGAGGATGTCTTCCTTGGTCTTGAAGTGGTAGTACAGCGCCGCCTTGGTGACATCGAGCTTCTCGGCGATCTCCCGGAGCGAGGTCTTCTCGTATCCCTGCTCGACGAAGAGGTCCAGCGCGACGTCCTGGATCCGCTGGCGGGTGTTTCCTCTGCTGCCCATTGGTGCTCTCCCGCGATACTTACTTGACGCCCGGCTAGTACAAGGCTACCTTCTCTCGGTGTAATCAAACTAGCCGGGCGGCAAGTAAGTAAACAGACCGAGGCCCGGCAGGTTCAGGGGAGTGGTGGGGTACGTGTCGGAAACCGCAGAACTGGCGAGATCGGAAGCGGGGGGCAAGACCGAGCCACAGCCGCGCAGCGTCCGGGTGGTGCTGTTCGCGCTGATGATCGCGATGTTGCTCGCGATGCTCGACAACATGATCGTGAACACCGCGATGCCGACCATCGTCGGCGAGTTGGGCGGGCTGGCACACCTGTCCTGGGTGGTGACCGCGTACACACTGGCGACGGCGGCCTCCACGCCCATCTGGGGCAAGGTCGGCGACATGTACGGGCGCAAGGGCGCCTTCCTCGCCTCCATCGTGATCTTCCTGATCGGCTCCGCGCTGAGCGGGATGGCGCAGGACATGAGCCAGCTCATCGGTTTCCGGGCCATCCAGGGCCTCGGCGCCGGCGGCCTGATGGTCGGCGTCATGGCGATCATCGGCGACCTGATTCCGCCGCGTGAGCGCGGCAAGTACCAGGGCATGATGGCCGGCGTCATGGCGGTCGCGATGATCGGCGGGCCGCTCGTCGGCGGTGCCATCACCGACCACCTCGGCTGGCGCTGGACCTTCTACATCAACCTGCCGCTGGGCGCGGTCGCGCTCGCCATGGTCACGACCGTGCTGCACCTGCCCAAGAAGCGGTCCCGGGGGCGGATCGACTATCTCGGTACGGCGCTGCTCACCATCGGCATCGTCTCGATCGTGCTGGTCACCACCTGGGGCGGTACGCAGTACGCCTGGGGCTCGGCCATCGTCATGGAGCTCATCTTCATCGGCGTCGCCGCGCTGATCGGCTTCGTCTTCTGGGAGACCAAGGCCGCCGAACCGATCGTGCCGCTGCACATCTTCCGCAGCCGCAACTTCACACTGATGTCGGTCATCGGCTTCCTGACCGGATTCGTGATGTTCGGCGCGATGCTCTTCCTGCCGCTGTTCCAGCAGTCGGTGCAGGGCGCGTCCGCGACCAACTCCGGTCTGCTGCTGATGCCCATGCTGCTGGCGATGATGGCCGTCTCGCTCGTCGCGGGCCGGATCACCACCAACACCGGCAAGTACAAGGTCTTCCCGATCGCGGGCGGCGCCCTGATGATCGTCGGGCTGTATCTGCTGTCCACGATGGACGTCCACACCACCCGGCTGACGACCGGTGTCTACATGGCCGTGGTCGGCGCCGGTATGGGCTTCCTGATGCAGATCACCATGCTGGTCGCGCAGAACAGCGTCGAGATGAAGGACATGGGCGTCGCCTCGTCCTCGACCACCCTCTTCCGTACGCTCGGCTCCTCCTTCGGCGTCTCGATCATGGGTGCGCTCTTCACCAGCAAGGTGCAGGACGAGATGACCGCGCGGATGGGCAAGGGCGTCTCGCTCCCCTCGGCGCAGCTGGACGCGGCGAGCCTGGCGAAGCTGCCGGAGAAGGCCCGGGACGCGTACCAGTACGCGGTCGCCGCGGGAACCCACGGCGGATTCCTGCTGGGTGCCGTCGCCGGACTCGCGGTCATCGCGGCCGCCGTCTTCGTCAAGGAAGTCGCCCTGCGCGGCGGGCCTGACGCCCCCGCACCGGTGCAGGAGCCGTAGGCCGCAGTACGTGTACGAGAGCGGGCCCCGGATGCGCGATGCATCCGGGGCCCGCTCCGTACGCGTACATATACCGGCGCCGTCGCCGCCGTTATGTGGTCACGAGGGCCGGGTCAGGGCGCGGAAGCTTCCCGTGACGGTCGGCGCGTGTTCCGGGAGCCAGAGCACCGCGATGGCGCCGCCCGTCTCCTTCGCCCCCTCCGGTGCCGCGTTGCGGAACGTCAGCCGCGCCCCGAGCACCTTGGCCTGCCCGGCCGCGATCGTCAGCCCCAGACCGTGCCCGACACCCGCCCGGTCGCTGCTGCCCGTACGGAAGCGGCTCGGCCCGTCCCGCAGCAGCGTGTCGGGGAAGCCGGGCCCGTGGTCGCGCACCCGCACCACCCGTCCCTCGACCGTGACCTCCACCGGCGTCCCGCCGTGCTTGGCCGCGTTGCCGAGGAGATTGCCGAGGATCCGCTCCAGGCGCCGCGGATCGGTGTTGACCCAGGACTCGTGCACCACCCGGACCTGCGCGTCCGGCGCCACTATCGACACCCGGCGGCTGACGAACTCGCCCAGCGCGATCTCCTGGAGCTCGGCCCGCTCGGACGCGCTGTCCAGCCTGGCCACCTCCAGTACGTCCTCGACCAGGGTCCGCAGCGCCTGCGCCCGGTTGCGTACCAGCTCGGTCGGCCTGCCGGGCGGCAGCAGCTCCGCGGCCGTCAGCAGCCCGGTCACCGGCGTACGCAGCTCGTGCGCGATATCGGCCGTGACCCGGCGCTCGGCCTCCACCCGCTCCTGCAGGGTGTCGGTCATCGCGTCCACGGCGCGGGCCAGCTCATCCGTCTCGTCCCGTACGAAACCGCCGATGGCGGCCCGCACCCGGACGTCCGTGCCGCCCTGTGCCACCTTGGTCGCGGCCGCGGCCGCCTTGCGCAGCCGCCGCGAGAGCTGGCCGCCGATCAGCACGCCCAGCGCGCTGCCCCCGAGCACCACCGAGACCGAGCCGATGATCAGCGCCCGGTCGAGGTCCTGCAGGACGGAGGCGCTGCTGCCGTAACGGCTGTGCAGTGAGAGCACGTCGCCGTCGGAGAGCGGGGCGGCCGCCCAGACGTCGGGGATCCCGTTGGAGTGCTCGACGACCAGGGTGGAGATCCGGTTCTCGGCGGCCCGGCGCCGCAGCTCCCTGGGCAGGCTGGGGTCATTGACCTTGGAGCCGAGCTGCGGCTGCTGCTGTTGTTGCTTCTTCGCCTCGAAGAGCCGCAGGGCGAACTGGAGCCGGACGACCTGAGTGTCCCGTGCGTTGTCGAGCATGGAGACGCGGGCCGCGTTGTGGACGACGAGGCTGAGCGCGACAGCGATGAGCGCGCCGACCCCGGCGATGGCGATGCTGATCTTCCACCGGACGCCGGTGCGCAGGGCGAGGTGCTTCATGTCGGCGTTCCTGTTCGACGCGGGCCGACCACGGGGCTTCTCCGGCCGGGGGTCCGGGGGTTGTCCCCCGGTGGACGCAGCCACCGGACGCCGGTGCGCAGGGCGAGGTGCTTCATGCCTTCAGCTTGTATCCGAAGCCGCGGACCGTTTCGATCCGGTCCTGTCCGATCTTTGTCCGCAGCCGCTGCACATGGACGTCCACGACCCGGGTGTCACCGCCCCAGCCGTAGTCCCAGACCCGCTCCAGGAGCTTGTCGCGGGAGAGCACCGTGCCCGGCGCCGAAGAGAACTCCAGGAGCAGCCGCATCTCGGTCGGGGTCAGCGCCACATGGGTGCCGCTCCTGCGCACCTCCATGCCCTCCGTGTCGACCTCGATGTCGCCGAAGGCCAGCACGCCGCGCTCGTCCGGCTCGGCGTCACTGTCCGTACCTGTGCCGCTCGCATGTCCGAACCGGCGGAGAACGGCCCGGATGCGGGCCACCAGGACCGCGCCGTCGAACGGCTTGGTCACGTAGTCGTCGGCTCCGGCCTCCAGCCCCAGCACCACGTCGATCGAGTCGGCGCGGGCCGACAGCATGATCACCGGGACGGTCGACTGGTCACGGATCCGGCGGCACAGGGAGACCCCGTCAAGCCCCGGCAGCATGACGTCGAGCAGGGCGATGTCGGGCTGGTTGGTGCGGAACGCGTCGAGTCCGGAGAGCCCGTCGGGCATCGCGGTGACGCGGAAACCGTCCCGTTCCAGGGCGAGCTGTGTCGCCTCGCGGATCACATCGTCGTCCTCGACGAAGAGGACATGGGTCTCGGCCATCCCGCTGCTCTCTCAGTTGCTGGGGCTGGTGGTGGCGGTGTCCCCGCCGGTGTCTCCGTCGGTGTCCCCATCACCGACCGCCCGGCTGAAGTCGGTGTGCACGGCGTCGGTCTGCGCGAACTTGTTGTTCGTCCAGTGGTACGTGATGACGTCCTCGCTCGACGCGTACGACATCGAGTCGCCCTTCGCGTACTGCTGCTTCGTCACCACGAGATCGCCCCGGTCGATCTCGGAGTAGACGGGCGCGGCCTCCGAGCCGAAGACGTTCTTGTACGAGCCGCCGTGCGCGCGGTAGACGTACGTGGCGACCCCCACCGCACTGCGGCACGTCATCACGTTCACCACGACATCGGCGACGTCGCCGCCGGTCAGCCGCGCGTACGAGACGTCGACCGGGTAGTCGCTGCCCGAGCACGGCTTGAGGTCGCGCTTGACCGCCGGGCTGACCATCGGGTCCTGCTTCAGGAGACCCACCGGGTTCACCCGCTCGCCGGGCTTGGTCGCGGCCGCCGACCCCGGATCCTTGGTGGGCGCGACCGCGGGGACCGAATGGGCCGCTCCCTCGTCGCGTGTCCCCGTACCACCCGAGTCGCAGCCCGCCACGAACAGGCCGACGACGGCGAGCCCGGCCACCGCCGTGACGCTCGCCGCCAGAGTGCCTCTTCTGGTTCTGGCCACCCTGGACCCGGCCACTGCACCCCGGCCGTCGTCGTCTCCGGGGCCGCCCGGACCGTCCTCCGGGCCCTCTGTCAGGCCGCGCACCGCTCCCGCCCCATCTCTTGTTCCCCACGGATCAGCGCACGCGCGTCGATGTCGCGGCTCTCCAGCTCCTGCCTGAGCCGTGCAAGGGCCCGGTGCAGTGTGCTCTTCACCGTACCGGCCGACATGCCCAGTGCGGCAGCCGTCTCCTCGGTGCTCATCTGCTCCCAGTGTCGCAGGACGACCACACTGCGCTGCTTGGGAGCGAGCACCTTCAGGATGTCCATCAGCAGCGCGCGGTCCGCGTGCTGCTCCGTGCCGTCCTCGACGCTCGCGTCGGGCAGCTGCTCGGTGGGGACCTCCTCCAGCCTGCGGGCGCGCCACCACTCCGTACGGGTGTTGATCATGACGCGGCGGAGGTAGGCGTCGGCCAGCGACTTGTCGGCGATGCCCTCCCAGCGGCGGTAGGTGCGCGCCAGCGCGGTCTGCAGCAGGTCCTGGGCGTCGACGGGGTCGGGCACCAGCCGGCGGGCGCTCCGCAGCAGGGCGTCCTGCCTGGTGCGTACATACTCCTCGAATTCGAGCACCTCACCGTGCGCCATACCCAACCGCCTCCGTCGTTCCCCGTGTTCAAACTGCTCTGTGGTCTGTCCACGAAGCTACGGAGGCGTTGTCACGGAGCTGTGCGTACCAGCCGTCGGCAGACGCACGGCTGCCCATCGATTGTGTAACGGCGATCAGGTTTAAAACGGGAACGGGCAGATCCGGATGATCGGTTCAGGTCAGCGGCAGCCGGTAGACCCCGCCCGCCAGCGGCTCGACCAGCCCGTCGGAGACCAGCCCGTCCAGCGCCCTGGCCCGCTGCACCGGCTCGTGCCACACCGCGTCGAGCTGCGACTGCGGTACGGGACCCGGCGTGTCCCGCAGCACCGCGAGCAGCTTGCCGCGCACCTGGCGGTCCGTACCGGCGTACGTCTGTCCGCGCCGCGCCGCCCCCGCGTGTGCCGGTTTGCCGGCCAGCCGCCAGGCGCACTGCCCGGCGATGGGGCAGCGCCCGCACTCGGGGTTCTTGGCCGTGCAGACCAGCGCGCCCAGCTCCATGGAGGCCGCGGCCCAGCGCGCCGCGGTGGTCTCGTCGTCGGGGAGCAGGGTGCGGGCCAGCCTGCGTTCGGCGGCCGTGGTGGCGTTCGGCGGGTACTCGACGCCGCTGACCGCACGGGCGAAGACCCGCCGCACATTGGTGTCCAGGACCGCATGGCGCCGGCCGTACGCGAAGGAGGCGACCGCCGCAGCCGTGTACTCGCCGATACCGGGCAGCGAGATCAGCTGCCCGTGCTCGGACGGCACCTCGCCGCCGTGCCGCTCCGTGATGGCCTGGGCCGCTCCGTGCAGGCGCAGGGCGCGGCGCGGATATCCGAGCCTGCCCCAGGCCCGGACCGCCTCACCCGGGGCCTCGGCCGCCAGATCGGCCGGGCGCGGCCAGCGGGCCAGCCACTGTTCGTAGACCGGCAGCACCCGTACGACAGGGGTCTGCTGGAGCATGAACTCGCTGACCATGACCCCCCAGGCGCCCGCCTCGGGGCGGCGCCAGGGCAGATCGCGGGCGTTGGCGCCGAACCAGGTGATGACGGAGGAGTGCAGGCCGGCGGCGTCGGGAGCGGACGCCGGAGTCGCCGAGGGCGTCTGAGGCGTCGGCGTCTGAGGCGTCGGAGTCATCTGAGGCGTCGGGGTCATCTGAGTCGGCGGATTCGGGGGATTAGTCGGATTCGTCGAAGGTTCAGTGGTTGTAGTCATGGCACATCCGATCCTCTCAGTTCGGGGCCCCCGGCCCCACGAACCAGGCCGCCGCGCTGATGTCGCTCGACCGCACCGTCTCCACCAGCGACCGTACGGGCCGGGTCAGCCCCTCGATGACGAGCAGCCCGATCAGCGCGCCGAGGAGCAGCCCGACGATCACGTCATGCGGATAGTGCACACCGACGAAGACCCGCGAGAAGGCCATCAGCACCGCGACCGGCACGGTCAGCCAGACCAGCCGCACCATGGCGACGGAGAGTCCGACCGCCGCGGCGGCCGCGATGATCGAGTGATTGCTGGGGAAGGACCAGTCGCCGGGCGCCGGGCAGTCGATCAGCGGTTTCATCGCCCCGGCCACGGCCCGGCACGGGCGCTCCTCGTGGATCACCGACTTGAGCACTTCGCTGAGGACGTACGCGATGGCGGTCCCCAGCGGAGCGATCAGCGCCAGAGCCATCGCCTGCGCGGACGCCGTACGCGCCCGCCACCACACGAAGACGAACAGCACGGCGAAGAGCAGCAGTCCGCCCTCGGTCCACAGCTCCATGAGCTGCTGCACCCAGGAGGGCGTGGAGTGCGCGAATTCGACGATATTTCGGTAGAGCTCGGAAGAACTGTCCATGGTGACGGACAGTATGGATCATCCCGAAGCGGTGACCACGAGCGATCCTGCTCACGCTGTGCGGCCCGTGACGGGGGCACCGGGCACGGTCTGCGGAATGATGATCCGTAAAAGTTGTACGGACGGCGGCGGGTGGGGCCTGAGTTGGGTCTGATCTCTCGTACAGTTTGCGCCGTGGGATCTATGCGCAATCCGGTCGGGCCGCTTCCCTCCTCCATCTACTGGCGACGGAGGGCAGTAGCGGCGACTCTGGTTGCGCTGCTCGCCCTGCTGGTCGTATGGATGGTGACATCGGGCGGCGGCGGAAAGCAGGGCAGTTCGGGCGCGAAGGGGGCCAATCCCGCCCCTTCCATCACCCCGGGCCCCTCCGGAACGGGCCCCGCGATCAGTCAAGCGCCCGGCGGGAGCGGTGGTTCGGGCAGCTCCGGCGGATCGGGCTCGTCCTCCGGTTCGGATACGGGTTCCGGCTCGGGCTCGGGCTCTGGCTCGGGCGGTTCCGGCGGGGCGGGCAGCGGCTCCGGCGGTACGGGCCCGGGCAGCGGTGACGGTGCCAACGGCACAGCCGGAAGCGGCGGTTCGGGCGCGGACGCCGCAGGCGCCGTCGACGGCCGGCGAGTCTCCGCGGGCTCCAGCCTCCCCGACTGCACTGCGGGAGCGGTCCAGTTGACGCTGCACAACCCCAAGAACAGCTATCCCCCCGGTGAGAAGCTGAAGTTCGACCTGATCGCCAAGAACACCTCGGGGACGGCCTGCAAGGTCGACTTCGGCCCGAAGGCCACCGTGCTCACGATCACCTCGACCACGGACGACCATGCCGTCTGGTCGTCCAAGGACTGCCCGAAGGACGGCGGTTCCGTGCTCCTCCAGGTCCCGGCCAACAGCACCATCAAGCACACGGTGGAATGGGACCGTAAGAAGTCGGCCCCGAAGTGCACGAAGCCGGGCCCGCAGACGGCGGGGGCCGGCACCTATCTGGTCGAGGCGAAGGCCCCGGGAATGCCGGTGAAGCAGACATCGGTGGTCCTGACGAAGGACTGACCAGCCGGAAACATCAAGTCCTGGCGGGCGAATTCAAGCCCCCCTCCTGGGGGAGCTTGAGGAGCGGGGTCCGGGGGCGGAGCCCCGAAAAGGCCCGCACCCCACCCACCCCGGGCCACTGCCTAGACGTACCGCTCCAGAATCGACGACTCCGCGAGCCGCGAAAGGCCTTCCCGGACGCTACGGGCCCGCGCCTCCCCGACGCCGTCCACCGCCTGCAGATCATCCACGCTGGCGGCGAGCAGCTTCTGCAGCCCGCCGAAGTGCTCCACCAGCCGTTCGATGATCGCCCCCGGCAGCCTCGGCACCTTGGCCAGCAGCCGGAACCCGCGCGGCGACACCGCCGAGTCGAGCGTCTCCGGGGAGCCGCTGTACCCCAGCGCCCTTGCCACCACGGGCAGTTCGAGCAGCTCCGTGTGGCTGAGCGTGTTGAGGTCGACCAGCGCCTCGGCGACCGTACGCGAACGCTGGGGGCCCCTCCCGGAGGCAGCTCTGGGGGAGGTGGGCTCCGGCACGTAGTCCCTGACCACCAGCTCCCGCTCCGGCTCGACCCCCGCGATCAGCTCGTCCAGCTGGAGGGAGAGCAGTCGGCCGTCGGTGCCCAGCTCCACCACGTACTCGGCGATCTCGGTGGCGATCCGCCGGACCATCTCAAGACGCTGCGCGACAGCCGTCACGTCCCGGACCGTCACCAGGTCCTCGATCTCCAGGGCGGAGAGCGTGCCCGCCACCTCGTCCAGCCGGAGCTTGTACCGCTCCAGCGTGGCCAGGGCCTGGTTGGCGCGGGACAGGATCGCCGCCGACTCCTCCAGGACCCGGCGCTCCCCGTCCACGTACAGCGCGATCAGGTGCATCGACTGCGATACGGAGACGACGGGGAAGCCGCACTGCTTGGAGACCCGGTCCGCCGTGCGATGGCGGGTGCCGGTCTCCTCGGTGGGGATCGACGCGTCCGGGACGAGCTGGACGCCGGCCCGGAGAATCTTGGTCAGATCCTTGTCGAGGATCAGCGCGCCGTCGAGCTTGCACAGCTCCCGCAGGCGGGTCGCGGCGAACTCCACGTCCATGACGAAACCGCCGGTGCACATCGCTTCGACGCTCTTGTCCATGCCCAGGACGATCAGGCCGCCGGTGTTCCCGCGGAGGATCCGCTCCAGGCCGTCGCGCAGAGCGGTACCGGGCGCGACAGCGCTCAGCGTGGCACGCATCAGCGCTTCATTGCCGGACGAGCTCCCGCCGGATCTCCCGGGTGCTGCTCGGTCATTGGCTGCCACTGCACTCCTCCGGCTCGTACGGACAGGCGAGACCAGGGCAAAGTCTACCGGCGCACTCACTCGTCCTGGGGCGCGCGGGCCCTTGAACGGCGCGGAAGGGCCCGCAGCGCGTCCCCCATGTCCGCCACTTCGATGACCTTCATCCCTGCGGGGACCTTCCCCGGATCGGTCGGTACGAGGGCGTGGGTGAAGCCGAGACGGTGGGCCTCGGCAAGCCTGCGCTGGACGCCGGTGACCCTCCTGACCTCGCCCGCGAGACCCACTTCGCCGATCGCCACCAGGTTCTTCGGGAGCGGGACGTCGCTGGCGGCGGAGGCCAGGGCGAGCGCGACGGCCAGGTCGGCGGCCGGTTCGGTGAGCTTCACGCCGCCGACCGTCGCCGTGTAGATGTCGCGCTTGCCGAGCGCGCTGATCCTGCCGCGCTGTTCGAGGACGGCGAGCATCATCGAGACCCGGGAGGTCTCAAGACCGGAGGTGGTGCGCCGGGGTGAGGGGATCTGTGAGTCGACCGTGAGCGCCTGGACCTCGGCGACCAGGGGGCGCTTGCCCTCCAGGGTGACCGTCAGACAGGTCCCGGGCACCGGTTCGTCACGGCGCGTCAGGAACAGCCCGCTCGGGTCGGCGAGCCCGGTGATGCCCTCGTCGTGCAGCTCGAAGCAGCCGACCTCGTCGGTGGCCCCGTATCTGTTCTTGACGCCGCGGACCAGCCGCAGCCGGGCGTGCCGGTCGCCCTCGAAGGACAGCACGACGTCCACCAGGTGCTCAAGGAGCCGGGGCCCGGCGATGGCGCCGTCCTTCGTGACGTGCCCGACGAGCAGCGTGGACATCCCGCGCTCCTTGGATGCGCGGATCAGCGCGCCCGCCACCTCGCGCACCTGCGCCATACCGCCCGGCGCACCGTCCAGTTCGGATGAGGCCACCGTCTGTACGGAGTCCAGGACCAGCAGGGACGGCTTCACCGCGTCGAGGTGGCCGAGCACCGCGGCGAGGTCGGTCTCGGCGGCCAGATAGAGGTGGTCATTGATCGCGTGGATCCGGTCGGCGCGCAGCCTGACCTGGCTCGCGGACTCCTCGGCCGTCACATAGAGCGTGCGGTGGTCGGAGCCGGCGGCCTTCGCCGCGACGTCGAGCAGCAGCGTGGACTTGCCGACGCCCGGCTCGCCCGCGAGCAGCACGACCGCGCCGGGCACCAGACCGCCGCCGAGCACCCGGTCCAGCTCGTTGACCCCGGTCGAACGGGCCGTCGCCGTCCGGCTGTCGACCTGGCCGATGGGGACGGCGGCGCTGCTGACCGGACCGGCCGCGGTCGTCCGCACGGCGGGCCCGCCGCCCTGCTCCTCGACCGTCCCCCACGTCTGGCACTCGGGGCAGCGGCCCAGCCACTTGGCCGTCGTGTACCCGCATTCGGTGCAGCGGTAGGACGGCCGTTCTCTGGTCTTCGCACGGGTGGCCATGGCGCCACCGTAACCGGCCGCACCGACAGTGGCCGTACGCCTCATGGGCACCGGGCGAGGGGCCGGGAGCCAGCTGCCGGAATCCGGGATTCCTGTCCCCTTTTGAGGGATACGTTCACCCGTAAGGATTAAATGCCCTCAAGAGGTGCTAGGAGGCGGCTATTACCGGCCTACCGTCGCCGGGTGACGAGCAGCAGGCTGGAGAACCCCACACACACCACCGGCGCACACCGGGCGCACCGGCGCGCCCCCCACCCGGCGGAACAGCGGCCGCCGGTCCGTTACGAGGCATATCTGGACGGTCTTTTCACCTACTGCCTCTCCGTTCTGTGCGACCACACGGAGGCCACCGCCGTACTCGGCGAGGTGCTCGCCGTCTCGGAACGCCAGTTCAGCCGCTGCCCCTCGGGCGAACAGAGCCGCCGGGCCTGGCTGTACGCCCTCGCGCGCTGGGCCTGTCTGCGCAAGCTCGCCGAGCGGAAGCGGCTGCGTCCCGGCGCACACACCGGGCGCACGCCGGAGCCCAAGCCCGCGCCCGCGCCCGAGCAGCCAGGAGCTGCCGAGGCCGCCGAGCGGCAGCGCCGCGATCTCGCCACTCTTGCCTGGCCCGAGGCCGCCGGCACCACCCCCGAGCAGCGCGAGGCGCTGGAACTCGCGGTACGCCACGGCCTCGGCCCGCGCGAAGTCGCCGCCGTGCTCGGCCTGGAGCACGCGGCTGCCCGCGAGCTGCTGGCCGCCGGAGCCTGCGAGGTGGAGCGGACCCGCGCGGCACTCGCCGTCGTCGAGACCGGCAACTGCCCGAGCGTCGCCCGGCTCACCGGCGACAACCGGGTCCTGCTCTCCACGGCGCTCCGCCGCGAACTCGTCCGGCACGTGGACGACTGCCCGCGCTGCCGCCGGGTCGCCGAGCGGGCCGGAGCGACGGGCCCCTGGCCCGGCTCCACCGTCACACCGGCCACCCCGGCGGCCCTGCCGCTCGTCGTGGCGGAACGATCCGCCGCGTACACGGCGATGCTGCACGCCCCCCGTGGCCACGCCCCGCGCTTCGGCCGCACGGGCTTCCCGCTGGACCCGAAGGACCGGGCCGCCCGCCGCGACCGGCTGCGCTCGCGCGCCGTGACGACCACCGTCGTCGCGACGGTCGTCGCCGCCCCGGTGCTGGCCCTGTGGGTGGCGTACCGCCACGCTCCCTCCACCGGCGAGGGGCACGGCGGTTCGGTGACATCGAGCGAGGCCGACGGGCCGGGCGGCAACGGCGCGAGCCCGTACGACCACTACGAGAACGCGGGCAACGCCCGCACCCAGCACACCCCGTTCGCCGACGACGGCAGTTCGCCGGACGTGTCCGTCGAGGTCATCAGCCCGGACGCGGCGGACCAGAAGGCGGGTGACGGCTCACTGGCCGCCGGCGGCCTCACCGTCGCGGCCCGCGCGTCCGGCGGACGCACCTCGATCACCCTGACCAACGGCGGCGACCGCCCCCTCTCCTGGTCGGCCACCAGGAGCGCGCCGTGGCTCTACCTCAGCAGCTCGTCGGGCGTCCTGTCGCCGGGCGGCTCGATCACGATCCGGGTGTACGTGGACCACCGCAGCGAACCGTCGGGCGCCTGGTCGGCCCGGATCGCCCTGGACCCGTCGGGCGCCGTCGTGTCGATCCACGGGTACGGCCGGGGCGACGGAAACCACGGCCGGGGCCACGGCCATGGGCACGGTCACCACGGCCACGGCAGCCCGACCCCGTCGAACGGTCCGTCCTCGGGACCGGCCCCTTCGGGCCGCCCGACGCCCACGCCGACACCGACCTCTTCGGCCCCGACGCCCAGCCCCACCCCGACCGTCTCGGACTCCCCGACGACAGCACCGCCGTCGACCCCGGGCACACCTTCAGCGTCGTAACGGGAAAGCCGCCACGAGAGACCCGTAACGAGAGACCCGTAACGAGAAAGCCGTACCCGGAAACCAGCGGTCCGGCCGCTCTGGAAACCAGGACCGGCCGGAAACCAGGACCGGCCGCGAACCAGGGCCGGCCCGCGAACCAGCCCTGGCTCGGACGCTGCCGGTCCTACCGAGGGTCGGCCGGGTGCGGGGCCATCGGGAGCAGCGCCGCGACCCGCTCCTCGCACAGCTCCACCAGGCGGTCGTACGCCGGTGCGCCCATCAGCTCGATCAGCTCCGGCCGGTACGTCACATAGACCGGGTCACCCGCGCCGTGCGCGGACGTCGCCGACGTGCACCACCAGTGCAGGTCGTGGCCGCCGGGACCCCAGCCGCGCCGGTCGTACTCGCCGATGGAGATCTGCAGCACCCGCGAATCGTCGGGCCGCTCGATCCAGTCGTACGTCCGGCGGACCGGCAGCTGCCAGCAGACGTCCGGCTTCGTCTCCAGCGGTTCCTTGCCCTCCCGCAGCGCCAGGATGTGCAGCGAGCACCCCGCGCCGCCCGCGAACCCGGGCCGGTTCTGGAAGATGCAGGAACCCTCCCAGCGCCGTGTCTGGCGCTCCCCGTCCTCGTCGAGCTGGACCCACCCCGTCTCCGTACCGACGTCGTGGAACTGCCAGAGGTCCGGCGTGAGCCGTTCCACATGACCGGCCACCCGCTGCTCGTCCTCCTCGTCCGAGAAGTGCGCCCCCAGCGTGCAGCAGCCGTCGTCGGCGCGGCCCGCCTCGATGCCCTGGCAGCCGCTGCCGAAAATGCAGGTCCACCGCGAGGTGAGCCAGGTCAGGTCGCAGCGGAAGACCTGTTCGTCATCGGCGGGGTCCGGGAATTCGACCCAGGCCCGGGCGAAGTCCAGACCCTGCTCGTCATTGACGCGCTCGTCACTATTGCGCTCGTCGCTACTCTTCTGGGCACTCTTCGGCTTCGGCTGCTTGGTGGCTTTGCCCGGCTTCGCCTTTTTCGTCTTTGGCACGCACCCAGCGTACGGGGACAGTGCGGGGACACCGCCCCCATCAGCCCGGACAGCCACCCGCTTGCCCGCGCCCAGTAGCGTTCCGTCCATGAGACTCGGAGTCCTCGACGTCGGTTCGAACACGGTCCACCTGCTGGTGGTCGACGCCCACCCCGGCGCCCGACCGCTGCCCGCGCACTCGCACAAGGTGGGGCTGCGCCTGGCCGAACTGCTCGACAGCGAGGGAGCGATCGGCCCCGAGGGCATAGACCGGCTGGTCGCCACCGTCAACGACGCGCTCCAGGCCGCCGAGGACAAGGGCGCCGAGAGCGTCCTGTCGTTCGCGACCTCCGCCGTGCGCGAGGCGACCAACGCCGACCACGTCCTCACCCGGGTGCGCGACGAGACCGGCGTCGACCTCCAGGTCCTCACCGGCGCCGACGAGGCCCGGCTCACCTTCCTCGCGGCCCGCCGCTGGTTCGGCTGGTCCGCTGGCCGGCTGCTGCTGCTCGACATCGGCGGCGGCTCCCTCGAAATCGCGTACGGCATCGACGAGGACCCCGACGCGGCCGTCTCGCTGCCGCTCGGCGCCGGCCGGCTGACCCACGCCTGGCTGCCGGACGACTCACCCGACCCGCAGGACGTCAGGGCGCTGCGCCGCCATGTCCGCGCGGAGATCGCCAGGACCGTCGGGGAGTTCACCCGCTTCGGCAGGCCGGACCGGGTGGTCGCGACCTCCAAGACCTTCAAGCAGCTGTCGCGCATCGCGGGCGCCGCGCGCTCCGGCGACGGCCCGTACGTGCCGCGCGGACTGAGTCGTAAGTCACTTGAGGACTGGGTCCCCAAGCTCGCCGCGATGACCTCGGCGGAGCGCGCCCGGCTGCCCGGGGTCTCCGCCGACCGCGCCCCCCAGCTCCTCGCCGGAGCGCTGGTCGCGGAGGGTGCGATGGACCTGCTCGGGGTCGAGGAGCTGGAGGTCTGCCCCTGGGCGCTGCGCGAGGGCGTCATCCTGCGCCGCCTCGACCACCTGCCGGTCAGGTAGGACCTCGTCCCGATCCGCCCGGGATCCGGACGAAGGTCCCCGGGCGCGGCCCGTACGCTGTCTTCCGTGGCAGAACCAGTGGTGCGCATCCCGGATGCGAAGGTCGCGCTGTCCACGGCATCCGTGTATCCGGAGTCGACGGCGACGGCCTTCGAGATCGCCGCGCGCCTCG
Source organism: Streptomyces sp. NBC_00440 (assembly GCF_036014215.1). Lineage (NCBI taxonomy): Bacteria > Bacillati > Actinomycetota > Actinomycetes > Kitasatosporales > Streptomycetaceae > Streptomyces > Streptomyces sp. NBC_00440. The sequence goes on from NZ_CP107921.1 coordinate 4,642,220, forward strand.
GCTACGACGGCGTCGAGGTCATGGTGTGGACGGACCCCGTCAGCCAGGACATCGAGGCGCTGCGCAGACTCTCCGACCACTACCGGATGCCGGTCCTCGCCGTACACGCGCCGTGTCTGCTGATCACCCAGCGGGTCTGGTCCACCGACCCCTGGACCAAACTCCAGCGCGCCAGGTCGGCCGCCGAGCGGCTCGGGGCCTCCACCGTCGTCGTCCACCCGCCCTTCCGCTGGCAGCGCTCGTACGCCCGTGACTTCGTCGACGGGATCTGGCGGATGGCGGACGAGACCGATGTGCGGTTCGCCGTGGAGAACATGTACCCGTGGCGCTACCGGGACCGCGAGATGCTCGCGTACGCCCCCGACTGGGACGTCACCAGCGACGACTACCGCCACTTCACGGCCGACCTCTCGCACACGGCGACCGCCCGTACCGACGCGATGGCGATGATCGGCCGGATGGGCCCGCGGCTGGCCCATGTGCACCTCGCGGACGGCCGGGGCTCCGGCAAGGACGAGCACCTGGTGCCGGGCCGCGGCACACAGCCCTGCGCCGAGCTGCTCGAAGGGCTCGCGGGCAGCGGCTTCGACGGCCATGTCGTCATCGAGGTCAACACCCGCCGCGCGATGTCCACGGCGGAGCGCGAGGCCGACCTGGCGGAGGCCCTCGCCTTCACCCGCCTCCACCTGGCGACCCGGGTCCGCCACCCATGACACCCCGGCCCGGCCCGGCCGGCGGCGACAGCGGCGCCCCCACCGGCGCCGAGTCCGCCCCCGCGCCCGGTCCCGCCCCCGCGCGTCGCAGGGGCCGCCCGCCGCGTGACCGGGCGGCCGAGGGCGGCGGTGCGCGGGAACGCATCCTGGAGTCGGCCCGCAGGGAGTTCTCCGAGCGGGGGTACGACAAGACCTCCGTACGCGCCATCGCGAAGGCGGCGGGGGTCGACCCGGCGCTCGTCCACCACTACTTCGGTACGAAGGACGAGGTCTTCGAGGCGGCGATCGAGGTCACCATGGAGCCCGTCCAGCTCGTGACCTCGCTGCTCGAAGCGGGCCCCGACGGCATCGGTGAGCGGCTGGCCCGCTCCTTCCTCGGCGCCTGGGAGAACCCGGCGACCCGCACCCCGCTGCTGGCGATCATCCGCTCGGCACTGACGCACGAGGCGGCGGGGAAGGTACTGCGCGGCTTCGTGTTCCAGCGCGTACTCGGCCGGGTGGCGGCGGACCTCGACGTACCGGACCCGCAGTTCCGGGCGGAGCTGGCGGCCTCGCACATGATCGGCATCGCGATGATGCGGTACGTGATCGAGGTGGAGCCGATGGCGTCGGCCGAGGTGGACGACATCGTGGCGATGGTCGCCCCGACGCTGCAGAGGTACCTGACGGAGTGAGGCCGCGGGCGGCCCGTGGCAGGCTCCTCCCGCCCCGTGAACCGTCCCCCCGTCCGTCCCGTAATCCGGACGAGGCGTCCGGATCTTGGAGGGCAGGCGTACGCTCGACGGCAGTCACATCTGCCTAAGGAGCGAGCCACGATGCCCGAGCTGAGGTCCCGCACAGTCACCCACGGCCGCAACATGGCGGGCGCCCGTGCCCTCATGCGAGCCTCGGGCGTAGCGAGCGAGGACATCGGCAAGCCGATCATCGCGGTCGCCAACTCGTTCACCGAGTTCGTCCCGGGCCACACCCACCTCCAGCCGGTCGGCCGGATCGTCTCCGAGGCGATCAAGGCGGCGGGCGCGGTGCCCCGCGAGTTCAACACGATCGCCGTGGACGACGGCATCGCGATGGGCCACGGCGGGATGCTCTACAGCCTGCCCTCGCGCGACCTGATCGCGGACAGCGTCGAGTACATGGTCGAGGCACACTGCGCGGACGCCCTGATCTGCATCTCCAACTGCGACAAGATCACCCCGGGCATGCTGATGGCCGCCATGCGCCTCAACATCCCCACGGTCTTCGTCTCCGGCGGCCCGATGGAGGCCGGCAAGGCGACCCTGGTCGACGGCACGGTCCGCAAGCTCGACCTGATCAACGCCATCAGCGACGCGGTCGACGAGAACGTCTCGGACGAGGACATCCTCCGTATCGAGGAGAACGCCTGCCCCACCTGCGGCAGCTGCTCGGGCATGTTCACGGCCAACTCGATGAACTGCCTGACCGAGGCCCTCGGCCTGGCGCTCCCCGGCAACGGCTCGGTGCTCGCCACCCACACCGCCCGCAAGGCGCTGTACGAGAACGCGGGCCGCACGGTCGTGGAGATCGCCAAGCGCTACTACGAGCAGGACGACGAGACCGTCCTGCCGCGCGCCATCGGCACCCGCGCCGCCTTCGACAACGCGATGGCGCTCGACATCTCCATGGGCGGCTCGACCAACACGATCCTGCACCTCCTCGCCGCCGCACAGGAGGCCGAACTGCCGTACGGCCTGGCCGAGATGGACGAGGTCTCGCGCCGCGTCCCGTGTCTGTCCAAGGTCGCGCCGAACGTCGCCCCCGGCGGCACGTACTACATGGAGGACGTGCACCGCGCCGGCGGCATCCCCGCCATCCTCGGTGAGCTGTACCGGGGCGGGATGCTCAACGAGGACGTGCACTCGGTCCACTCGCCGTCGCTGGCCGACTGGCTGAAGACCTGGGACGTGCGCGGCGGCTCCCCGTCGGCCGAGGCGGTCGAGCTGTGGCACGCGGCCCCCGGCTGTGTCCGCTCCGCCGAGGCCTTCTCGCAGTCCGAGCGCTGGGACACCCTCGACACGGACGCGGCCGGCGGCTGCATCCGTGACGTCGAGCATGCGTACTCCAAGGACGGCGGCCTCGCGGTCCTCAAGGGCAACCTGGCCGTGGACGGCTGCGTCGTGAAGACGGCCGGCGTCGACGAGTCGATCTGGACCTTCGAGGGCCCGGCCGTGGTCTGCGAGTCCCAGGAGGAGGCCGTCGACAAGATCCTCCGCAAGGAGATCACCGCGGGCGACGTCGTCGTCATCCGCTACGAGGGCCCCAGGGGCGGCCCCGGTATGCAGGAGATGCTCTACCCGACGTCCTTCCTGAAGGGCCGCGGCCTCGGCAAGGTCTGCGCCCTGGTCACCGACGGCCGCTTCTCCGGCGGTACATCGGGCCTGTCGATCGGACACGCCTCGCCCGAGGCGGCAGCGGGCGGCACCATCGCGCTCGTCGAGGACGGCGACCGCATCCGCATCGCCATCCCGGACCGCTCCATCGAGCTGCTGGTCTCCGACGAGGAGCTGGCGACCCGCCGCGCCGCACTGAACGGCGTGTACGCCCCGAAGAACCGCGAACGCAAGGTCTCGCAGGCGCTGAAGGCGTACGCGGCGATGGCGACCAGCGCCGACCGCGGCGCCGTGAGGGACGTCTCGAAGCTCGGCTGACCCGCCGCACCGACCCGCCTGCCGGCCCGGACCCACACCTTTTCGTCACTGTGTGTGTCCGGGCCGGTGCGTTACGCTGCCCCCTTCCCTGCCTTGGTCACCATTGGGGGCACCATGCGTCAGCCCATCTGCCGGCCCACCCGTCAGCCCACGCTTCAGCCCACCCACCAGTCCACCGCCCGGTCCGTCCGCCGGTCCGTCCCCCGGCTCATCCGCCGGTTCATCCAGAGGCCGGCCGTCATCGCGGCAGCCGTCGGAGGCCTCGCGGCGCTCGGGATCGTCCCGGCGACCGCGGCACCCGCTGCCGCGCCCGCCGCAGTGCCCGCCGTGGCACCCGCCGCCACACCGGCGAGCATCTGCGGCTCCGGCTACCGGGAGATCGATTCCCACACCTTCACCAACGGGCGGGTCGAATTCGCCCGCGTCCATCTCCTCTACAACGCGACGACCGGCTACAACTGCGTCGTCACCGACCACAGCCGCGCCACCGCGGGCATGGCCCTGCCCACCGGGGCCTGGATCGACGTCCAGGGCGACGGCAAGGGCCAGGCCAAGGACCAGGGCACGTTCTCCTCGTACGCGGGCCCGGTGCGGCTCAAGGCCGTCCACTCCTGCGTGCAGTGGGGCGGCATGATCGAGGCCGGTGTCGGTACGTACACGTACACCAGCCCATGGACCCACTGCGGCTGAACAACCGCACCGGGCCCGCGTGGACTCCACCGGCTCGAACCACACCCGCTGGACCCCGGCGGCCGTCCGCCGCCCGGCAGCGAGGGATAGAGGGATAATCGGGCCCGTGAGCGACAACGGCGAGAACGGCGACAACGGCGACGGCACCGCGAAGACCGCCGCTCCGGGCGGCAGGGCCGGCCGGACCGGCCAGGACCGCACGCCCGGCGGGCCGCAGCCCGAGACCATCCGCTTCTTCGGTACGACCTGGGTCGGCCGCGACAGCGGATACGGGCTGCGGCGCGCCGCGGTCGCGGCCGGCGCGCTGGTCACGACGGTCGCCGCGTGCTTCGTGACGCGGCTCGCCTACCAGGGTGTGCAGACCGCCGACATCGGCAGCTTCGCCTCCGCCCTCTTCGTGGCCGTCTTCGCCGTCTGCAGCGCGGTCGCCTTCGCCCGCACCTGGGACGGCTTCCGCCGCCGCCCCGCCGATCCGGCCCGCGAGGAATCCCTGCGCAGCCTGAAGGCGATCGGCTTCATCGGCTCGCTCCTGGCGTACTTCATCCGTTCCCTGACCGAGGCCCCCGGCGAGAAACTGCGCCGCACCGAGTACGAGACGGCCGCCGCGGCGTACGAGAAGCGCCGGGGAGCCCGCGCCGGAAACCCGGCAGCCCGCAGGAAGCCGAAGTCCAAGCGCGGCTGAGGACGCACGCACCCGGCCCGCCCTCCGGGGACCCCGCCATCCAGGAACCCCGGGGCGTGAGCCCATCTGTGCCCCATTGCCCCATGCCCTGCTGCCTGGCCGGCCCCCTGTCTCCCCCCGCCCCTGCCTCTGTTCCCTGCGGCCGTCCGCCACGAAGATGTCAGATATGACGGAACTCGCACTGTCCTCGGACCCGGTCGCCGCCCAGTACGCCGCAGCGCGCCCCGGATACCCGCCCGAGCTCTTCGACGCCGTGGAAGCGATGGCGCACCGCCCGCTCAAGGGCGCGTACGTGGTCGACGTCGGCGCGGGCACGGGCATCGCCACCGGACTGCTGCGGGACCGCGGCGCCGAGGTGGTGGCGGTCGAACCGGGCCCCGGCATGGCCGCACAGCTGCGCTCCGCCCTCCCCGGTGTGCCGCTGGTGCAGGGCGTGGGCGACGCGCTCCCGCTCGCCTCGGGCTGCGCCGACTTCGTCACATACGCGCAGGCCTGGCACTGGACGGAACCGACCCGCTCGGTCCCCGAAGCCCTGCGGGTCCTGAAGCCGCGCGGGGTACTGGCCCTCTGGTGGAACGTCCCGGACCCGTCCGTCCGCTGGGCCGCCGACCAGGAGGCGCGGCTGAAGAAGCGGCTCCCCGAGTACTACCGCTACGGGACGGCGCCGAAGGCCCCCGTGATCATCAAGACCCTGTACGACGGCCTGACCCCGGCCTTCCGACGCCTGCAATGGTCGCGCGAGGTGGACATCGACACCCACATCGCCCAGCTGAGCAGCCGCTCGTACGTGGCAGCCGCACCCGAGGAGAAGGCGGCCCGGGCCCTGGCGGACGAGCGGGCGGAACTGCTGCGGATCTTCCCGGAGGGCAGAGTGCGGGAGGAGTACGTCATCAACCTCACGGCCGTACGGAAACCGGCGAACTGACCTCCCCCGAAGCCGGAGCAGCCACCGGAACCGGACCGGCAACCAGCGCAGTCACCCGTACCCCGGACCGGCTCTCACCCCCGCCGCCCCCCGAACCTCCCCACAAGCCCCACGACTCCACCGACGACAACACCGCGCCACACCGCGTCCCCCAAACTGCTGAAAAAGCTTTCCGATCCGAGCAGTTGGCGCACCACAACGTCACTGACAGCCATCAGCACAGCGGGCACGGCCGCGACCCGCCAGGGATGCGCGGCGGACCACCGCCTGATCCGCTGGTCGACCCGCGCCGCCTGCCGCCCGCCGAGCGCGGCCCCCGCGCCGCCCACGATGAAGAACAGCGTGAGCGCGACCGAGACCGCGGTGGTCACGGCGTGCGCCCCCACCCCCTCGGCGAGCGCCGCGATCCCGAACGAGACCGCGCCACCCATCGCGCCGACGGCCGCGGCGGACCGCCACGGCCCGAGCGTCGCGGAGGCGACGGCCAGGCTGCGCTGCTCGGATCCGGACATCTCCGACCCGGACTTTCCAAGGTTCTGCGTCATGCCTCAACGGTCCGCCGCGAACCTGCCGAAGGCTATGGGGGATGCCCCTGACGCACCCCCGACGTGGGAGCCAAAACCCTGAGGTGCGCGCAGAATTGGCGTATGACAACCACCTCACGCGCCCACTCCTTCAACGCGGCAGCAGCCGCCTACGCGGCGAACCGCCCGTCCTATCCGCCCGCCCTCCTCGACGCCGTCGAAGAACTCGCGGGGCGCCCGCTGGCCGGCGCCCGGGTCGCCGACGTCGGCGCGGGCACGGGTATAGCCAGCGCCCTCCTCCATGAGCGCGGCGCCCGGATCGTCGCGGTCGAGCCGGGCGACGGCATGGCGGAACAGTTCCGCCGCACGCTGCCCGGCGTACCGGTGGTGCGCGGCGACGGGAACAACCTCCCGCTCGCCGACGCGTCGGCGGACTTCATCACGTACGCCCAGGCCTGGCACTGGACGGACCCGGCCCGTTCGGCACCCGAGGCGATGCGCGTCCTGCGTCCCGGTGGCGCGCTCGCCCTCTGGTGGAACATCGCGGACCACGGGGTGCAGTGGATCGCCGACCAGAAGAACAGGATCGAGCGCTTCTTCGGCGGCTCCGACATCGTGCTCGGCGCGCACGGCACGGCCGCGCGGACACTCCAGACCGGCGGCCTGGACTTCGCCGACCGCACCGTCCACTGGACCCGCGAGGTCTCCATCGACACCCACCTCGCCAATCTGGCCAGCCACTCCGTGTTCCTGGTCGCGGGGGAGGAGGCCACCAGGGAGTTCGCCGACCAGGAGCGCACCGTCCTGAGGGACCTCTTCCCGCAGGGCATGGTGAGCGAGGCGTACGCGGTCGACCTCTGCGTGGCGATCCGCTGACGGCGACAGCGCACCCGGCGGACGCGCACCCCGGCAGGCGACGTCCCTTGACGGAACCAACCCGGCGGGAGAATTATTCACCACGTGATGAATAAATCTCCGAGCTGCGCACCGGACCACCCGGCGGCACCGCCACCCCCCATCGACGCCCGGGGCCTGTCCGTGGTCCGAGGCTCGCGAACCGTCCTGCGCGACCTGGACTTCACCGTCCCCCGCGGCCGGATCACCGGTCTGCTCGGCCCGTCCGGCTGCGGGAAGTCCACCCTGATGCGGGCGGTGGTCGGCACCCAGGCCAAGGTCACCGGCACCCTCACGGTGCTGGACCACCCGGCGGGCGCCGCCCCGCTGCGAAGTCGTATCGGCTATGTGACCCAGGCCCCGTCCGTCTACGACGACCTCACCGTCGAGCAGAACCTGGACTACTTCGCATCGATCCTCGGCGCCCGCGCCAACGTCCCGCGCGTCATCGAACAGGTCGACCTGACCACGCACACGACCGCCCTGGCGGGCAGCCTCTCCGGCGGCCAGCGCAGCCGAGTCTCCCTGGCCGTGGCCCTGCTCGGCAGTCCGGAACTCCTGGTCCTGGACGAACCGACCGTAGGACTGGACCCGGTGCTGCGCAGAGACCTCTGGGCCCTGTTCCACCGCCTGGCCGACGACGGCACCACCCTGCTCGTGTCCTCCCACGTCATGGACGAGGCGGAGCGCTGCCACCGCCTGCTCCTCATGCGCGAGGGCGAGATCCTGGCCGAAGGCACCCCGGACGAACTGCGCACCCGCACCCAGGCCCCGACGGTCGAGGCGGCCTTCCTCCACCTGGTCGACGCGGCACGGAAGAGGGCCCGGTGAACGTCACCCACACCCTCGCCACCACCAGCCGGGTCCTGCGCCAACTGCGCCACGACCCCCGCACGATCGCGCTCCTGCTGCTGATCCCCGCCGTCATGATCACGCTGCTGCGGTACGTGTTCGACGCGTCCCCGCAGACGTTCAACTCGATCGGCGCGTCGCTGCTGGGCATCTTCCCGCTGATCACGATGTTCCTGGTGACCTCCATCGCGACCTTGCGCGAACGCACGTCCGGCACCCTGGAGCGCCTGCTGTCCCTGCCGATCGGCAAGGCCGACATCATCGCCGGGTACGCACTGGCCTTCGGCCTCCTGGCCATCGTCCAGTCCGCCCTGGCCACGGCCCTCTCGGTCTGGCTCCTGGACCTGAACGTCACGGGCTCCCCCTGGCTCCTGCTCCTGGTCGCCCTCCTGGACGCACTGCTGGGCACGGCGCTGGGCCTGTTCGTCTCGGCGTTCGCGGCCTCGGAGTTCCAGGCAGTCCAGTTCATGCCGGCGGTGATCTTCCCCCAGCTGCTGCTCTGCGGCCTGTTCACCCCACGGAACCAGATGCAGCCGCTCCTGGAGGGCCTCTCCAACGTGCTGCCGATGTCGTACGCGGTGGACGCGATGAACCAGGTCATGCACCACAGCGCGGTAACGACGACGTTCGTACGCGACATCGGGATCGTAGGAGGCTGCGCACTCCTGGTCCTGACCCTGGGCGCGGCAACACTGCGCCGCCGGACGACGTAACAGGGGGAGTCCGAGGGGAGACCGCCCCCCCACGTACCACCCGTCGGACACCCCCGCGCCCACCCACCACCCCGATGCAAGGATGACCCGGGAACGGAAGAGACAGACAGACGGACAGGCAGAAAGCCCCAACCGGCGAGGTGAACAGAGCCATGGCCCAGACAGTCGCAGTCCTAGGCACCGGCAAGATCGGCGAAGCCCTCCTGAGCGGAATGCTCCGCGCGGGCTGGCCCCCCGCCAACCTCCTCGTCACCACCCGCCGCCCTGCCCGAGCGGAAGAACTCCGTACCCGCTACGGCGTGGAACCGGTCACCAACCAGGAAGCGGCCGAGCGAGCCGACATCCTCATCCTCACGGTGAAGCCGCAGGACATGGGCAAGCTCCTGGACGAGCTCGCCCCCCACGTCCCCGCGGACCGCCTGGTCATCAGTGGCGCCGCCGGCATCCCCACCTCCTTCTTCGAGGAGCGCCTCGCCGCCGGCACCCCGGTCGTCCGGGTCATGACGAACACCCCCGCCCTGGTGGACGAGGCGATGTCCGTCATCTCGCCCGGCAGCCACGCGACGGAGGCACACCTGGTCCACGCCGATGAGATCTTCGGCGGTGTGGGCAAGACCCTCCGCGTCCCGGAGACGCAGCAGGACGCGGCCACCGCACTCTCCGGCTCCGGCCCGGCGTACTTCTACTACCTGGTCGAGGCGATGACCGACGCAGGAATCCTCCTCGGCCTGCCGCGCGCCCAGGCGCACGACCTGATCGTGCAGGCTGCCATCGGCGCTGCCGTGATGCTCAGGGACAGTGGCGAACACCCGGTGAAACTGCGCGAGGCGGTCACCAGCCCGGCGGGCACCACGATCAACGCGATCCGCGAGCTGGAGAACCACGGCGTACGGGCCGCTCTCATCGCCGCCCTGGAGGCAGCCCGCGACCGCAGCCGCGAACTGGCCTCCGGCAACGGCTGACCCGCCACCCCCAGCCGGCGACGGCTACGGCTCCAGCAGCCCGATGGCCCGGTACGCGGCATCGACCGTGGGCCGGGCCATCGCCCGTGCCCGCGCGGCGCCCCGCCTGAGGACCTCCTCCAGATACCCGGGATCGGCGACCAGTGCCGTATGCCTCTTCTGGAGCGGCCGCAGCAGCTCGACCACCGCGTCGGCCGCGTCCTTCTTCAGCGCCCCGTACGACGCGTACGTCCCGGCGAGCGCTCCGGGCTCCTCCCCCGTACAGGCGCCCAGCACCTCCAGCAGATTGGCGACCCCGGGACTCGCGGCCCGGTCGTAGACGACCTCCGAACCGCTGTCGGTCACGGCCCGCATGACCTTCTTGTGCACCACAGCGGGTTCGTCCAGGAGATAGACGATCCCCGCACCCGAGGCGTGCGACTTCCCCATCTTCGACGTGGGGTCCTGAAGGTCCATGACCCGCGCGGCCACCGCGGGCTCAATGGCCTTCGGTACCACAAAGGTGTGCCCGTACCGCTGGTTGAACCGCACGGCCAGATCCCGGGTCAGCTCGACATGCTGCGTCTGGTCCTCACCGACCGGAACCTCGTCGGCCGAGTACGCCAGGATGTCCGCGGCCATCAGCGCCGGATAGGTGAGAAGGGAGAGCCGCACACTGTC